>NZ_BAABGP010000018.1:0-355226 GCF_039541635.1 Microbacterium panaciterrae
TCGAGGAGACTTCGCGCGATGTAGTTGGTGAGGTTGCGGAAGCCGAGGGCGGAGCCGCGGAGGTGTTCCAGTCGGCCGTTGATCGCTTCGGTCGGTCCGTTGCTGGTGCCGGGTCGGTCGAAGAACGCGAGGATGTCGGCTGCTCGTTGCTTCAGTGTCCGGCCGAGCTTGCAGACCTCGACGAGCGCCGCAGGGACCCCGGCGGTGACGGAGTCGATCACGGCCTGCATGAGCTGCTTCCCGAGCTTCTTGTCGGGTTCACGGTAGGCGACGATCAGGCGCTGATAGATGCCCCAGGTCGCTTCGACTTCGACGTGCTCCTCGGCCGCGAACAGCGCCTCGAGGCGGTCGCGTTGCTTGTCGGTGAGTAGGCCGGTTCCGGTGTGGAGGGTGCGGCGGGCCTTGTAGAGGGGGTCGTTCTTCATCCCGCGTCTGCCGTGGAGGTCCTGCTGGACGCGGCGGCGGCAGACGTCGAGGGCGTCGCCGGCGAGGCGGACGACATGGAACGGGTCCATCACCGCGACCGCTTTCGGGAGCTCTTCTGCGGCGGCGGTCTTGAAGCCGGTGAATCCGTCCATCGCGACGACCTCGATCCCGTCCCGCCATACCTTCGGTCGCCCGGCAAGCCACTGCTTGAACGCGGCCTTAGAACGCCCCTCGACCATGTCTAACAGCCGCGCGGGGCCTGTCCTGTCGCGGTTCGGGGTGAGGTCGATGATCACGGTGACGTACTTGTCACCGAACCGGGTGTGCCGCCAGACATGCTCATCGACACCGATCACCCGGACCCCGTCGAACCGGTGCGGGTTATCGATCAGCCGCCGGCGGCCTTCGGAGAGGACCGCGCTGTTCGCGGTGTGCCAGGACACCCCCAGCCCTGCAGCGACACGCGCCACGGTGAGATGGTCGACCACGATCCCGGCGAGAGCCCATCCGAGCCCTCCCCGGGAGATCTTTGCCCGCGGTGGCGCCGCCTTCGTGGTGTCTTCTCGCCAGACCTTCCCGCAGTTCTCGCACCGGTAGCGGCGCACCCGGATCAGCAGCGTGGTGGGCCGGTGCCCGAACGGTTCGTGCGCGAGCCGACGGGGCACCGTGTCCCGCAGCACTCCTTCGGCACCGCACTTGCGACACCACGGATCCGGCTCGACGACACGGCACTCGATCACCGCCCGATCCGGCTCCAGGATCTGGCCGACGGCCTCGAGGCCGAGTTCGTCGAGGCGGCAGAAGGTGGTGAGGCAGGGCGCGGCGAAGGTAGCGTGGAGCACGTCGAGGTCTTCCGTCGGACGGTCAGTGTGAGAACTTCCATCCTGGAAGACCTCGACCCCCATCCGGCAATCGCCGCACGCCCCCGACCTACACCCCCAAATGCGAAGAGCCCATTTCTTGTAGCATCGGCACTTTTGTGAGCAGGTAATAGTAGACAAACTTCTGATCGATTCTCGATTCCGTGATCGAGTAGGACCAGAGTTCAGACTTGTGGGTAAAGGGCTTTGCGTAGAATTCCACATCGATATGCCCGCGCGACTTCACAATGATGCTCGGCACACGGATTATGTCCTTGGCAGGGATAGCATCCTCGCTGACATCCGCGACCGTCTTCCCTCCCGCGAACACCCGAATCGGCCCGGGGACCAATCCAAGCGACTTCATCTTCGAAGCCGTGATCGGCGTGCCTTTGTTGCGTATTCCGAGAGAACCTAAAGCCTCAAATTCAACTCCATCGGGACACAACTCCGCAATCAACTCATCCAGGCGGCTCATGCGAAGAAGTCCTCGTCGATCTCAACGATCTCGTGGGTCTTGCGCACCTGCGTGCCGACCTTGAACCTGATCATGAGTTTGGTGAGCTCATCGCCGTCGATGAGGACGATGCGCGTCGGCGACGTCCGCACCACATCGTGGGCACCTTGGCTGAAGCGGCTGGTCGTGATGAAGACGCCACTATTCGCCTGGCCGTGCACGGCGCCGAGAAAGCCGCGCACCTCCGGCGCCTGCACAGAGTTCGTGGCGGCGTAGCGCTTGGCCTGCACGTAGACGCGGCTGAGTCCGAGGATGTCTTGATCGACGACCCCGTCGATCCCACCGTCGTGCGACAGCTGCGTGACGAGGCCCCGACCGTTCGCGCCGCCGTAACCCATCGCGAGGAGCAGGTCGATAACTGCGCGCTCGAAGAATTCAGGCTCCTTATCGCGGAGGCGGGAGAGCAGCTCCGAAGAGACGTCAGCGTTGATCCGGTCGATACCCGCCTCGACCTGTTCGACGGGTGTCTTGGATGATTCCTGTACCGGAGCGTCGGCCGACTCGGGCCGCTTGCGTGGCGCCGTCGACGCATACTCGCGGATCGCCGAGGACGGGTCCGCTCCCAGTGCCTTGATGTCTTGTTCCGCCACACCGTCGGGAAACTGCGCGAGAACTTGCCGCCCCGCGTCGGTGATCGTGTAGTGCCCCCGTGCGGGGCGCTCGAATGCGCCGACGTTCGCGAGGAACGACAGCCCCCAGCCGATGCGGTTCTCATAGAGTTTCTGCCCCGACGACAGCGTGATCTTCCTGTCGTCATCGCTGAGGCCCACGATGTCGGCAACGCGAGGGCACAGCTCGCGTCGTGTCCGCACAACGCCGTCGCTCAGCACCCGGAGCGTCGGGATCATGAAGCCCTCCCAATTGGGCATCTCCGTCGTCACTTCGCGCCCTCCAGATCCGCGACGATTGCATCGATCGACAGCCGCAACCCCGCCTGACGTGCGACGATCCGCGCGATCTCGGCGTTGAGCTCCGTGATGTCGACCACCTCACGCGTGTCCTCGGCCTCGACGTAGCTCGAGACCGCGATGTTGTATCCGTTCGCGCCGATATCGGCGTTCGAGACGAGGGCTGCCAGGTAATCGACCTTCTTGCGCGCGGCGAAGGCGTCGATGATGGTCTGCCGGTGATCGGTCGTCAGCTTGTTCTTGTTGCCAACCCGGGTGAGCTCCTTCGACCCATCGATGAACAGCACCGCATTGTCCGTCTTGGACTTCTTCAGCACGATGACGCACGTCGCGATCGTTGTGCCGAAGAACAGGTCCGGCGGCAGCTGAATCACCGCGTCGACGTAGTTGTTGTCGATGAGGTACTTGCGGATCTTCTGTTCGGCTCCGCCCCGGTAGAGAACACCCGGGAACTCGACGATCGCCGCAGTCCCGTTCACCGCGAGCCAGCTCAAGATGTGCATCGTGAAGGCGAGGTCGGCCTTCGACTTCGGGGCGAGCACGCCAGCGGGAGCGAAACGCTCATCATTGATGAGGAGTGGATTCGCGTCACCGTCCCACTTCACGGAGTACGGCGGGTTGGAGACGATCGCCTCGAACGGCTCGACGTCCCCGTGCATCGGATCCAGAAGCGTGTCGCCATGCGCGATGTCGAACTTCTCGTAGTTGATGTCGTGCAGGAACATGTTCATACGCGCGAGGTTGTACGTGGTCAGGTTGATCTCCTGCCCGTAGAACCCCTGACGGACGTTCTCCTCGCCGAGCACCTTCGCGAACTTCAGCAGCAGCGATCCGGATCCGCACGCCGGGTCATAGACCTTGTTGACCGCGGTCTTGCCGAGCACAGTGATCTGCGCCAGCAGTTCGGACACTTCTTGAGGCGTGTAGTACTCGCCGCCTGACTTGCCGGCGTTGGCTGCGTACATCTGCATGAGGTACTCGTAAGCGTCACCGAACAGGTCGATCGAATTGTCCTGCAGGTTGCCGAGCGGAAGATCTCCGATCGCATCGAGCAGCTTCACGAGCTTTTCGTTGCGCTTCGCGACGGTGGCACCGAGCTTGTTGCTGTTCACATCGAGGTCGTCGAAGAGTCCCTTGAAGTCGTCTTCGCTGGCCGTGCCGAGCGCGGATCCTTCGACGTCCCGGAAGACCTGTTCGAGCGTCTCGTTGAGGTTGTCGTTGGTGGCGGCGCCTGCGCGAACGTTGACGAACAGCTCGGACGGCAGGATGTAGAAGCCCTTCTCCTCGACCGTCGCTCGACGACCGAACTCAGCGGCCTCGTCCGGAAGCGTGACGTAGTCGAACTCGAGGTCGTCGTTCTCGTGCTCTCCCTTGTTGACGTATGCCGTGAGGTTCTCGGAGATGAACCGATAGAACAGCAAGCCGAGCACATAGGTCTTGAAGTCCCACCCGTCGACGGATCCGCGCAGATCGTTCGCGATGCGCCAGATGGTCTTGTGCAGCTCAGCGCGTTGGGCTTCCTTAGTCGTCGGTGACATGGATGTGGGGTCCTCCCGCGCGCGGCTACGAAGCAGCGCAGGGTGGCGCGCATGCCCTCATCCGGGCTCGGTACTTGTACCCGGGTGCGTTAACCCTGGCACAAGTGACGGACATTCCGGACCCTTGAGGGATGCCCCGCGTCGCCTCGCCTGCTGCCGCCCATATCGGGGCGCGGATCAAGGGCGCGCGGGAGTCGTCGACGATGACGCAGGACCAGCTCGCGGTCGGCAGCGAGATCGACTCGTCGAACATCCGCGCCTACGAAGCCGGGCGGGCGCTGCCGAACCTTCAGTCACTCGTCCGCATCGCGGAGGCTCTGAAAACGCCGGCGGGGTACTTCCTGGAGGGGCTGACGTTCGACATGTTCCCGGTGACCCACGCGGACCGGCGGCGTCGCAAGAGCTGACCGCCGTGGCGGGCCCCTCGACAGGCTCAGCGGCCGGAGAGTGCTCAGGCGCTTCGACAACCCCAGCGCCCGGCACCCCGGATCCGCACCACGCCCCCGGATCGCCTATCAACCTCCTGTGAGCGCGCTTAGCGTGGACTCCATGAACATCGACCGGAAACCGCGCACCACCCGCCTGCTCATGGCGATCCCCGCCATCGCCCTCGCCATCGGGCTCGCCGCCTGCTCGGGCGGAGGATCCAGCCGTCCCAGCACCGACCAGGTCGCCGACGGCCTCTACAAGGTGCTGCACGACGGCGCCGGCAGCACCAACTTCACGAAGGACGTCGCGAAGTGCGTGGCGAAGGACCTGGTCGCCTCGAAGCTGTCCGACACCACCCTGAACTACATCGCGAAGGGCGAGGACAAGCAGTCCAACGAGGCCGACAAGACCCTCACCACGCAGATCGTGCAGCAGTCGCTGCCCACCTGCATGGGCAAGTGAGGCGGATCCGATCCGGTCGGGGCGGCTGACGCGGGCGACCTGTCCTCGGGCGCTTCGACAGGCTCAGCGACCGTGTCGCCCGCCCCGGCCACCCATCAGCTCGCCAGCCGGATCGCCCGCGCCATCGGCAGCGGATTCGCCGCGCGCCAGCGACGCACCCGAGCCCGCGTCTCCGTCCGTACCGCGGCGGGCGCCCCGATGCGGTCGAGGTTCCACGCGACTGCATCCTCCGCGTACGCCATGACCGCGACCGGCCTCGCGTCTCGGATCGCGGTGAGCGCCTCGACCGCGTCCCAGCCCTCGCGCAGCAGCACCGCGAAGCCCGCGCTCGGGCCGCGGTTGACGCCCATGTGGCAGTGCGTCAGCACCACCCCGCCCGCGGCGATGGCGGCGTGCGTGCCGTCGGTGATCCGCTCGAACCACTCGCCCGGCACCCGCTGACCGGCGTCGTCGATGCCGTCCCAGCGGTACTCGACGCCGGGAACGCAGCTCCAGAGCTCCTCCTCGGCCTCGATCCGGCAGTCCAGCACGTACCCGACACCGCCGACCCGCACGAGCTCGACCGCGTCGGCGACCGCGCACTCGATGTCGCGCGGCAGATCTCCGCCGACGGCGAGGAACTCCGTCACGAAGTCGGCGTTCGCCCGCTCCAGCTGCGGCCGGCTCATCGCAGACCGCCGTACATGACCGTGGTCTCGGCGAACGCGTTCTTCCACGACCACTGATCCATCACGTACATCCCGAACTCATGCTCGCTGAGTTCGAGCTCGTCGTCGACCGACATGCGCGCCATCGCGAGCACCCGGTCGTAATCGTCGGTGTGGTCCTCGGGCTCGGGCAGACCGAGGTACTGGTCGACCCGGCGCCCCTGCGCCACGTGACGCAGGCGCCGTTCCAACTCGGCGATGAGGCGCCGACGGTAGCCCTCCAGCGCCTGGTCGAACGCCGCGCGATGCCCTTCCCGATTGCGCGCGACGGCCTCGATGAAGTCGTCCCGGCGGACGGTGATGATGTCCATGATGTGCTCCTCTCTGCGGCGCCGGATGCGGCACCTGATAATGAAGACGCACGGCCCACCGTGCAGGGGACATCGGAGGCGGAAGTGGCCAATCACGAACGGAACCTCACCCAGCCCGCCGTGCGATCCGATCCGATCTACCAAGCCGCCAAGCGTGCGGTGGGCCGGCGGTCGCGCGAGTACGCCGATATGTTCAGCCGAGAGGATCTGCAGGACCTCACGACGGACGTCTGGTCCAGGTATCACCAGGCGTGGACCCACGGCCGCGCACCCGAGAGCATCGCCGCCTGGATGTCGACCGTCGCCTCTTCGGCGGTCGTCGACGCGCTGCGCCGGCGGCGGGTCCGCCCCCGCGCGGCCGCCCTGCCCGAGGACGACGCCGAGGCCGAGGCCGTGCTCGCCGACGCCTTCGTCGACCTGCGCACTCCGTCGGCGCAGACGCATCACGCGCTGCTGCTGCGGACCGCGCTCGCCCGGCTCGCCGAGGCGTATCCGGACGACCCGCACCTCATCGAGCTGCGCCACCTGCGCGAACTGCGCAACGCCGAGATCGCGGCCGAGCTCGGCGCGAGCGAGGAGACCGTGAAGAAGCGCCTCCAGCGCGCCACCGAGCGGCTGCTCGCGATCCTCACCGCGATGACGGACGTCGACGACCGCGGGTAGCGGATCCGGGTCGATCGGTCAGGATCCGCCGCCGAAGCGCAGACACCTCGGACGTGCCGGGCGGATGCTCTGGATTGCCCCCATTGCGCAACCCTTCGGGGAGTGGTAAAGCGAGAAGTGGGCGTTGGCTGACCACCGCGACCCGCGCAATGGTCGTTGCCGACGATCGAAGGAGGTCATCGTGAGCACCATCACCCCGATTCGAAACGCATTGCGGACCGGAGCTCCACTGAAGCGACTGGGAGGGACGTGGGGAGAACTCCTCGCCGAGTTCCTCGGAACCTTCATCATCCTCGCGTTCGGAGACGGCGTCGTCGCCATGGCTGTCGCGGCGCTGCCCGGATCCGGTCGCGCCCAGACACCGACGACCATCTTCCTCGCCGCCGGCGACTGGCTGCTCATCGCCTGGGGCTGGGCCTTCGCCGTCACCTTCGCGATCTACATCGCCGGCGGCGTCAGCGGCGCCCACCTGAATCCGGCCGTCACGCTCGCCTTCGCCGTGCGGCGCAAGTTCCCATGGAAGAAGGTGCTGCCCTACTGGGCGGCCCAGCTGACCGGTGCATTCGCCGGAGCGGCG
This sequence comes from Microbacterium panaciterrae, assembly GCF_039541635.1. Classification (NCBI taxonomy): domain Bacteria; kingdom Bacillati; phylum Actinomycetota; class Actinomycetes; order Micrococcales; family Microbacteriaceae; genus Microbacterium; species Microbacterium panaciterrae. The sequence goes on from NZ_BAABGP010000018.1 coordinate 7,399, forward strand.
CTCGTCTATGCGGTGTATTTCGAGGCGATCGACGCCTTCAACAAAGCATCGAAGACCGCACGCGACGCGTCCGGCGGACTCGCGACGTTCTCGATCTTCGCGACGTTCCCCGCTCCCTACTTCGGCGGCAACAACTGGGGTCCGTTCCTCGACCAGATCGTCGGCACGATGTTCCTGCTCATGCTCATCGCCGCCATCGTCGACGAACGCAACATGGGCGGGTTCGCCAAGCACCTCGCCCCGCTGATGGTCGGCCTCGCGATCGCCGCGATCGGCATCTCCTACGGCGCCAACGCCGGCTACGCGATCAACCCGGCCCGTGATCTCGGCCCGCGTCTGTTCGCCTGGCTGGCCGGCTGGGGGCAGGTCGCGATGCCCGGCACTGTCGACGGATCCTTCTCGTGGTACTTCTGGGTTCCGATCGTGGGGCCACTGATCGGTGGCGTGATCGGCGTGGTCATCTACGACCTGTTCATCGGCGATGTGCTGCACTCCCGCGAGGCGGCGGAGAGGATCGCATCGGGCGGTCGCTGAGCCTCAGCGATCGTCCGGGGTCGGCCGGGTGAGACACCAGATTCTGCATGAGACATCGCAGCTGGTGTGGTGTCTCATGCAAAAAGCGATGTCTCGCGGGCTGTGGCCCGTCGGCAGGCTCAGGGACCGAGATTGTGGCTATAATCAATCATGACTATCGCCACAATCGGGATCCGTGAACTTCGCGACGGGCTCAGCCGTCACCTCGCCGGGGTGCGCGGGGGCGATGAGATCGTCGTCACCGACCACGGTCACCCGATCGCCCGCATCGTGCCGATCAGTGCAGAATCGGGCATCGAGGCCCTCGTGCGCGCCGGCCTCGCCACGATGCCCACGGCTCCGCGACGCACCGACTACCCGGCGCCGATCAGGGTCGATGGACTCGTGAGCGACCTGGTCGCGGAGAGCTCCGGCAGGTACTGAGTGCTCGCCTATTTCGACACATCGGCCGTGGTGCCGTTGATCATCGCCAAGCCCACGAGCGCGCAGTGCGCCACGCTGTGGGACGCCGCGGATCTCGTTGCGACGTCATCCCTCACGCTCGTGGAGGTGCATGCGGCGTTGGCGCTCGCGCAGCGGAGGGGACGCATCGACGACGCCCGCCGCCGGGCGGCACTGGAGAGCTTGCACGGCCGTTGGGCCGCGATGGCTCACGTCTTCCCTTCGGAGGCGATCGTCCGCCATGCGGCGGAACTCACCGCCACGCAGGGCCTTCGCGGGTACGACGCGATCCACTGCGCCACCGCGCTGGCCCTGGACACACCCGACTTCGTCGCCGTCTCCAGTGACCGCACACTGCTGCGCGCGTGGGCGGCGCTCGGGATCCCGACGGCTGTCTTCGATTGACAGCACCGAGCGCGGCGCTGGCCGAGCCGGGCGGAGGCCCGCGTTTCGTCTCGCTGCTCCTTCGTCGCTTCTCGCTCAACGACCCCGAGGAAGTATTGGGGTCGCGACGGCCGAGACGAAACGCGGTTGTCCCTGCGGGCGACCCCGTGGCGACAGGTGATGCAGACGTCTGTGTACTGGAGTATGCTGATCTGCATGCGTACCACCCTCAATCTTCCCGACGCCCTCGCGCAGGCGGCGAAGCAACGTGCCGCCGCCGACGGCATCACATTGACGAGCTTCATCGAGGAGGCACTGCGCGACCGGCTCGACAAAGAAGGTCTGCACGCAGCCCGAGTGCCGCTGCCGACGTTCACCCCGAAGACGCCGGGCGCCCTCATCGATCTCGATGACAAAGACGCCCTCTGGGACATCCTCGACCGGAGCGCGTGACGGTGCTGGTTCCCGACGTCAACATCCTCGTCTACGCCTTCCGCACCGATTCCCCCGCGCACGATGTCTACCGCGCATGGCTCAACGAGGCGGTGGCCACCGACCACATCGGACTCGCCGACACGATCGTCAGCGGCTTCGTCCGTATCGTGACACACCCGCGAATCTTTGAGGATCCCGCTCCTGCGGCCGCGGCCGTCTCGTTCGTGCGGCATCTGGTCGATTCGCCGCGGACCGGCTGGCTGCCCACCGGCGCGGCCGCGTGGGATGCGTTCGAAGAGCTGACGGCCACAGACCACGCGATCCGTGGCAACCTCGTCCCCGACGCCTACATCGCCGCGCTCTGCATCGCCAATGGCGCGCGTCTCGCCACCCGCGATCGCGGATTCGCCCGATTCCCGGGGCTGCGCTGGTTCGACCCCGGGCAGTGACCCGCGGAACGAGTCGGCGGTTCCGACGGGGCCGCCGTTGGTCTCGGTCGTCGCTGCGCTCCGTCCTCGCTCGACGACCCCGGAGAGGGCGGATCCGGCGGCCGTCATCCCGCGTCACGGACCGGACCGGAATATCAGCGGACGCATAGCGTTGAAGAATCCGGCGCATCTTCGCGCCGCCCCTCTCCGGCGCATCTCGGTGCGCATCGACTTGGAGTCTCCATGAGCACCACCACCCCCACCGCGCGGCGCCCGAAGGCGCCGGACACGCGCGGCCCCGTTCGCAAACTGCTGACGTCGTTCGGCTTCCAGATCCTCGCCGCGCTCGTGCTCGGCATCGCCGCGGGCCTCATCGGCCGCCAGCTGGGCGCCACGCATGACAACCCGACCGTGCTCTCGGACACGCTCGGCAAGATCGGCGGATCCTACGTCACGCTGCTGCGCGCGGCCGTGGTCCCGCTCATCTTCACCGCGATCGTCGCGAGCATCTCGAACCTGCGCCGCGTGCAGAACGCCGCACGCCTGGCCGGCCAGACCATCCTCTGGTTCGCGATCACCGCGTTCATCGCCGTCTCCATCGGCATCGTGCTCGGCGTGACGATCCAGCCGGGCGCGCATGCGGGCACCGACCTCGTGAAGGGCGCTCCGCCCACGGTCGGCACCTGGTGGAACTTCCTGCTCGGCCTGATCCCGCAGAACTTCCTCGGCATCGGCGTCTCGAGCGCCGCGGACCCGACGGCGGGCGGCGCCATCACCTCGACGGTGAACTTCAACGTTCTGCAGGTCATCGTGGTCGCCGCGGTCGTCGGCATCGCCGCCCTCAAGGCCGGCCGCAGGGCCGAGCCGTTCCTCGTCTTCACCGAGTCGCTGCTCAAGGTCATCCAGCGCGTGCTGTGGTGGATCATCCGGATCGCCCCGCTCGGCACCTTCGGCCTGATCGGATCCGCGGTCATCAACTACGGCTGGGACAAGCTCACCTCGCTCGCGTGGTTCACCGGCGCGATCTACCTCGGCCTCGCGATCGTGATGTTCGTCGTCTACCCGATCCTGGTGAAGTCGCACGGCCTGTCGGTCAAGCAGTACTTCACGGGTGTGTGGCCCGCGGTGCAGCTCGGCTTCGTGAGCCGCAGCTCGATCGGCACGCTCCCGCTCACCGAGCGCGTGACCGAGCGCAACCTCGGCGTGCCGCGCGGCTACGCCTCGTTCGCCGTGCCGCTCGGCGCCACCACGAAGATGGACGGCTGCGCCGCGATCTACCCGGCCCTGGCCGCGATCTTCGTCGCCCAGTTCTTCCACATCGACCTGAGCATCATGCAGTACCTGCTGATCGTCATCGTCTCGGTGGTCGGATCCGCCGCGACCGCCGGCACCACCGGCGCGATCGTGATGCTGACCCTCACCCTGTCGACCCTGGGCCTGCCGCTCGAGGGCGTCGGCCTGCTGCTCGCGATCGACCCGATCCTCGACATGGGCCGCACCGCGGTCAACGTCGCGGGTCAGGCCCTGGTCCCGACGATCGTCGCCAAGCGCGAGGGGATCCTCGACCTCGACCTCTACAACGCTCCGCGGGGCGGCCTGCCGTTCGCCGAGGACATCGAGGACGAGGCACCCGAGTCCGTCGAGTCCGCCTCCGACGAGGCCGCGGTCGGATCCGCTGACGCAGCCACCACCGGCTCGCCGGACGATGCCGCCGCGGCGGCCGGATCCGCCGACGCGACGGAGACCGCCGCGGTGCGCTGACCTGCCCGCACGACCTGAGGCCCTCGGATCCGATCGCTGGATCCGAGGGCCTCGTCGTGTGCGGCGCGTGTCGTCTCGGTCGTCGTTGCGCTCCGTCCTCGCTCAACGACCCCGGGGGACGGGACACGCGCAGATCAGGAGTCCATCAGCGGGATCTCGAGGTCGTAGGCCAGCACCAGCGCGTGGGCGAGCAGACGCTCTTGATCGTCGCTGAGGAAGCCGATCGTCCGTCCCAGCCGATCCGCCGGGATCGTCAGCACGTTGTCGAGCGACACCGCGCAGTCGTGGTCGAGCCCGTTGCGCGGCCCGAGCGGTAGCTCGCTGCTGAGCCCCTTGACCGTCGAAGTGATCGGCGCGACCGTGACCTTCGTCATGGCGGGTCGCGCGGCCTCGCGCGTGAGCACCAGCACCGGCCGGGTCTTGTCGAGCCGGGCGAGGCAGATCTCCCGCATCAGTCCGAGATCTCCGTGTTGTTCGCAATCCACTCGACGAGGCCATCCAGATCGTCGGCGGCGCCGTCGCGGCGCAGGATCTCCACATCGCGTTCGGCGAGCATGCGGCGCATCTCCCGTTCCAGCGCCGACGCCACCAGCTCGGCGCGACTGCTGACGCGCCCCGCGGCGACCTCGCGGTCGAGGAACGCGACGACCGGATCCGGCAGACGCACGGCGATCTGAGTGCTCATCCCCTGAGTCTACGCCAGTGCATCCCAGTTCGGGATGCACTGTCGAAAATGCCGCGCACCGCGGAGCCCGCCCGCTCGGAGGGGGAAGACGCCGCTCCCGCAGCACTCCCGGCAGCGAAAACCATCCCCGCGAGAACGGGACCGCCCGCCGAAGATGAAACCCGCTCCTTCCCGGCCCCTCTCAGCGGCGAATTCCATCCCCGCGAGATTTCGCCCGAGCCCAGGCCCGGTCCCCCCAGAACCGGATCTGCCGGGATCGGATCCGCCGGCTCCTCCCGCCGACCTCAGCGCTCCCCCGGCCCGGTCGCGAGGCGGGTGTCGAGGGCGAGCTCCTCGGCGTCCATCGCGGTGATGAGCTCGCGCATCACCTCCTCGTTGAGCTCGCCGGCGTCGCGTTCGGCGATCAGCACGTCGCGGCGCACCTGGAGCCACCCCTTCGACAGGCCGATCAGCTCTTCCCTGCTCGGCCGCGGCGCGTGCGCCTCGTCCCGCGCCTGGGTCGTGTCGCGTTCGATCCGGGTGAAGCGCTGCACGAACCGGTCGAATCCGGCGAGCCCCTCGGGCCCGTGCTTCTGCTCCCAGGCCGTGCGCTTCGCAAGGATGAAAGCCTTGCCGGCCTCGCGCGTGCGCGCACGCGCCTGGGCGAGCTGACGGCGATCCTCTTCCTCCTCGTCGGTCACGTCGGCGACGCCGAGGCCCCGGATCAGGATCGGCAGGGTCAGCCCCTGCAGCAGCAGCGTCGCCACCGTGACGAGGAAGGCGACCACGACGATCGCGTGCGCGGCGTCGGCGTCGAGCCCCGCCAGATCCGCTGCGGCGAGCGCGGTCGCCAGCGTGACGACCCCGCGCATGCCCGCCCACGAGATCACCGCGTTGTCGCGCCAGCTCAGCTGCGACTCGCGGAGCCGTTCGCGCAGCTGCTCCTCACTCGGCCTCCTGACCGACCAGCCCCGGCGTCGGCGCTTGTCCTCGACCGCCTGCATGCGCTGCGCGAGCTGCCCCGATGCCACCGCGCGCTCGAACTGGCGCAGCCGGAGCCGCGACCAGAACACTCCCCACGCCGATGCCGGGTACACGAACAGCGGCCGCACCAGCAGTACGACGAGCAGCACCGCCGCCGACAGCCACAGCACGCCCGCGACGTGCGTGCCACCGAGCTCCGCGATCACCGGCGGCAGCTGCAGGCCGATGTACGCGAACACGAACGACTCCAGCAGGAAGTCCGCCGACAGCCAGATCGGCACCTCCTGCATGCGCGTGGAGTAGCTCGTGCGCGGAGCGTTGTAGCCCACCACCAGCCCCATCGCGACGACCGCGAGCACCCCGGATCCGTCCAGGTGCTCGGTGATCGCGTACACCCCGAACGGCGCGAGCAGCCCGAAGGTGCCGATGACGACCGGATCCGAGATCCGCATGCGCAGGTGGTGCATCCCGAAGCCGGCGACCACGCCGATCCCGACGCCGACGACGACTGCGACGACGAACTGCCAGATGCCGCCGCCGAGGGTGATGGTCGCGGTGCCCGCCACGATCACCGCGAACACCCGGTACAACGTGAGCGAGGTCGCGTCGTTGATCAGGCTCTCGCCCGAGAGCACCGTCATCACCCGGCGCGGCAGACCGAGCCTGCGCCCGATCGCGGCGGCCGAGACCGCGTCGGGCGGAGCCACGATCGCGCCGAGCAGCAGGGCTCCGGGCAGGGTCAGCGACGGCATGATGAGCCAGGCGACGACGCCGACCGCGGCCGTGGTCACGACGACCAGGCCGATCCCGAGTCGCCGGATCTGCGGCATGCTGCGGCGGAAGCTCACGAACGACACGTCGAGCGACGCCGAGTACAGCAGCGGCGGCAGCACGAGGTTCAGCAGCACGTGCCCGTCGATCCGCAGGTTCGGCACGGCCGGGATGAACGAGACCGCGAGCGCCACGACCGTGACAAGCAGCGGCGCCGGCCACCCCCGACGCCGCGCGATCGCCGCGACGATGACCGATCCGACCAGCACGTAGAAGATCTCGGGATCCATGCGGCCAGGGTATCGGGCGGGTGCGGCCGGGTTCGGGGAGGCGGACCGGGGAACGCACCGGACCGACGCTCACCGGACCTCGGCGAGCAGCGCCACGACCTCCGCGTCGGACGTCTGCCGGAAGTCGACGTAGTGCATCCCCACCGACATGAATCCGTCCGGCGCCTCCAGGCAGATGACCTCGTCGGCATCCGGATCCGCTCCGCCGCGGAGCGCCGCCAGCGCGTCCGGCGGCCCGACGGGGACCGCGACCACGACGCGCGCGGCGCCGCGCGCACGAGCGATCGCGCAGGCCGCGCGCACGGTGGCTCCGGTGGCGATCCCGTCGTCGACGATCAGCGCGGTCCGCCCGGCGAGCGACGCGGGCGCGCGTCCGCCGCGGAACAGCCCTGCGCGCCGCTCCACCTCGATCCGCTCGCGGCGCTCCGCGGCCCGCAGCGTGTGCTCGTCCACCCCGGAGTCGCGCACGACGTCGGGGTTCCTGACCGTCGCGCCTTCCTCGCCGACCGCGCCCATGGCGAGCTCCTCGTGCCAGGGCACGCCGACCTTGCGCACGACCAGCACGTCCAGCGGGGCGCCGAGTGCGCGCGCCACCTCGGCCGCTACGGGGACCCCGCCCCGCGGCAGTCCGAGCACCACGGCATCCGGAGGCGGATCCGCCACCAGCCGCGCGGCGAGTCGGCGCCCCGCATCCACGCGATCCTGGAAACCGTGCATTCCTCCGGCCTACGCCGGGGCCGGGTTGGAGTCAAGGGCGGGGCCGGGCCGGCCCGATCCGGAATGCCCCGGCGTCCGTCCGTGTTGGCACGAAGGATGTCTGATCTCGCGCTCTCCGTCCTCGACCTCGTCCCGGTCCGCACCGGCCAGACCAGCGCGCAGGCGGTGTCGGCGTCGCTCGCCCTCGCCGCAGTGGCCGATGAACTCGGCTACCGGCGCTACTGGTTCGCCGAGCACCACAACATGCCTGCGGTGGCCTCGACCACCCCGCCGGTGCTGATCGCCGCGGCCGCCGCACGTACACAGCGCATCCGGGTCGGATCCGGCGGTGTCATGCTGCCGAACCACGCGCCGCTCATCGTGGCGGAGCAGTTCGCCGCGCTCGAGGCCCTCGCCCCCGGACGCATCGACCTCGGCATCGGACGCGCCCCGGGCAGCGATCCGGTGATCACCCAGTTGCTGCGGGCCTCGGGCACCGTCGGCGACGTCGAGCGCTTCCCCGACCACGTGCAGGACATCGCACTGATGCTGCAGCCCGACGGCGCGACCGTGCAGTTCACCTCGGGCGGGGAGTACGCCGTGCGCTCCACGCCTGCCGCGACCGGCGCCCCGGAGGTGTGGCTGCTCGGATCCAGCGACTACTCCGCGCAGCTCGCCGCCTCCCTCGGCCTGCCGTACGTGTTCGCGAACCACTTCTCCGGACAGGGGCTGGAGCGCGCGCTGTCGCTGTACCGTTCCGGGTTCCGGCCGAGCGAGGCGCACCCCGCGCCGCGCACGTTCCTCACCGCGAACGTCGTCGCCGCTCCCACCGCCGAGGAGGCCGAGGAGCGCGCGATCCCGCAGCTGCGCATGATGGCCCGGCTGCGGCTGAACCGTCCGCTCACCGCACTCGAGACCGTGGAGCAGGCCCGCGCCGCCCTCGCTGCAAACCCCGATCCGCAGGAGGAGCAGATCCACGCCGCGGCGAAGGCGAACTGGTTCGTCGGCGACGCGGCGACCGTGCGCGCGTCCCTCGCCGCCTTCGCCGCGCAGCACGCCGTCGACGAGATCATGATCTCCCCGGTCGCGGGATCCTTCTCGGCCGAGGATCCGGATCGCACCCCCGGCCGCACCCAGACCCTGGAGCTGCTCGCGGGCTGATCCGGGCACGGCGTCCGCCGTGAGAAACCACATCCTGCACGAGACACACTCTCAGACCTGGTGTCTCACGCAGGATCTGGTTTCTCGCGGCACCTGGGGCACGCGGCTCCTGGGGTACGGATCCGCGCTCCGGTCGCGCCGTCGGACGAGCCGTACGAGACCGGATGCCGCCATAGGCGGCGTCACCGAGCGCACCGGGCCGCTGCCGCCCCGCGTAAAGTGCGAACGTGCAGATTCTGGATGAGGCCGTCGTCGACCGCGCCGTGGCGCTGGCGGGGAGGGCGGATCGCGTCGTGCTCGGCATCGCGGGCGAACCCGGTGCCGGCAAGACCACCCTGACCACCGCCCTGATCGAGGCGCTCACCGCCCGCCGCGTGCCGGTCGCATGGCTGCCGATGGACGGCTTCCACCTGGGCGACGGCAGCCTCGACGCCCTCGGCCTGCGCGCGCACAAGGGCGCCATCGAGACGTTCGACGGCTGGGGCTATCTCGCCGCGCTCCGGCGCGTGCTCGCCGAGCCCGGGCATCCGGTCTACATTCCCGGCTTCGAGCGCACGCTGGAGCAGCCGATCGCGGCGGATCGCGTGATCCCGCCGGGGCCGGCGCTGATCCTCACCGAGGGCAACTACCTGCTCGACGAGGAGGAGCCGTGGTCGCTCGTGCGAGAGGTGGCGGCAGAGATCTGGTACGCCGACGTGCCCGGCGAGCTTCGCCGGGATCGCCTGGTGGCGCGTCATGTCGCGTTCGGAAAGTCTCGCGATGCCGCGGAGGCGTGGGTCGCGCAGGTCGATGAGCCCAACGCGGAGCGGATCCGCGCACGGCGCATGCACGCCGACCTGATCGTCCCGATCGGCGCCTGAGCCGGGCGGTCCTGCACGCCGCGACACGCCGACGGCGGCTCACCACGGCGCGGGCGCGGGACGGCTGCGCCCGGACGACGGCGGCTCAGCTCGGCGGGGCCGTGGTGGACCGCACGTGCAGGGTCGTCGGGAGCACGCGCGCCTGCGCCGGGCCCGGCCTGCCGCCCGCGAGCCGCTCGTCGATCCTGGCCATCAGCAGCCGCCCGGCCACCGCGCCCTTCGCCTGCAGCGGCTGCTCGATCGTGGTGAGCCCGACAGCTTCCGCGCGCTCGATGTCGTCCACCCCGACGATGCTGACCCGGCCCGGCACGTCGATGCCGAGCTCGGCGGCGCGCGCAAGCGCTCCCAGAGCGAGCTCATCCGACAGGCAGAACACGGCGGTGAGCGCGGGGTGCCGGGCCATCAGCGCCGCGAACCCGGCGGCCCCGGCCTGCTCGCTGGAGATCGTGCGCTCCTCGATCGTCACCTCCGCCGCAGACCCGTGCGCGGCCAGCCCCGCACGCAGTCCCTCGATCCGGGCGCGCAGCACCGCGTAGTCGGGCACCGCGTCGCGCGGCACGGGCCCGTTCCGCCGCGCCTGGCTGAGCCGTGGCGCGATCACGCCGACCCGCTCATGCCCGAGCTGCGCGAGATGCTCCCCCACCGTGACGCCGACCGCGCGATCGTCGATCCCGACCCAGTCCCAGGCCGGACCGGCGTGCGGCTGATCCACCACGACGATCGGGATCCGCCGCGCTTGGGCCGCAGCGAGCACCGGCTCTCTGTCGCCGACGGAGTACACGATCACCCCGTCGATCGCGACGGTGCCGAGCGGCGGGACGGAGGCCGCGCCGCGCAGCGGGGTCGCCGCTCCGACCGAGCGGACCGAGCCCGATCCCGAGCTCGATCCCGAGCCCGAGCCCGAGCCCGACGGCAGCATCACCAGGCTCCGCCCGGTCTCCTCGCACGTCTGCGCGACCCCCGCGAGGAATCCGACCGCTGCATGGTCCTCGAAGGCGAACGGCAGCGCGTCGGTGAGCACCAGTCCGATCGCGTCCGCCCGGCCGCGGCGCAGCTGCCGCGCGGCGAGATCGGGGCCGGAGTAGCCGATCCGCTCCGCCTCGGCGAGGATCCGCTCGAGCGTGGCCGCACCGACCCGTTCGGGCCGGTTGAAGGCGTTCGACACCGTCGCCGTGGAGAGGTCGAGGGCGCGCGCGAGCGAGAGCAGCGACGCGTCGGAAGCGGGCCTTGGCATGATGGACGACTCCTCCACGTGTTAACCATTCACATGACAGAAGCAGTCTAGATCCTTGAATTCCAGGCTATGTACGGCAGAGAATTCCTTCGATACACATTCGAAGGGATCCTCTGCATGAACATCACGGCCGACTGCGTCGTCATCGGATCAGGCATGGGCGGCGGCATGACCGCATTGGCCCTGGCCCGGAAGGGTCTCGACGTGCTGCTCGTGGAACGCGGCGAGCGCATCCGCCGCGAGCCGCAGAACTGGTCGCCCGAGGAGGTGTTCCTGAAGCGCCGCTACAAGCCCGCGGAGACCTGGCTGGATCACAATGGCCGTGCGTACAAGCCCGGGGTGCACTACGTCGTCGGCGGCAGCACGAAGGTCTACGGTGCGAGCCTTCCCCGGTTCCGGGAGAGCGACTTCGAAGCCGCCCAGCACGATGACGGCGTCTCGCCCGCCTGGCCGTTCCGCTACGCCGACATCGAGCCGTACTACGCCGCGGCGGAAGACCTGCTCCACGTGCACGGCACCACCGGGCAGGATCCCACCGAGCCCTGGCGCAGCGGCCCGTACCCCTACCCTGCAGTCGAGCACGAACCGTACATCGCCGACCTCGCCGAGCGTCTGCGTGCGCAGGGCGCCTCCCCCGCGGCCAACGCGATGGGCATCGACCTGAGGCCGCGCGGACTGTGCATCCGCTGCGGCACGTGCGACGGCTTCCCGTGCCTCGTCGGCGCCAAGAGCGATGCGGAGACCTGCGCGGTGGACCCGGCGCTGGAGACCGGCAACGTGCGCCTGCTCACCGGCGTGCGGATCGACCGGCTCGAGACGGATCCGTCCGGCGCGCGAATCGTCCTGGCCGTCGGCGAAGGCGCAGACGGCGAGGTGCGGATCACCGCGGCGAAGTTCGTGGTCGCGGCCGGCGCCGTGAACTCGGCGGCTCTGCTGCTGCGCTCGGCGGACTCGAAGCATCCCGACGGGCTCGCGAACTCGTCCGGCCAGGTCGGGCGGAACTACATGATGCACAACAACGCGCACATCGCCGCGTTCGACGCCACCCGGCGCAACGACGTCGTGTTCCAGAAGACGCTCTCTGTGAACGACTGGTATCACGACGGCGGCGACGGCAAGCCCGGCGGCGTGATGCAGCTGGTCGGTAAGGTGCAGGGTTCGATGATGAAGCTCGAGGCGCCGTACGCGCCGCGGTTCGCGCTCGACGAGTTCGCCAAGCGCAGCGTGGAGTGGCTCGTGATGAGCGAGGATCTCCCGTCCCCCGAAAACCGGGTCACCCTCGACGCGAGCGGCCGGATCGTCACGCACCGCACCGCGCTCGGCGTCGCCGCGCACCGGCGCACGATGAAGTCCGCCAAGCGCCTCCTGCACCGGGTCGGCTACCAGATCATCGGCACGCAGTGGTTCGGGATCGAGATGAACAGCCACATGTGCGGCACGGTCGTGGCCGGGCAGGATCCGTCCCGCTCGGTGCTGGACGGCTACTGCCGCGCGCACGACGTGGCGAACCTGTGGGTCATCGACGGGGGGTTCTTCCCGTCCAGCGCGGCGATGAACCCCGCCCTCACGATCGCGGCGCAGGCGCTGCGCGTGGTGGCCGAATCCGACATCGCGGCCTGAGCCGGCCGCCGACGAGAACACCCGAGGCCCGAATGATCCCCGAGAGCACACCTCCCCTCGCCCATCGCCCCCTCCCGACAGGAGCACAGACCATGCCAGATCCCACCCCGCTGATGCCGGCGCTGACCGGATCGTTCTCATCGCCCGCGGGCGGCAACCCGACCGGCGCGATGGTCGAGGCCGCCTACCGGCACCACGGCGTGCTCGCCCGGTTCGTGAACTGCGACGTCCCGCCCGAGCACCTGCCCGACGCCGTGCGCGGCGCGATCGCCATGGGCTGGATCGGGTTCAACCTGTCACTGCCCAACAAGCAGGCCGTGATCCCGCTCCTCGACGGACTCGCCCCGTCGGCCGCCCTCATCGGCGCGGTGAACTGCGTGCAGATCACCCCCGGCGCTCTGATCGGCAACAACACCGACGGACAGGGTTTCGTCCAGGCGCTGCGCGAGCGGCGGGATCCGCAGGGGCTGCGCGTCGTCCTGTTCGGCGCGGGTGGCGCCGCTCGCGCGATCGCGGTCGAGCTGGCGCTCGCCGGGGTCGCACGGCTCACGATCGTGAACCGCACGGTCGAGCGCGCGGAGGAGATCGCCGCGATCGTGCGTGAGAACTCCGCCGCCGAGGCGATCGCGGTCGCCTGGGACGGATCCTTCCCGATCCCCGCCGACACGGACGTCGTGGTGAACGGCACGTCGATCGGACTCGCCCCCGACACGGACGCGCGAGTCGATCTCGTCGCCGAAAGCATCCTGCCCACCATGCTGGTGTGCGACGTGATCCCGAACCCGCCGGACACGATGCTGCTCCGGGAGGCGCGCGCGCAGGGCGCGGCGACCCTGGACGGTCGCGCGATGCTGGCGAATCAGGCCGCGATCAACCTCAACCTGTGGATGGGCCTGGATCCGGATCGGGACGTCATGCGCACCGCGCTCGACGCCGCGATCGGCGACTGGCGGCACCCGACGTCCTGAGACCAGGGCGGCCCCTCACGGTTCCGGGGACCGTGAGGGGCAGCCGTGGACTACTTCGTGCGGAACCCCGCCCGCAGAGTCGAGCCGTCCGCCGTGGTCAGCGCCACCGCAAAACACTGGCCGGATGCCTGCGGCGTGCGCCAGTTCGCGATCCACTGCTGCGCCACGGGGTCATACCGCAACGCGGTCGCCCCGGTGCTCGGCACGGTCGTGGCGGCTCCCGTCGCCTCCCCGCTCGTGCACGAGACGGGCGTCACCGCGATCGATCCCTGCAGGACCGCGGCGTCGGTGATCGCCGCCCCGCGGACGGTCGCCGTGAACTTCAGCGGGACCGTGGATCCGCCGTTGATCACCGTGACCGCTCCCGCGCCGGACGCGACCGGCGACGCGAACCCGGTGAACGTCCACGGCGCGATCGTGACCGTGCGCGTCACGTCGGGCGCCGGATTGTAGCTCGCGTCACCCTGCTGGTGCGCCGTGACGGTGCAAGATCCGGCCGCCGTCGGATGCGCGGCACCGTTGACGATCGTGCAGCTGCCCGAGGCGGTGAAGGTCACCGGCAGTCTCGACGACGCCGTGGCACTCAGCGCGATGTCGGGATCGCCGAAGGTCACATCGGCTGGTGCGGGGAACGCGATCGACTGATCCGCGCCCCACATGGCATCCTGCAGCGGAGTCACCGTGAGGCTGTCCAGATGCGCGGTGCCGCCGGTGGCCGTGAGCGCGATTCCGGTGCTGCTCGCTTTCGGGAAGACCTGGTCGGTGATCGTACGGATCCCGCCCTGCGCGAACGCCTCCACCGACGAGGTGTCGAGATACAGCTGCAGGTGCAGCTTCCCATCCGCGAGCGAGACGGGCGTCTGCTCGACGGACGCGAAGGAGGCGTTGAATCCGACGTCTCCGGACGCGCGCCGATCCAGCGAGAGCATGCCCGTCGCCGTGTCGTACGTGATCGGCGTGCCCTCCGATCCGTCCGCAGCACGCCGCACGATCACCCCGAACTGCGAGGCCGTGCCCTGCGAGATCGTGAGGTCGACCTTCACCACGGCCGTGCCCGTCGTGGTCGGGACGACCGTGGTGCCTGCGGCGATGTCGCCCGCCGGCATCGCGAATGCCCGGGTGGGCTCCTCGATGCCGCTCAGCTGCGCGACCGGCTGCTGAACGAGCCGGAGGTGACCGTCGACGGTCTGCAGGGCGACCTCCCGCGGCAGCGACATGGCGCTGCGCCACGGAGTCGTGGGGATGTCGTTGCCGTAGTCCCAGTTGTTCATCCAGCCGATCATGATCCGCTTGCCGTCCGGCGCATCGTTGAAGGAGTTTCCGGCATAGAAGTCACGACCGTAATCGACCCAGTTCGCGCGATGCGTCGAGTCGATGGCCGCGGTGTCGGATTGCGTGAACTCGTCGGCGAGGATGTGTCCCCAGCCGCCGGTGTTCTGATCGACGAGGCGGATCTGCGCCTTCTGCCCGATGAGCGAAGACACGTCCCAGGACGCCCAGTCCATCGATTCCGAGTCGGCGCCGGTCGTGCTCTTGACGATCTTTCCGTCCACGATCAGATCGACCGCGGTCTGGTGATCGTAGGGAGCAGCCGCGTGATTGGAGAACACGAAGTCATCGACGATGATGTGCCCCCACGACCCGCTGTCGCTCGCGTCCACGATCTGGATCTGTGCCTGCTGCCCACGCAATGATGCGACATTCCAGGACGTCCAGTCCAGGTTCGCACTGTTGTTGCCGGTCGCGGATTCCACGACCTTTCCGCCGACCAGCAGGTTCACCACCGTCGGTTTCGGGCTCGAGAGCGGGTGATTCCCGCCGGCGATGAGGAAGTCGATGTAGTCGGAGCCGATGGTGAAGACCGGCGACGTCAGGGTGCCCTGCGCGGCGTCACAGGCCCCGACGCAGGTGTCCAAGGCCGCCTGCCCCTGCTGACCGGGCAGGGACTCGTTGTGGGGTGCGATCCCGGCCAGATCGCCCGTCCCGGTCCATCCCGGAAGGCTCCCGCTTTCGAAGTCTTCGAAGGTCGAGACCGCCTGATCCGACTGCACGAACTGGTCGGCGAGGATATGGCCCCAGCCGCCGGTGTTCTCGTCGACGACGCGGATGGTCGCGTTCTGTCCTCGGTAGGCGCTGACGTCCCAGCTGGTCCAGTTCAGGGTCTCGGAGTTGCGGCCTGTCGCCGACGCCACGACCTGGCCGTTCACGACGAGCTCGACCGCAGTGGGGTCGGGGCTGTCCGACGGATGATTCCCGCCGCCGATGAGGAAGTCGAGGTGATCGCGGGTGATCGGGAAGCTCGGCGAGGTGAGCACCCCGGTGGCCGAGTCCCCGCCGACGAAGCTGTCCACCAGACCGGATCCGAGGTAGCCGCTGACAGCCAGCTGTCCCGGCAGCGCACCCGTCGCCGGAGCGGTGCCGAAGGCCATGCCGGTGCTCGTCCAGTCGTCGTATCCGGAGCCGTCGAAGCTCGCCAGCACGTCGCCGGCGGGAGCGGCGCCGTTGTTGTCGCTGCCGGGGACGTACGGGTGCTTCCCCCCGCCGACGAGGAAGTTGAGATGCGGATTCGTGATCGTGAACTCCGGCGAGGTGAGCGTGCCCGTCGTCGCATCCGCACCATGGAAGCTGTTGGCGAACCCGGTGCCGAGGAATCCGGAGACGGTCTGCTGGCCGTCCACGGCGCCGGTCGCCGGCCCCGTGCCGAAGGCGGTGCCGGTCGAGGTCCAGGATCCGAACGACCCGCCCTCGAAGTTCTGCAGGCCGGAGCCGGACGGCGGGGTGTAGCCCGCCTGATCGCTCGTGAATGTCGTGCCGTCGAAGTCGCCGACGAAGTACTGGCCACCCGAGCCGCCGGAGATGGCGCCGGGGTTGATCCCGACCGTCAGCACCCACTTGGTCCGGGACGAGTCACCGTCAACCGCCAGGGGGAAGAGATCGGGCGTCTCCCAGACGCCGCCGGTCGCGTTCGCCGGACCGAAGTCGCTGAGGTGCGTCCAGGTCTTCAGATCGGTGCTCTTGTACAGCACGACCTGGTGCGCGGTCGCCTCGACCGCCGTCATGACCCAGTACGAGCCGGCTGCGCCGGTGTACCGGAACACTTTCGGATCCCGGAAGTTCGCCGAGCCGCGGTCGAGCACGGGATTGTTCGCGTACTTGGTCCAGGTCTGGCCGTGATCCGTGCTGTACGCGAGCGACTGCGCCTGAAGACCATTGTGCGGCCCGGCCTTGTACGCGCTCGTGTAGATCGCCACGAGCGGCGGATTCTGGTCGCTGCCGAATCCGGAGGTGTTGCCCGCGTCTGCCACAACACTGCCCGAGAAGATGTCTTCTTCCGCGTCGTTCGGGATCGCGAGCGGCTGCTCCTGCCAATGGACCAGATCGGTGCTGGTGGCGTGCCCCCAGCTCATGTTGCCCCACGTGTTTCCGAGCGGGTTGTACTGGTAGAAGAGGTGGTAGACGCCGTTCTCGTAGACCAGGCCGTTCGGATCATTCATCCAATTCTGAGCAGGGCTGTAGTGAATCTGAGGTCGGTATTGCTGCGTCGCTTCGGGGTGGGTCGTCCCCCCGCTCGCTGCAGTCGCCATGCTCGGGGCGAGCAGAAGACCGCCCGCCAGGATGCCGGATGCGACCGCGACGGGCCATCGGCTTCTTTGCCTTCTCATTCTGAGCCTCTCGTAGTGGGCTGACAACGGTGTCGCCCGCCGAGAAGCTACTGCGGTTGCCGGCAAAGCACAAGTGTCCCCCGTCATTTCGCGGATCCTGGGGCTCTTACCAAAGCGGTCGACAAGTGTCGCCCGCAAGGGTCGCCGCCCTCACGACAGCGTTGTCAGCTCCGGCAGACGTCCTGAGGGCGGCGCTCCGAACGTCTCGAGACGCGCGCATCGCATCGATCCGGCTTCGAGGATCCGCAATTCGGGCTCTCTTCGGATCGGTTCAGGCGCTCTCGGGGGCCGGGGGGCGGATCTCGCCCGAGCCGCGGGCGATCAGATCGACCGGGATGACGATGCGTGCGGGATCGAGAGGTCTGCCGGCGTCGAGGGCGGCGAACAGCCGCTCCGATGCGGCGAGTCCCATCTCCTGGGGGCGCTGCGCCACCACGGTGAGGCCGGGGTCGAGGAGATCCGCGAGCTCGACGTCGTCGAAGCCGACCAGCGCGACGTCACGGTGCCGGCCGAGCTTTCGCAGCGCGTGCACAGCGCCGATGGTGATGAGGTTCTGCCCACTGACGATGGCCGTGGGCGCGTCCGGAGCGGCGAGGAGGGTCATCACGGCCCGTTCGGCGGCGTCCTGATCCGACAGGTCCGCGACGATCGTGGCGGTGTCGGTGGGAACGCCGAACTCGCCCAGTGCGGTGAGGAATCCACGCTCGCGCTCACGGGCTGTCCAGATGGAGCGGCGGTCGATCAGGAGGGCGAGGCGGCGATGCCCGAAGCCGAGCAGATGCCTCGCCGCCACCCCAGCCCCCACGACGTTGTCCGAGTGGACGCAGTCCGCGGTGTAGCCGGTCGGCTCACGGTCGACGAACACCACGGGCATCCCCGGGGGCACGAGTTCGGCGAGATACTCCTGGCTCTCCGCGACACAGGTGAGGATCAGGCCGTCGACCTTGCGGCGCACGAAGGCCTCGACCGCGGCGACTTCGCGCTCCGGGTCGTCGTCGAGACTGGAGGCGAACACGGCGACGTCACGGTGCGCCGCGACGTCCTCGATCGCGCGGTGCATCGTCGCGGCGAACGGGTTCGCGACGCTGCCGAGCAGCAGTCCGACGGATCGCGTGCGCGTCGTCGTGCGGCGCAGGTTCGCCGCGTGCGCATCCGGTTCCCAGCGCAGCGCATCGATCGACGCGCGCACCCGAGCGGCGGTCGCGGGTGCGACGTTGGGCTCGTCGTTGACGACCCGGGAGACCGTCTTGATGCCGACTCCCGCGTGCTGGGCCACCTCACGGATCGTGATCCGCGGCGGCCTTGGCATTGATAACGATGTCATGTAGCCGCCGACTTTCTTTCAACTTTCGGTTGCGCCGCGCGAACCGATGGGCTAAACATACATCTGACACCGTTGTCAGGGGTGTCGCCCCGATCCTGTAAGGACAGCAAAGATGCCATTCCACATGACCCGCCGCACGAAGATGACCGCCGCCGTGTCCCTGGCCGCCGTCGCCGCTCTCTCGCTCGCCGCCTGCTCCTCCGGCGGTGCCGGTGGAGGATCCACCCCCGGCGCGAACGATCAGGTCGGCGTGACGCTCATCGTCAAGACGACCACCAACCCGTACTTCGTCTCCATGGAGGACGCGGCCAAGGCAGACGCGAAGAAGGCCAACGTCACGCTCACCCTCGCCGCCGGCAAGAAGGACGGCGACACCGACAGCCAGATCCAGGCGATCGAGAATGCGATCTCGCGCGGCGACAAGGGCATTCTGATCACGCCCAACGGCACCGCCGTAAACAACGAGATCGCGAAGGCCCGCAAAGCCGGCCTGTACGTGATCGCCCTCGACACCGTGCCGGATCCCGCGAACTCCGTCGACATCACGTTCGCGACCGACAACTTCGCCGCCGGCGAGCTGATCGGCACCTGGACCGCCGCGAAGCTCGACGGCAAGAAGGCCACGATCGCGATGCTCGACCTGTTCAGCGACCAGATCGTCTCGGTCGACACCAACCGCGACCAGGGCTTCCTCAAGGGCATGGGCATCACCGTGCCGGACAAGAGCAAGAACGGCACCGAGGCCGCGAGCGGAAAGTACACCGGCGGCAAGGGCGGCGACTACACGGTCGTCGGCCACCAGCCGACGCAGGGCGCGGAGGACGGCGGCCGCTCCGCCATGGAGACGCTGCTGTCGAAGAACCCCGACATCAACGTCGTCTACACGATCAACGAGCCCGCCGCGTACGGCGCCTACCAGGCCCTGAAGGCCGCCGGCAAGGAGAAGGACGTCACGATCGTCTCGATCGACGGCGGCTGCACCGGCGTCGGCTACGTCAAGGACGGCATCATCGGCGCGACCTCGCAGCAGTACCCGTCCAAGATGGCCTCGCTCGGCATGGAGGCCATCGCGAAGATCGCCCGTGGCGGCGAGAAGCCGAAGCCCAGCGACGGACTCGACTTCTTCAGCACCGGTCAGAAGCTCGTCACCGACCAGGCGATGACCGGCATCGACAGCATCACCACCGCCGACGCCAGCAGCACCTGCTGGGGCAAGTGATCCCCGGGGCGCCGGCATCGCCGCCGGCGCCCCTCCCCCTTCCCTCCGATTACGGGAGACCGCAATGTCAGACACCTCCACCCCGACGCCGCAGGCGGATCCGCCCACATCGGCGCTGCATCTCGCCGACGCGTTCCTTTCCCGGCAGACCCCCGCCATGCGCGTGCGCGCCCTGCTCTACCGCTATCCGGCGATCAGCCCGGCCATCGTCCTCGTCGTCGCGGTCATCGTGTTCGGCGTCATCAACCCGCGCTTCCTCGCACCGAACAACCTCTCCCTGATCACGCAGCAGGTCGCCGTGATCGGCACCCTGGGCGTCGCACAGACGCTCGTGATCCTGACCGCCGGCATCGATCTGTCCGTCGGCGCCGCGATGGTCTTGAGCTCGGTCGTGATCGGCAACGCCGCCGCCGGGATGGGGGTCCCGGGAATCCTCGCCCTGCTCGTCGGGCTCGTCGCCGGCATCCTCACCGGCCTCATCAACGGCGTGCTCGTCACACGGCTGAATCTGCCGCCGTTCATCGTCACCCTCGGCACCCTGAGCATCTTCACCGCGCTCACGCTGCTGCTCTCCAACGGAGCGACCGTGCAGGGCAACAAGCTGCCGGACATCGTCACCTGGACCGGGACCACGTTCCACCTCGGCGTGGACGTCACCTACGGCGTGCTGATGATGATCCTGCTCTATGTCGTGCTGGCCTTCACGCTCGGCCGCACCGCATGGGGACGGCACGTCTACGCCGTCGGCGATGACAAGGAGGCCGCGCGACTCAGCGGCATCCGCGTGAACCGCGTGCTGCTCAGCGTCTACGTCGTCGCCGGTGCCGTGGTCGCCCTCGCCGCCTGGATCCAGATCGGCCGAGACTTCGGGTCCAGCCCGAACGCCGCCGTCGACGCCAACCTGAACGCCATCACCGCCGTCGTCATCGGCGGCACGAGCCTCTTCGGCGGTCGCGGCAACATCTGGGGTACTCTCCTCGGTGCGCTCATCGTCGGCGTGTTCCGCAACGGCCTCGCCCTCGCCGGCTTGGACGTGCTCTACCAGACCCTCGCCGTCGGCATCCTCGTGATCGTCGCGGTCTCCATCGATCAGTGGATTCGGAAGGTGCGCAAGTGAACGCCTCAGCAACCGCCACCCGCACGCCCATCCTGTCGGCCAGCCGGCTCGTCAAGACCTACGGCCATGTGGTCGGTCTCGACGGCGTCAGCCTCGACCTGTACGCGGGCGAGGTCCTGGCCATCATCGGCGACAACGGCGCCGGCAAGACGACCCTCATCAAATGCCTGACCGGCGCCGAGATCCCCGACGACGGGGAACTCCGCCTCGACGGCGAGGTCGTGCACTTCAAGCGCCCGCAGGACGCCCGCGATGCCGGCATCGAGACCGTGTACCAGTCGCTCGCCGTCTCCCCCGCTCTGGACGTCGCGTCGAACATGTACCTCGGACGCGAGCTGCGCCGGCCCGGATTCCTCGGATCCGTGCTGCGCATGCTCGACACGAAGACCATGCGCAAGAACGCCCGCGACGAGCTCACCACGCTGGGAATCTCGACTCTGCAGGACGTCACCGTGCCGATCGAGAACCTGTCCGGCGGGCAGCGGCAGGCCGTGGCCGTGGCTCGCGCCGCGGCGTTCGGCTCGAAGGTCGTCGTGCTCGACGAGCCCACCGCCGCCCTCGGCGTGCGCGAGTCGAATCAGGTGCTCGAGCTCATCAAGCGCCTGCGCGACCGCGGCGTGCCGGTGATCCTGATCAGCCACAACATGCCGCACGTGTTCGAGGTCGCCGACCGGATCCACATCCAGCGCCTCGGCAAGCGCGCGGGCACGATCACGCCGCAGTCGCACACGATGTCCGAGGCCGTCGCGATCATGACGGGCGCGCAGACGCTGTGAGCGCGCGATACCTGTACGCCGAGTTCCAGGCGGTCCCGGGCGCGGGCGATGCGGTCGCATCGCTCGTGGCCGGGTACCGCCGGGACGTCGCGGCCGAGCCCGGCAATGTGCGCTTCGACGCGCATCGGCTGCAGGACGATCGCGACCGCTTCTTCGTCTACGAGGAGTATGCCGACGACGCGGCGTTCGACGCCCATGCGGGGTCGGCCTACTGCGCCCGGTTCAACGAAGAGCTCGCGCCCCTCGTGATCGGCGGCGGATCCGCGCTGACCTGGCTCGAACCGGTGCCCGCATGAGCCCGCGCTTCCTCGTCATCGGCGAGGCGCTCATCGACGTCGTCGACCGTGACGGCGAGCTCTCTCGGCACGTCGGAGGCAGTCCCCTCAACGTCGCCTTCGGTCTCGGCCGGCTCGGCGTCCGCACGGTCTTCGCGACCGAGTTCGGCAACGACGCCGACGGCGCCGCGATCGCCGCGCACCTCGCGTCCGCGGGCGTCGAGATCGCGCGGACCGACGACGGATCCCGCCCGACCTCGACCGCGCTGGCCCGGATCGGCGCGGACGGGTCGGCCTCATACGAGTTCGACATCGACTGGACGTTCCGCACGGCGCCGTCCATCGACGACGTGCACGCGGTGCACGTCGGATCCATCGGCGCGTTCCGCGCACCGGGAGGCCCGCGCGTGCTCGAGCTGATCGAGTCGCTCCCCTCCGACGTGCTGGTCGGCTTCGATCCGAACATCCGCCCCGCGCTCATGCCGTCCCGCGAGGAGAGCCGCCGGCTCGTCGAGCGCTTCGCCGCCCGCGCCACGATCGTCAAGCTGAGCGATGAGGACGCCGAGTGGCTGTACCCCGGGCGCGCGGACGAGGTCCCCGGGATCCTGCTGGCACAGGGCGCGCGACTGATCGCGATCACGCGCGGCGCGGAGGGCAGCACGCTGCACTCCCCCGGCGCGTCGGTGCATGTGCCGGCCCGTCCGACGGTCGCCGTCGACACGATCGGCGCCGGCGACGCATACATGTCGGGCCTGCTCGCCGCGATCGCCGCCCCGTCCGGCATGGTGACCGCGCTCGAGGAGCTCACCGCGGCCGACCTCGCGGCGATCGGCCGCATGGCGGCCACGTCCGCCGCCATCACCGTCGGGCGCGCGGGGGCGATGCCGCCCACCGCAGACGAACTCGAGCGCGCCGAGCGAGCCCCGAACGATCCACCCCCGTCCGGCCTGTGACGGCTCCGGCGCGAGAAACCAGATTCTGCATGAGACACCTGCTCAGACGTGGTGTCTCATGCAGGATGTGGTTTCTCGCGGATCCGGGCGTCGCGGATCCGGGCGCGACTACGCCTCGGGCTCGCCGGCGATGATGCCGCGCAGCCAGTCCCTCGCCTCGACGAACACGTCGTCGGCGTAGCGCTCGGGGTACTGCACGATGCGGCGGTCGGCGCGGGGGTACGAGCCGAGGTAGACCACCCGCGGGCTGAACCGGCGGATGCCGAGCAGGGCATCGGCCATCCGCTCGTCCTGGATGTGGCCGTCCGCATCGAGCACGAACCGGTACCGGCCCAGCTCGTCGCCGATCGGCCGGGACTGCAGCAGCGACAGGTTGATGCCTCGCGTGGAGAACTGCTCCAGCAGTTCGAGCAGCGCGCCGGCGTGGTCTTCGGGGAGCTCGACGATGAGCGACGTCTTGTCCGCTCCGGTGGGCGGCGACGGCGCGACCGTGCGCGCGACCAGCACGAACCGGGTGACGGCGTTGTCGTTGTCGCCGATGCTGTCGGCGAGCAGTTCGAGCTCGTGGTGCGCCACGATCCCGGGGGCGGCGATCGCGGCGTCGGCGTGCAGGGATCCGTCCAGGATCCCCAGCGCCGAGGCGACGTTGCTCGCCGCGGGGACATGCTGGTGCCGGGGGATGTGCTCGCCGAGCCAGCCGTAGCACTGCGCGTAGGCGACCGGATGCGCGGCGATGACGGTCACGTCCTCGATTCGCGTTCCGGGGGCGGCGACCAGCACGAAGTCGACCTTGACCAGGTATTCGCCGACGATCCTGAGCCCGGGCAGCGTGGCCAGGGCGTCGAGCGTCGTCGTGACCCCGCCCTCGACCGAGTTCTCGATCGCGATCATCGCGGCGTCGCTGCGGCCCTCGAGCACGTCCGAGAGGGCTTCGCCGACGTTGTGCACCGGACGCCAGTCGTGCCCGCGCGCCTCGGGAACCTGGTCGAGCGCGGCCTCCGTGAAGGTCCCCGCGGGGCCGAGATAGCTGTACGTGCGGCGGGCGGCGGGATCGGTCACGGCGATCAGCCTAGTCCGAGCGGCGATGCGCGCCGCGTCCGTGACGTCTCCGGACGCACCCACCGCCGAAGCGCCAGGGGCCGCGTGCCGCGGACCCGCTCCGAAACGATGATGCGATCCACCGCCGGGCGGGGCAGACTATCCCCATGACGAGCCGTGCCGGCCTCCCCGCGGAGGAAAGCGACCTGATCGACGTCGACGAGCTGATCGCCGCCTACTACGACCGGATCCCGGATCCGAAGGTCGCGACCGAGAGGGTGGTGTTCGGCACCAGCGGGCACCGCGGATCCTCGCTGAGCGGCAGCTTCAACGAACAGCACATCCTCGCCACGACCCAGGCGATCGTCGACTACCGCAAGGCCCAGGGCATCGAGGGCCCGCTGTTCCTCGGCCGCGACACGCACGCCCTGAGCCGTCCCGCCGAGCGCAGCGCGATCGAGGTGCTCGTCGCGAACGGCGTCGACGTGCTCGTCGACTCCCGCGATGCGTGGGTGCCGACCCCCGCGCTCAGCCACGCGATCCTCACCTACAACCGCGACCGCGCCGACGACGAGCCCGGCCGCGCCGACGGCATCGTGGTCACCCCGTCGCACAACCCGCCGCGCGACGGCGGCTTCAAGTACAACCCCCCGCACGGCGGCCCCGCCGACACCGACGCGACCGGCTGGATCGCCAACCGTGCGAACGAGCTCATCGAGCAGGGGCTCGAGGGCGTGAAGCGCACGCGCTTCGCCGACATCGACGCGGGTGGTCTCGGCACCTACGACTTCCGTCACGCCTACGTGCGCGATCTGCCGTCGATCATCGACCTCGACGCGATCAAGAACGCGGGGGTGCGGATCGGGGCGGATCCGCTCGGCGGCGCCTCGGTCGAATACTGGGCCCTCATCGCGGAGATGCACGGCCTCGACCTGACCGTGGTCAACCCCGAGGTCGACCCGACCTGGCGCTTCATGACGCTGGACTGGGACGAGAAGATCCGGATGGATCCGTCCTCGCCGTCCGCGATGGCATCCCTGGTCGCGAAGAAGGGCGACTACGACGTGCTCACGGGCAACGACGCCGACGCCGACCGGCACGGCATCGTCACCCCCGACGCCGGCCTGATGAACCCGAACCACTATCTCGCCGTCGCGATCGACTACCTGTTCTCGCACCGCGAGGGCTGGAGCCGCGACGCGGCGATCGGCAAGACGCTGGTGTCGTCGATGATCATCGACCGGGTCGCCGAGTCGCTCGGCCGGCGCCTGCTCGAGGTGCCCGTCGGGTTCAAGTGGTTCGTTCCCGGGCTGCTCGACGGCTCGGTCGCGTTCGGCGGCGAGGAGTCGGCCGGCGCCTCGTTCCTGCGCCGGGACGGATCCGTGTGGTCGACCGACAAGGACGGGATCCTGCTCTGCCTGCTCGCCGCGGAGATCATCGCGGTCACCGGCAAGACGCCGTCGCAGCGCTACCGCGAGCTGGAGCAGGAGTTCGGCGCCTCCGCGTACCAGCGCGTGGACGCCCCCGCGACCCCAGAGCAGAAGGCCACGCTCGGCAGGCTCTCACCGGAGTCCGTCACCGCCACCGAGCTCGCCGGCGAGCCGATCACGGCCAAGCTCTCGCACGCGCCCGGCAACGGCGCGGCCATCGGCGGTCTCAAGGTGCAGACCGAGCACGCCTGGTTCGCCGCCCGCCCGTCCGGCACCGAGGACGTCTACAAGCTCTACGCCGAGTCGCTGCTCGGCCCCGAGCACCTCGCCCGCGTGCAGGAGGAGGCGCGAGCCGTCGTCAGCGCCGCTCTCGGCGCCTGAGGCCCGGCGAGCCCGGGGGCGCGGAAACGCACGTTTCGTCTCGGTCGTCGCTGCGCTCCGTCCTCGCTCAACGACCCCGGGGAGTGCGGCGGCGCATTCGCGTTGATCAACGATACCCGGGGACGTTGAGCGAGCAGCGACGAAGGAGCAGCGAGACGAAACGCGGTGATCCTGGTGAGCACACTCAACGACCCCTCAGCGCACGGCGCCCGACCGGGCCAGCCGCGCTCCGGCCTCGCGGAGCCAGCGCTGCGGATCGACCATCGCCGCCTCGGGTGATCCGGCGAGTTCGGTCAGCGAGACCGCCTCGTCGAACAGCGTGCGATCGGCGTCCGGCGCGATCCGGCCCGCCACGACGACGACGCGCGCACCGGCGGCGCGGGCGAGCGCCGCGACGAACGACGGCACCTTCCCGTCTCCGGACTGGCCGTCGTAGGATCCTTCTCCGGTCACCACGACGTCCGCGCCGGCGAGCGCGTCGGCGAGGCCGGACAGCCGGGCCACCTCCGCGGCCCCCGGGACCAGCCGCCCGCCCCAGGCCAGCAGCGCCGCGCCCGTGCCGCCGGCCGCTCCCGATCCGGGGATCGAGGGATCCTGGCCGAACAGTTCCGCTAGCCGCTCGAGCCCGGTGTCGGCGCGGGCGATTTCTGAGCCGTCCAGGCCCTTCTGCGGCCCGAACACGGCGGCCGCGCCGCGCGGTCCGGTGAGCGGGTTGGTGACGTCCGTGAGCACGCGCACATCCGGCGCGGGGCGCAGACCGGACAGGTCGGCCGTCGCGATCGACGCCAATCCACGCGCACCCGGCACGGCCTCCGCACCGCCGCCGTCGGGGAACCGCGCGCCGAGCGCCCGCAGCATGCCGGTGCCGCCGTCGGTGGATGCGCTGGATCCGATCCCGAGGATCAGCCGGCTCACGCCATGGTCGAGGGCGGCCGCGATCGCCTCGCCGAAGCCGGCGGTGTCGGCGTCGAGCGGGCGCAGTTCGTCGAGCAGTTCGATGCCGGAGGTGGAGGCCAGATCCACCACCCCGGTACCCCCGGGCGCATCCGCGGTCGGCGGAAGCAGCACCCAGGAGGCATCGATCGGTGCGCCTTCAGGCCCCATGACCCGCACCGGCATGGCCACGGCTCCCGGCACCGCGGCGAGGAAGGCGTCCGCCGTGCCCTCGCCGCCGTCGGCCATCGGGCGCAACTCGATCCGCGCCTCCGGATCCGCGTCCCGCCAGCCGTCGGCGAGCACCCGGGCCGCGTCGGCGGCGGTGACGGTGCCCTTGAAGCTGTCCGGCGCGATGACGACGGGGGTCACGCCACGCCCGGGGTGCTGTCTCGCACGATGACCTCGACCGGGAGCGGATCCTGCGTCCAGTCCTCGTCGACGACGGCGCGGAACGCCTGATAGCCCGCCTCGTTCAACGGCACCCGCACGGTGGTCAGCGACGGCGAGACGTCGCTGCTCGCGGAGACGTCGTCGAAACCGCACACTGCGATGTCCGTGCCGACCTGGCGCCCCGCCGCGCGGATCGCCGAGATCGCGCCCAGGGCGACCACGTCGCTCATCCCGAAGACCAGCGTGCCGGGCTCGACGCCCTCGGCGAGCGCCTCGGTCATCGCGCTCGCTCCGGACTCCCGGCGGAAGTCGCCGCGGTGGATCCGTGCGACCGTGCCGCCGCCGGCCACGAAGCCGCGGGCGAAGCCGCCGAGCCGGTCGTCCGAGGTGCGCACGCCCTCCGCGGCGCCGATGCCGATCGCGGTGCGGTAGCCGAGCGCGGCCATGCGCCGGCCGAGCGCTTCGGCGCCGCCCGCGTTGTCGATCACGATCGACCGCGCGCCCCGCCCCTCCCCGCCGACGTCCGGACGGTCTCCGAACGCGACGACTCGGCCGCCGTAGCGTTCGAATGCCTCCAGTTCGGAGGGGGCGGATCCGGCGACTCCGGTGTCGTCGGAGCGATCCGCGCGCGAGGCGGCGAGGATCAGCCCCTGCGGACGCTGCCCGCGCAGGGCACGCAGGATCCGGTTCTCCCGATCCTGGTCGCGCTCGGTGATCGAGATGGTCACCACCAGCCCGCGCTCGTCGGCGCCTCGGGCGACGCCTGCCGCGATCTGCCCGAAATACGGGTCGGCGATGTCGGCCACGAGCAGCGCGATGATCGGCGACCGGCCGCGCGCGGTCGCCTGCGCCGACATGTTGGGCGTGTAGCCGAGCGCCTCGGCGGCGCGCTCGACCCGTTCGCGGAACGCCTCGGCGACCTTGCGCTCCGAGCCGTTCAGCACGCGCGAGGCGGTCGCGAGCGAGACGCCGGCGTCGCGGGCCACGTCGTGCAGGGTCGCGGCATGCGGGAACGGCGATGCGGGCGGGGTCGTGGGATCCGTCGGGGCGGCGTCGCGGGTCGCGGCCGTGGGCTCCGCCCGGGACGAAGCCCCCGTCGCGGCGGCGGGCTCCGCCGGGGAAAGGCTTTCCGGGTTCATGCCCCGAGCATAGTGCGGCGCGGCCTCATCTGCGGCGGGCGCGACGTCATCGAGATCCCTCGGGCCCGGTGGGCCCGGTGGGCGCGGCGGGCCCGGCGAGGTACGCGCGCAGTGCCGCGGCCTCGGCGGCCAGGGTGGCGGGATCGTCGTCGGGCACGAACTCGAGCAGCGCGTCGCGCGGCGGTGCCGGAGCGACGGCGGCCGCGGCGGAGAACGCCCGCCACAGGCCGTCCCGAGCGTTGAGCGGCAGCCGCTCGGCAGCCGGCCACCACGAGAACACGTGCACGGCCGAGACCCGATCGGCGATCCGCTCGTACTCGGCGACGGCTACGGCATCGGATGCCGAGACCGTGGGCTGCCAGTAGGTGGAGAGGTGCGGGCTGCCGACCTCGTCGAGCACCCGCAGAGTCTGCTCGGCATCGTCAGCGAGGGTGCCGCCGTGAAACTCCAGCGCGAGTCCGACGCGGCGTCGTCCGGCCTGCTCAGCTGCGCGCGCCAGGGCGTCGATGGTCTCCGCGCGCTCCGCGGGCGTCGCGTCAGCGGATCCGATCCTCCCCGCCCACACCCGGATCCGGTCCGCGCCGAGCGCCTCCGCGGAGTCGAGGATCGCTCCGATCTCCTCTCCCGCGTCGGCGCGGAAGTAGGAGCCGTACGAACACACCGCGAGCCCGGCGTCGGCCGTGATCCGCGCGACCTCGGCCGCGCGTGCCGGATCGCCCGGCGGCACGTGCACGTCGCCGCCCCACTCGATGACGCTGAGCCCCGCGCGCGCCGCGAGCGTGGCGAGTGCGGCAGGATCCAGCTGCCGGAAGGTGACGGAGCACAGCCCCGGTCGGATGCTCATGACTTCACCCTTTCATGCCCTCTCTGACCGAAGGTCGATCGGTCAGGGCAGGTGCGGGGAGACGGCGGCGGCGAACGACTCCGCGGTGCGGCGGACGGCCTCGGCGGGGTCGGTCGCCCAGATGTCGGCGTTGAAGATCTCGACCTCGATGTCGCGGTCGTAGCCGGTCGCCACGACGGCGCTCGTGAGCGAGCCGAAGTCGATGATCCCGTCGCCCGGATAGTGCCGGCTGAGCAGCACGTCCGCCGGCAGCGGTGTGGCCCAATCGCACACCTGGTAGGTCGCGATCCGGCCCTCGCGCCCGGCGCGGGCGATCTGGTCGAGCACCTGCGGATCCCACCAGATGTGGAACGTGTCGACCGCGACACCCACGACCTCGGGCGCGAAGTCGGCGGCGATGTCGAGCGCCTGCCCCAGCGTCGACACGACGCAGCGGTCGGATCCGAACATCGGGTGCAGCGGCTCGATCGCGAGGGTCACACCGGCGGCCTGCGCGTCAGCGGCGAGCGCGCCGATCGCGTCACGCACGCGCTCACGCGCACCGCTCAGGTCGCGGGATCCCTCCGGCAGCCCGCCCGCGACGAGGACGAGCACGGCGGTGGATCCGTCGGCTCCCGCGGCGGCGAGCGCGGCCGTCTCCTCGATCGCGCGGCGGTTGTCGTCCAGCGCGGCGCGGCGCTCCGGCCCGTCCGGCAGGGTGAAGAACCCGCCGCGGCAGTGCGTGGTGAAGCGCAGCCCGGAGTCGGCGAGCATGCGCGCCGCGACATCGAGGCCGACCTCGTTGACGGGCTCCCGCCACAGCCCGATCCCCTGCACGCCCGCCTCCGCGGTGATGCGGAGCGCGGTGGCGAGGTCGGCGTACTTGATCGTGGCCTGGTTGATCGACAGGCGCGGATCCGGTCCCTGGGCTTGTCGAAGGGTCATGCTCCGACTCCGCTCAGCTCGAGCATGCCGTGCCAGCGTTCCCGGGCGAGCTCCGGATCCTCCAGCGCGAGCGACGCGTTGGCGAGCTCGACGATGCGGCTGAGGTGCGGCAGGCTGCGCGCGGAGTGCAGTCCGCCGACCATTTGGAACGCGGGCTGGTGCCCGTTCAGCCAGGCGAGGAACGCGACGCCGGTCTTGTAGTAGAACGTCGGCGCGGCGAACACCTGGCGGCTGAGCTCTTCGGTCGGGCCGAGGATCTCCAGGTAGCGGGCGGGATTGCCGGCGTCGAGCGCCTGGATCGCGGCCGAGGCGACCGGGGTGATCGCCGCGAAGGCCCCGAGCAGCGCGTCGGAGTGGGTGCGATTCGACGCGTGGTCCGCCGCGCCGACGTCGACTGCCCCGGATCCTGCCGAGTGCACGCCGCGTTCACGCGAAGATCCCGTGTCCTCGGCAGCTTCCCGTGCACTCGCGGCGCCGGGGACCGATGCCGATCCGGAGTCCCCGATCAGGCCGACGTAGTTGAAGTCGTCACCGGTAAACATGCGCACGCCGTCCGGCAGCTGCGCGCGCACCGCGATCTCGGACTCGGCGTTCAGCAGGCTCATCTTCACGCCCGCGACCTTGCCTGGGTTCTCGGCGATGATGCGCAGCAGCGTGTCGGACGCCTCGCGCCAGTCGGAGGATCCGAAGTACCCCTCCAGCTGCGGATCGAACGCGGTGCCGAGCCAGTGCAGCACGACCGGCGTCGTCGCCTGCTGCAGCACGGCGGCGTACACGCGCAGATAGTCGGTGCGCGACTCGGCCACACGGGCGAGATGGCGCGAGGCCATGAGCACCGGCCCCGCCCCCTGCTCCTCGGTGAAGTGCAGCTGCTCCGTGTAGGCGTCGATCACCTGCTGCAGCGAGATCCGCTCCTCCTCGACATGGTCCGTGTTCACGCCGACCACGACGGATCCGCCCTCCTCGCGCGCCACCTCGGCGCTGCGGGCGATGAGCTCGCGGGTCGCCGCGGCGTCCAGGCCCATGTTGCGCTGCGCGGTGTCCATGGCGTCGGCGACGCCGAGCCCCCAGGAGTACATGTTGCGGCGGAACGCGAGCGTGGCGTCCCAGTCGATGTCGGCGGGCTGCCCGGGGGTGTTGTCGGCGTAGGCCTTCGGCACGACGTGCGCGGCGGCGTAGGCGACGCGGCTCTGCAGGGGTGCGGTCGGGCGGACGTACGCGCCGGCATCGTTCAGCGGCACCACGGAGGCGGCGCCGGACGCGGCGAGCAGGCGGATCGTGGTCATGGGATCCGCCTCAGTCCAGGCTCAGCGCGGGCAGCGCGATCTTGCGGCCCTCAGCGGAGGACTGCAGACCCGCTTCGGCGAGCTGCACGCCGCGCGCGCCCGCGAGCAGATCGAACTCATATTCCGTTCCGAGCACATACGACTCGAGGTACTCCTCCCACTGCTGGCGGAAGCCGTTCAGGAACACGTCGTTCACGGGTACCTCGGCCCAGTCCGCGTCGTAGTCGTGGGCGTCAGCGAGGTCGGGGTTCCACACCGGCTTCGGCGTGGCGTTGCGGTGCTGGATCTTGGCTCCGAACAGGCCGACCACGGCGGATCCGTGCGTGCCGTCGACCTGGAACTCGACCAGCTCGTCACGGTTCACGCGCACCGTCCAGCTGGAGTTGATCTCGGCCACGATGCCGCCGTCGAGCTCGAAGATGCCGTACGCGGCGTCTTCGGCCGTGGCGGTGTAGTGCGCGCCGTTCTCGTCCCAGCGGTCGGCGATGTGCACGGCGGCCTGCGCGTAGACGCTCTTGACCTCGCCGAACAGGTTCTCGAGCACGTAGTTCCAGTGCGGGAACATGTCGCTGATGATGCCGCCACCGTCTTCGGTGCGATAGTTCCAGCTGGGCCGCTGCGCGGGCTGCCAGTCGCCCTCGAACACCCAGTACCCGAACTCGCCCCGCACCGACAGGATCCGCCCGAAGAAGCCGGAGTCGATGAGTCGCTTGAGCTTCTGCAGACCGGGCAGGTAGAGCTTGTCGTGCACGACGCCGGTCTTCACACCGGCGGTCTTGGCCAGGCGGGCGAGCTCGAGGGCCTCCTCGACCGACTCGGCGGTGGGCTTCTCGGTGTAGATCGCCTTGCCCGCGGCGATGGCCTTGCGGATCGCGGTGGCGCGCGCCTTGGTGACGAGGAAGTCGGCGTAGATCTCCCACTGCGGATCCGCGAGCGCCGCGTCGAGGTCGGTGGTCCAGTCGGCGATGCCGTGCTCGGCGGCGATCTCGGCAAGCTTCTGCTCGCTGCGCCCGACCAGGATCGGCTTCACGGTGACGCGGGATCCGTCGGGCAGCTCGATGCCGCCCTGGTCGCGGATCGCGAGGATCGAGCGCACCAGATGCTGGCGGTAGCCCATGCGCCCGGAGACGCCGTTCATGATGATGCCGATCTCGCGGGTGGTCGCGAGGGGTGCTGGGGTGGGCAACTCTGACATGTTCGGAATTCCTTGTCGTGGATCGAGCGAGGGAGAATAAGGGTAAGCGCTTTCCGAGCGTAGCGAAGCATGATGGGAAGCGCAATCCGGCGGGGGGCGACACAGGCGGCCCTCCGCCGGACTGGGGGCGCTACTCGATGATGCGCGCCACGCGGATGATGGTGTTGCCCTTCGTGTCGACGTACAGCCGGTAGGGGCCGACCGGATAGGTTCCCACCGCGTTGTTCGCGATCGTGAACGTGTCACGGAAGACCTGCGACGTTCCGTCACTCATCGATTCGGTCACGGCGAGAGTCAGCTCATTCTGGCTTCCGGTCTTCTTGACGACGGATGCCGCGACATCGACGGCGACGGGATGCGGCGCCGGGGCGCGCTTCACGATGATCACATACGTGCCGAGATCGCCCGCATACGAGTCCGCGGTGACCACGATGGCGTTTTCCCCGTCGACGAGATCGACCCACGCCTGTGTCGCCCCTGGCGCGAGCGACGTGCCGTTCACCTCAACGTCCTGCCCGTCCCAGCCTCGCCGCAGTGTCAGTGAGACCGATGTCGCATCGGAGGCCAGCTCATCGGTGACGACATACGGGTTGTCCGCGCCGTTGAGACCCGGGGCGAAGGAGGGTGTCATCGCGTGGCCGTCGACCGACAGATCGCGCAGCACGCTCAACTGCGAGGGGTTCGTGCGCGAGATCGCCACGACAAAGGTCTTCTGCGCACCGCTCTCGGCGGAGACGACCACGGGAACGTCGGTCACGAGGACCGCGGCGTCCGGTGCGCCCCCGGCGAGGGGGACATCGACCGACCCGCCAGTGCCGACATCGGTTCCGTTGATCGAGACGCGCGAGAAGCCGCTCGATGGCGACGCGGTGACGGTCGCCGTCGAGGCGAACGGTTCGACCCCGCCTGACCAGGTCAGCCCATCGGCCGATGGCTCGAGGGGGACATCCGCTCCCCCGCTCGACGCGCTGACCGTCGACATCGAGGTGTCATCGTGGCCGTACGGCGTTCCGGTGTTCACGCGGAAGTAGTCGACCAGCATGTCACCGACATTCGAGCCGTTGATGAAGAAGAGGAAGTCGTCGAGCGAGCTGACCCTGGTGCGCAGGGGCTGGTTCGTGAGCACAGGCGTCGACATGTCATCGACGTAGAAGTCGAAGGTGCCGGCGTCGAGGTTGACGACGTTGCGCAGGGTGTACCACCGGCCCGCCTGGTACGGAGCGACAGTCTTCGTGGTGCTGGCGCCCGTCACGTTGTGAGTGATGATGTTCCCACCCGAGAAGGCGAAGGTAGCGGACGGGTTGGTCGATCCGGCTGGATTCGTCGGGACCCAGCTGCTCGCCGCATACGAGTACATCCCCAGCTGGTTCGCACCGCTGTTCGTCGTCGTCCGCTGCACGCGCGCCTCGATCGTCACCGTGCCGACGAGGTTCTGCGCTGTGGCGTTGTAGACGCCCAGGGTGCCGGAACTCGAGGTCGACTTGTTGATACGCAGGTACTTGTTGCCCGGAGCGGCGGCGTCGTCGATGATCGCGATCGTCCCGAGGGACGAGGACGTCGACACCGCCTTCAGCACGCCGTCGGTCGACTGGGTGAACGCGCCGGTCGGCTCCGCATCGAAAGTCTCGTCGATCGCATACCGGGTCGCCGTGGCCTCGCGCTGCAGGATCAGCGACACGACGACCGTGCGTGCGGCCGCGACCGTGACATCAGCCTGGGTCGCGATCTTGAAGCCGTCCTTCTCCGCGGAGACGGTGTATCCGCTGCCGCGCGCCACGCCCGTGATCGCGAACGTGCCGTCGCTGCCCGTCGCCCCCGACGTGATGGGGACTCCTTCCTGGGAGACGGTGATGGTGGCGCCCGCGATTCCGCTGCCCGCCGATGTGACCGTTCCGGCAATCGTTCCATTCGTCACGGTCGTGGCCCCGAGCATGAGGTTCTGCCCTCGCGTCTCCCCGTCTGCCAGGGTCACCGTGACCGGCGTGCCGTCGGCATACCCGGTCGCGGACGGGACGAGGTTCAACGACCCCGCCAGGGCTTCGACCGCATACCGGCCGCTCCCATCCGCGGTCGTGGTGCTGGCGCCGTACGAGACTGTCGCCCCGGCGACCGCGAGACCGTCCGCATCCGTCACGACGCCTGTCACCAGCCCGCGGCCCGCAGCCGGAACGTACGAGGCGGGGCCTACGCTCGGCGGATTCTGGATGCTGCGCCCGAAGAAGTCGACGCTGACCGGAAGCTGACTCTGCCCCGAGGCGCCTGAGGCGCTGAACCCGGGGACGATCGCCGAGAGGTCGACGGCTCGCCCTGCCCCGACGAGCGGCGAAAGGGCCGAGGTGGGCACAGCATTGCGGAGATCGTCCGCCGGGTTCCCCCCGAGGCGCGGATCTGCGACGATCGCGTGCGCGTCCGCCGTCGTCGGCGCGGCGACCATCGGACCGTAGTACGCGTTGCTGTCGAACGTCACCCCAGGGAACCCGGTGCGGAAGGCCGCACCGGACACGTCCGCACGGGCGTTGACGAACACGTTGTCGATCACGTAGTGCGGGTTCTTCGAGACGAGGTACGTCGATGCGCTGCCCGAGGACTCGAAGAAGCCGACCGTGTTGTTGCTGACCGGCTTCGTCGTGTTGTACATCAGGTTGCTGTAGATCACGTTGACGCCGCTGTCGCCATGCGGGTTGACGTAGTTCCGGCCGATGTCTCGAATGAGGTTGTAGCGGACGACCGACGTGCCGAACGTGAACCCGCACAGCAGGACGCCCTCGCCGGAGTCGTGGATGTCATTGCCCTGGATCAGGATGTTGGACGTGCCGCGATCGCCGTCGATGCCGTTGGAATCGGCAGCGCCGGAGCGGCCGGCGAGGTTTCCCACGTCGTTGTTCTGCACCGCGACATTGTCGGAGTAATACATCTCGATGCCGGAAACACCTGCGCCGTCGATCACGTTGCCGTCGACCGTGGCGGCCTGCACGCTGGTGAGGTACATCGCATCCCACCCGTACTGAGTGCCCGCGTTCGTCAAGTAGTTGCCGGAGATTTCGATGTGAGTGTGGGGGCGCCAATTCGGATCCTCCGTAATGGTGCCGTCGGCGGCCGCCTTCGCCACGGCCCGGTCACCCCACCCCGGAGGCATGTCCTGGTAACGGTTCGTCCCCATGCCGGAGAACTGCTTGAAGACGATGTTCCCGAATGACGTGTTCGCGACGATGTTGCCCTGAACGGTGACGTCATCGAATCGCGACACCGTGTGACCGTCGCCCTTGAGCCCCTCGAAAAGGATGCCGCCGGTCCGTTTCGACCGATCGAGCCCGGCACCGCTCACCGACCAGGTGACGCCGCTGACGTCGCGGATGAAGACGCCATGAATGTCGAAGCCGCTCAAAGTGCCGGCGTTCTCGCCCTGGACGTGGATGCCCCGCAGATCTCCCTGAGCAGGATTCTCCTCACCCGGCACCTGACCGTAGTTCGCCGCAGGCGTGAACCGTGTCGCGTCGAAGCCGTCGGTCTTGTTGCTGACCACTAGCTGAGAGATGTCCCAATGCTGCTGATTGGTCAGCTGCACGACATCGTTGACGACCCCGCGGCCATCGAGCTCCGGCGCGGCACCCGTGCCATAGCTCGAGAGAACGATGGGAGCCGCCGCCGTGCCGGACCCTTTTGGTGCGAGCAATGCGGTCGGGGCCTGCGCGTTGACATCCGTGGCGGTGCTGCCGCTCCAGGTGGTGTAGTCGTACGCCTCCCGAGCGACGGTAGAGCCCGAGGCCGACCAGCTGCTGCCTGCCTTGAGAAGGATGCGGTCGCCGGGTTGGAAGTCCGTGGCGTTGACTCTCGCGAAGCTCTTCCACGCCGTCACCTGCGAGGTGCCTGCAGCGCCGTCGTCGCCCGACTGCGCGTCGACGTAGTAGGTCGTCCCTGCGCCGTCCGGGGCAGTCCCGTCCGCGACCGACAGTGTGCCCGTCGCGACGGCGCTGCGGCCGGTGTCGCGGAGAGCTGTCTTGTCGGTGTAGCCGGCAAACGAGGGGCCGGCGGCCCCGTTCGCCGAGGCGCCCCTCGGTGTGACCGCATTCGCCGAGAGGGGTGCCGCCACCACCAGACCGGCGCCCATGAGGGCCGCGAGCGCGACCGTGACTGCGACGGCGTTACGCCGTCCGAATTCAGAAAGGGACATCGTCGTTCCTTGCTCCTGAGGTCAGGGGTCAGAAGGGCGGTGCATACGCGTCGCCCATGAAACACTGCTAACGGGATGTGAGGTCGTACGCGAGCAGGCGCCCGCACATGCCGAAACGTCGGGTCGGATCGGGCGCTGCGGCGACAGCCGCATCTGCCAGGAACGACGCGTCCCCGGCGGCCAGTTGCTGCAGCGCGCTGAAGGTCTCGTCCGCTTGGGCGGCGGGTCCCGTGCGGACGATGTCTGCCCATTCCGACGCTCGCGCACGGACGAGCGCCGCGGCGGCGGCGCGGAACTCCTCGAGAGGACCGGTGTCGCCGGCGGCGAGTGCATCGCGGATCGGGAGGTATCCCGCGACCGCGAGGTCGCGCCTCCGCGCCGCAGCGACCGCACGCTCCTGCTCTGTGCCATCAGAAGCCAGAGCTGCGGCAGCCTCGTATCGTTCCGGATCCTGGAGGTACTCGGCTGGAAAGGTGAGCACGGCGTCCCCCGCTTCCGGCAGACCTGAGTTCGACATCAGCACGATCACACGCAGTTCGCCGAGGTTGACCGCCCGATGGATCGTGCCGGGAGTGAACCACACGAGGGATCCGGGCTCGATATCGACCGCGGACACGCCCTCCGAGGTCAGCGTGTGCAGCTGGCCGCGGCCGCCGACGCCGATGTAGCACTCCGTCGATGCGAGGTGCACGTGGGGGCTTCCCCCGCAGACGTGATCCGGCGCTTCATCGCCGTACACGTCGAGGAAGGAGAGCGACGTGCCACCGGGGAAGGCGCTCATCATGCGATCGCCTCCGAGAGCGCCCCGCGAACCGCGTCCGCGAGGGAGGCCGCCTGATCCGCCTCTGCGTCTGCGACACCGACGCCATACCGGAAGACGATCGTCTCTCCCGCCGGGACCTCGAGCTCCTCGCTGAAGAAGGGCGCGGGATTCAGCGCGGCGAACTCCTCCGAGCGCGCGAACCACTGAGGTGGGTGGTGGGGGTTCTCGGTGTGATCGACCATGACGACCACACTCGATGCGTCATCCGCATCATGACGCCCCGCGAAGGCCATCCATTCGTGCCGCTGTCCGCGCACGTCATCGCCTGATCCGACGCCGTTCACTGTGACGAGCTGTCCGCCCGTGAACGAGCGCGGACCCCGCCAGAAGAGTCCGCCGTAGCCGGCATTCTCACGTCCGCGCGTCGTGGGCGAGCCGATGACGATCGCAGCATCCGTCACGTTCGTCATCGCAGTCTCGACGGTCAAGGCCCACGCCTCATCCGACAACACGCGCACGGTGAGCCTCCGGCGCTCGGTGAACATGCGCGTTCCGCCCTGCGTGATCCAGTCGAGACGATGCACGAAGACCACGGCAGTCCCATCGGTTTCGGCTGCGTCCACGCCGAGGTGCTGCTGCCTGCCGTCGTTGTCGAGCTGGACATAGAACTGTCCGTGAACGTAGGTGGGGCCGCCCCAGAAGTTCTCGTCGTCGACGACCGGCAGTGACCAGGCGATGCCCTTGTGCCACACGTGGTCGTGCGGCCGGAAGAGGCTCGCGAGCCTCCCGGCGCGCGTGCGGATCGGATGCACGAACGGCTTCGGAGACTCGAGCTGCGGCGTGTCGGGGGCGTAGGTGTAGCGCAGGAGCTCGACATCCCCGTCGCGCACGGCGATCCCGGCGCCGATGTCGTGGATGAGACGCAGCCCGGTCATACGCGAGCCTCCTTCAGGCTCGGCCACGGCACCATGCCGCCGTCCATGCTCTGCAGGAACGGGTCGGTGCCGGCGATCTCCCCCGCGCGGATGGGCGCACCGCCGAACGCGGATGCGTACGTCGCTGCGGCGAATTCCATCGTGCGGCGGGCGTCGGCGAGGGACACCTCGGGCGCCGTACCGCCATCGAACGCGTCCAGGATGGCGGCGAGCTGATCGCGGTGGCCGCTCCTCTCTTGAGAGG
Source organism: Microbacterium panaciterrae (assembly GCF_039541635.1). Lineage (NCBI taxonomy): Bacteria > Bacillati > Actinomycetota > Actinomycetes > Micrococcales > Microbacteriaceae > Microbacterium > Microbacterium panaciterrae. Next base: position 45,632 of record NZ_BAABGP010000018.1, read on the forward strand.
CCTGCGGGCGCCACTGCGCCGCCAGCTCCTGATGACCCGGGGCGGGCGTGAAGGTCCAATCGGCGGAGGTGTACCCGTAGAGATGCTCCACCTCGACCGTCGCGTACTCGAAGTCGAAGCGGAGCCGCGAGGTCTCCCGAGGCGAGACGACCGAGTTGACGACGGTGGCGAGAGCGCCGTTCTCGAAGCGGGCGAGCGCGATCGACACATCTTCGGTGTCGGTCGGCCGTGACTGGCGCCCCGCGAACGCGCTGACGACTGCCCACGGGCCGAGGATCGCGAGGAGCAGGTCGAATTGGTGGATGCCGTGTCCCATCGTCGGGCCGCCTCCCTCGACGTCCCAGCGACCGCGCCAGGGGACGGCGAAGTATTCGTCGTCGCGGTACCACAGGGTCTCGCAGGTCGCGACGAGCGGGCGCCCGAGGACGCCGCGATCGACGAGCGCAGCCAGGTGACGCGCGGCCGGCCCGAACCTGTGCTGGAAGACGGTCAGCACGGGGACGCCCGTCTCCTGCTCGGCGTGGAGCAGCTGATCGATTTCGCGCAGGCTGAGCGCGGTCGGCTTCTCTACGAGGGCCGGGACTCCTGCCCGCTGCGCGAGCAGAGCGAGAGACGTATGCGAGCCAGGGGGTGTGCAGATGTGCACGAGGTCGAGCTCTTCCGTTGCGAAGAGCTCGACGGCATCGGCATACGCGGCGGGCACTCCGTGCTCGTGGCCGAAGGCGCGCGCACGGTCGAGGTCGACATCGGCGACGGCCACGAGCTCGATACGCGGCTCGAGGGCCTTCACTGCGTCGGCGTGGGCACGGGCGATGCCGCCGGTACCGATGATGGCGGCACGGTACACGCGTGGGGAGGACATGACGGGACTGCTCCTGAGATCGGGGGGCGGGTGGGAAGCAACGCGGGGGAGGGATTCCCCTCCCCCGCTGGTTCTTACTGGGCTGCGTCGATCTCGCCCTGCAGCTCCGCGATGAACGCCTTCGCGGCGTCGAGCGGCTTCTGCTGGCCGGCGAACACCTGCTGCGTGTACCGCTGCAGGATCGTCTCGATGGTGCTGGCGCCGTTCGGCGTGACAACCGGGGCCTTGCCCGGAGTGACAGCCTCCTGGTAGGCGATCGCCGCCTGGTCGGTCGGCGCGAGCGAGTCCTTGATGAGTGCCCGCGTCTTGTCGTTCGCCGGAACGCCGCGTTCGGTGAGAAGGGCCTTCGCCGCTTCCTGATCGTTGAGGAGGAAGTCGACGAATGCGGCGGCCTCCGCCGGGTGCTTCGTCTTCGCAGAGATCGACCAGTACATCGACGGCTTGTAGGAGTTCGGGTGCACGTTCTTCGGGACCGGCGGCTGCAGGAGCACGAGCTTCTGACCGCTCGACTTCTGCAACGCGGTCAGCTGCGTGTTGTACGCGACGCCCATGGCGACCTTGTTGGTGGCCAGGTCGTTCCCCGAGATGCCTGCGTTGAAGGACTCGGTGATGGCGGAGGGAGACAGCATCCCCCCTGACTTCTGCAGGTCGAGCTGATATTGCCACATCTTCGCGAGCGACTTGGGGTCGAGGACGACTTTCCCCTTCGCATCGAAGACCTCACCGCCATCGGAGCGGGCCCAGTACTTGACGCTGCCCGCGTCGAACCCTCCGACCTGATCGGTGCCCTTGATGGCACCGCTGCTCTTCTGGCTGAGCTCTTCGGCGGTCTTGGCGTAGTCGTCCCACGTCCAGGTCTTGTCGTCGGGCAGCGCGACACCGTACTTGTCGAACAGGTCCTTGTTTGCCACGATCGCGTACACGGCGACACCGATCGGCTCGGCGTACTGGGTGCCGTCGACCTTGCCCGTGTCCCGGGCGGCCGCGGCGACGTTCGACATGTCGATGTTCACATTGTTGAGGTTGTACAGCGCGCCGCGGTTGCCGTACGACGCGAGGTACAGCTCATCCATCTGCACGACGTCGGGCATGTCGCCGCCGGCGGTGGCGGTCGCCAGCTGGTCCCAATAGCCGGTCCAGTCGGTGAATTGGGGCTTCACGGTGATGTTCGGGTACTTCTTCTCGAAAGCGTCGATCGCCTTCTGCGTCGACTGGACGCGCGCGTCGCCGCCCCAGAACGTCATCGTGATCGTCGTCGCCTTCCCCGACAGAGTCGGCTTAGTGCTGGCCGCCGGCGTGCTGCCGCCGGAGCAGCCGGCGAGCGCGAGCGCGCCGACTGTGACCACGGCGGCGACGATGCCCCCGCGGCGCAGGATCTTGTTCGAGTGCATGACTCTCCTTCAGATTTCTTGGTGGTGGTGAGGTTTCAGATTTCTTGACGGTGCGGGATGGGATCGATCATTTGCCGCCGGTCGTCGCGATTCCGCGGAGCAGGAAGCGCTGACCGAACAGGAAGACGAGGAACACGGGGAGGAGAGACACGACGCTCATGGCGAAGACCGCGCCCCAGTCGGTCGACCCCTGCGAGTCGACGAATGACCGCAGCGCGAGCGAAGACGTGTACTTGTCCGGATCCGTCAGATAGATCAGCTGGGAGAAGAAGTCGTTCCAGGTCCAGATGAAGGTGAAGATCGTCGTCGTGCCGAGGGCGGGGACCATGAGCGGGAGAATGATCTGCAAGAAGATGCGCAGGTGTCCCGCGCCGTCGATGCGCGCCGCCTCATCGAGTTCGCGCGGGATGCCGCGCATGAACTGCACCATGAGGAACACGAAGAACGCATCTGTGGCGAGCAGCTTCGGCAGGATCAGGGGCCAGAACGTGTTCACCCATCCGAGCTGGGAGAACATGATGTACTGCGGCACGATGATGACGTGGATCGGCACCATGATCGTGACGAGCATGATCCCGAACCACCACCTCTTGCCGCGGAAGTTCAGACGCGCGAATGCGTATGCGGCGAGCGAGCAGGCGACCAGGTTGCCGACAATCGCACCGAGCACCACGAGCATCGAGTTGATGAGGTAATACCCGTAGGGCTGTGTCAGCGCAGTCCACCCGTTGACATAGTTCTTGATGTCGAAGGTCTTCAGCACGAGCGTCGGGTCGCCGAAGATCTGGTCGCTCGGGCGCAGAGAGCTCACAACCATCCACAGCACCGGGTAGAGCATGATCAGCGCGCCGAGAATGAGCACGACGTGCTTGAAGAACGCCCGGACGGGTTGAAGGGCGCGACGCCTGTCGACGGGGTGACGTGTCACCTTCGCGGGGTGCACCGCCAGGAGAGCGGAAGTCTCAGTCATCGTAGAACACCCAATACTTGGAGGCCCAGAAGTTCAGGGCGGTGAAAGCGCCGATGATCACGACGAGCAGCCAGGCCAATGCGGATGCGTAACCCATGTCGAACGCCCGGAACCCGCGCTGATAGAGGTACAGCGAGAACAGGAGCGTCGAGTCCGCAGGACCCCCGGTCCCGCCCGAGACGACGAACGCCTGGGTGAAGGACTGAAACGAATGGATGAGCTGCAGAACAAGGTTGAAGAAGATGATCGGGCTCAGCAACGGGAGGGTGATGCTGAAGAACTGCCGGAACTTCGAGGCCCCGTCAACGCTCGCCGCCTCGTACAGGGACACGGGGATCTGACGCAGTCCGGCGAGGAAGATCACCATCGGGGCGCCGAACGTCCAGACGTTGAGGATGATCAAGGTCCAGATCGCGGAGTCGGGGGATGAAATCCAGCCCTGACCCTGGATCCCGAAGATCGCAAGGAACTGGTTGACCAGACCCTCGACCCCGAAGACGGTACGCCACAGGACCGCGATGGCCACGCTTCCGCCGATGAGGGACGGCAGGTAATACACGGACCGGTAGAACGACAGCCCGCGGACGCCGCGGTCGAGCAGCACGGCGAGCCCGAGAGCCAGCGCGAGCTGCAGCGGGACCGAGACAAGCACGTACGTGAACGTCACGCCCAATGAGTGCAACAGCCGCTCATCGCTGAACATTCGGACGAAGTTCTGGAGGCCGACGAACGTCGGCGGCTGCAGCAGGTTGTACTTGGTGAACGAGAGGCCCAGCGAAGCGAGCATCGGACCGGCAGTCACGGCGAACAGCCCGATGAACCAGGGCAGGAGGAACCAGAATGCGGTCTTGCCGTCGCCGCGGGAGCCTTTCGAGTCCTTCAGCTGCCGCAGTTCGCCGAGAGCGCTCATCGCGAGCCCCCACTCGCAGCGTTGTGTTCAGGGTGCATTGATCCTCCTTCGGATCACAGAAAGTGAACGATCACCTTCTGTGTGGACGACGATAGTGAACGATCATCTTTTGTGTCAAGATGACCTCGACGAATTCTTTTGAGAAGAGAGCGCACATGACGGATCTCGAACCGGGCCGGCGCGCGACGATGCGCGATGTGGCGGGACTCGCACGCGTGTCTCACCAGACGGTGTCGCGCTATTTCCGCAACGAGGGCGGCTTGAAGGCGGCAACCCGGGCACGAATCGACGATGCCGTCGCGCAGCTGAGCTATCGCCCGAATCTCATCGCCCGGTCCATGCGCACCCGCCGCAACGGCAGGCTCGCCGTCATCCTCCCGACCGTGGCGTTCAACCCCGCGAGGCTGCTCGCCGGGGCGACCAGCGCCGCGCACGAAGCCGGCTACGCGGTCGACGTGGTGAGCCTTGCCGGCGGGAGCACCGGTCGCGGGGAGCACATTCCCGAGCTCATCGGCATGGGGCAGTTCGAAGGCTTGCTGTCGTATGCCCCGCTCCCCGCGAATGTCGCCGAGAGCGTCGACACAGGCACAGCCATCGTCGTATCGGGCGACTTCGACGATGAGATGCGCGGCATCGGCAAACTCGCCGATGGATCGACGGTGGCGGCGATCATCGAGCACTTGGCAGCCCTCGGACATCGGAGGTTCCTTCACATAGCCGGCTCCGAGGACTTTGCCTCGGCTCGTGCGCGCCGCCGCGTCTACGGCGAGACGATCGAACGCCTGGGCCTGCGATCGTTGGGCATCGCCGGGGGGAACTGGACGGGCGAAGCCGGTCGTGACGCGATCGCGGGTCTCAGCGAGAGCGACCTCCCCGTTGCCGTCGTCGCCGCGAACGACCTGATCGCGGCCGGCGCTGTGCGCGCGTCCCTTGACCGCGGCTGGAGAATTCCCGGCGACCTCAGCGTGATCGGGTGGGACGACGAGCCCATCGGTCGGTTCCTGACGCCCTCGCTGTCGTCGGTCTCCGTGGATCTCGAGCGGCTCGGCCGGAACGGGATGTTGCAACTGCTCGCAAAGGTCACCAAGAAGGAGGTCGCCCTCGAGGACGGGCCCCTCTACACCATCCTGTGGCGCGAGTCGGTGGGTGAGCCGACCGACTGAAGGCTCCACGCTCGTCATCTCACACCTGCTTCATCGCGGTCGGAAAGGGCTTTCCCACACGATAACAGGGAAAATGAATCGCTTCAACCGTGGGTTCCGCCGACGAATCGGGCGGTGAGGATCCGGGTTGTTGCGGGGACCACCGCGAGTGCAGTGGAGCGCCGCCTTCTCAACCGCGCACATGATTCGGACACTCGTAAGGGTCCTTGGCTTGAGACTCGCGCAGTGGTCGAGCCGGGGCGGGTGAGCCAGTCGACTGCGGCTCGGGTGCCACAGTAACCGCAAACGATGATCTGAGGTAACGTTTTCTGAGGATTGTCCAAGGAGCTCCGAAACTTCATGCCCAGAAACACGCCGCTCTTGGGACCTGAGGGTGGCGCCATGCTCTCTTCACAATCGCCGGAGGGGGTAGCTTGAGCTTGGTTGCGGCAGGCGTTTCCTGAGATCAGAACGCGATTGCTCTCGCCTATCCTCGCCATGGCTTCGCGGCGGACGAATGGCGTCGCCATCATCAGGGAGGCGTGGCCGGGTACGACGGGCGAGATCCTCGTGCCACCCCGCAGAGCACGGACCAGTTCACCGGCCGGGCATTCGTCGCCTGGAACCCTTCTGCTCCGGGCGCCAAGATCGAGGACACCGTGACGATCGCGCACGGGACGGTGACGACACTGACAGTGGACGAGCGCTGGCCTACGGTCCATGTCCGTGGACTGGACCGCCCGACTGTGCTGGAGCTGTGATCTCCTGGGAGCGCCGCACTTCGCGCCGCAGCCGGGAATCCAGCAAGACGAAATGAAGGCGAGACCACACGATGACGTCGCGATTCGAAATCGGCGAGACCGACTTTCTCCTCAACGGTGAGGCTCACCAGATCATCTCAGGTGCCATGCATTACCCCCGCGTGCATTCCGGACTATGGCGCGATCGGATCCGCAAAGCACGTCTCATGGGACTCAACGCGATCGAGACCTACATCCCATGGAATGCGCACGAGTCTGTGCGCGGCGACTGGCGGGCCGACGGCGACCTCGATCTCGGCCGGTTCCTCGACATCATCCACGACGAAGGCATGAACGCGATCGTGCGCCCGGGGCCGTACATCTGCGCCGAATGGCATAACGGCGGTCTACCCACATGGCTGACCGGGGACGAGTCGCTCGGGCTGCGCAGCAGCGATCCGCGCTACCTCGCCGCGGTGACCGCTTACCTCGAACGAGTCAATGCGATCATCGCCCCGCGGCAGATCGATCGCGGCGGCAGCGTGATCCTGGTGCAGATCGAGAACGAGTACGGCGCCTACGGATCCGACAAGGCCTATCTCGCCGAACTCATCCGCGTGACTCGCGCCGGAGGCATCACGGTGCCGCTCACTCGGGTCGACCAGCCGATTTCGCACATGCTCGAAGGTGGCGCTCACGAGGGGTTGCACACGACGGGATCCTTCGGAAGCCGGATCGACGAACGCCTCGCAGCGCTCCGTGAACATCAGCGCACCGGTCCGCTCATGTGCATGGAATTCTGGTGCGGCTGGTTCGACCACTGGGGCGAGAAGCATCACACCACATCGGTCGCCGACAGCGCCGCGGATCTCGATCGCCTGCTCAGCGCCGGTGCCTCCGTGAACATCTACATGGTGCACGGAGGGACGAACTTCGCACTCACCAACGGCGCGAACGACTCAGGACGGTATCTCCCGCTGGTGACGAGCTACGACTATGACGCACCCATCAGCGAATCCGGCGATCTCACCGACAAATTCCACGCCTACCGCGAGATCATCTCCAAACATGCCCCGGTACCCGAGGTGCCCTTGCCGACCGCAACAGATGCGCCGGCCCTCACCGTGCGACTCGAGGCCGTTTCGGATCCGCTCTCGCTCATCGCAACGCATCGCGGCCCGTTCGACGCGCCGCCGACGATGGACGAGCTCGGCTCCGATGTCACACTCGTCGAGTACGCGGTCACAGCTCCGGGGACCGGCCTTCTCGAAGCCGAGGTCCGCGACTACGCATGGGTTCTGCGGGACGGGCGCCCGGTCGGCCGCCTCCAGCGGACCGTCCAAGACGACACCCTCGCGCTCCCCGCCGGCCAGGAGCTGCGGCTGCTCGTCGAGGAGACGGGCCGCGTGAACTACGACACGCGAATCGGCGAGGCGAAGGGGATCATCGGTATCCCGTTGCTCAACGGAACTCCGGTCGACGGACCATGGACCGTGCGCACCTTCGACGTCTCGGCGCTCGCGAAGTCCCTCTCCGACGCTCCTGTCGACTTGACAGCCATCTCCGGCGGGCGAGTGACGGGTCCGGTCGCTCTCCGCGGCCGGTTCCATCTCGACGAATCAGCCGATCTGTTCCTGGCGACACATCGCTGGGGCAAGGGGTACGCCTGGGTAAACGGATTCTTCCTCGGCAGATATTGGCGACGGGGGCCGCAGCGCACGCTTTACGTGCCCGGGCCGGCGACGCGCCGCGGGGTCAACGAAGTCGTGATCCTGGAACTCGAAGGTGCAAGCGACGCCAGCGCGCGCTTCGTCTCCCGTCCCGACCTCGGGCACGAGGTCGAGTAGCGCTCATCCGAGCGGATGCTCCACCATCGGGGCTGCCGCCTTCTCCGCGCCCTGAACCGGAGCCGTGCTCGCGCGCACGACCAACCGCGGCCGGAAATAGACCGGATGCCGCGCACTGTTGCCTGCGAGCAGGCTGGACATCTCCACCCACGCCTGCTCCCCGATGTCCTCGGCGGGAACCGACGAAGTCGTCAGCGGAGGGTTCGTGTATTTCGTGAACGGGATGTCGTCGAAGCCGACGATCGACAGATCGTCGGGTACGCGCAGACCTCGCTCGGTCACGGCGCTCAGCAGTCCCATAGCAACGAGATCGTTGTACGCCAACGCCGCGGTGGCGCCACTGTCCAGGACGGCATCGACGGCTACCGCGCCGTCCTCGAAACCGACTCCGCACTCGAGCGCCTGCACGTCGACATCCTCGTGGGCGCGACGGAATTCATCGACGGCGACCAGTCGGTTGCGGTTGGATGCGCTTCCCGGCACGCCCGAGAGGAACACGAAGCGCCTGTGCCCGAGGCCATAGAGATGCTCACCCAGTTCACGCAGAGCGCTCCGATAATCCGCCGCCACCGTGGGAACCCCGGCACTCGACTCGCGATTCACGAGGACGACGGGCTCCAGGCTCGGCAAGAGCGCATCAAGCTCGCTCTGCTCCATACGGGGCGCGCAGAGCACAAGTCCGTCGGAGCGACGGCGGCTCTCCACGGCGAGCACGCCCTCTTCTGCGACGGCCTCCGCGGAATCGGCGATCAGGACGTGGTACCCCTGCCGCTTCGCAGCGCGGCTCAGACCACGCAAGATCGCTTGGAACGTCGGGTTCCCCAGATCCGGGACCACGACGGAAACCGTCTGGGTCCGCCCCAGCACGAGGCTTCGCGCGAGCGGGCTCGCGTGGTAATTGAGAGCCTTCGCCGCTTTGCGCACGCGAGCCGCGAGAACGGGGTCAACCGTCGGGTTCTGGTTCATCACCCGCGAGACGGTCGACAGTGACACCCCCGCGCGTTTCGCCACGTCGACGATCTTCGGCGGCTTGGTCGAGGGATGCGGATCCACGGAACCTCCTTGCTGCACGCGTGCGGGTCTCGGAACATAGTAGCGCCCCGGGTAGAAAACGGTTTCCATCGCAAACCTTCGCGTCAAAGCTCTGTCTGCTCCCTCCTGCTGACGCGTCTCTCCCGGAGCGCACCCGGACGCCGTCATCTCTGCGCACCCCTTCCACGATGTGCAGCTATGCTAGGGTCTCAGAAAACGTTTCCTGATCGTCGGAACACAGAGAAATCAATGAGATGACCAAGACGAAATACGCCCTCATCGGAGCGGGACATCGCGCGGAGATGTACGTCGACGCGATCCTCGGCACGCATCGAGACAGCGCAGAGCTGGTGGCGCTGTGCGAGCCGAATCCGGTACGTGCCGCCTACTACGTCGATCGCATCGAAGCCGCAGGCGCATCTGCGCCCGCTGTCTACGCGCCCAGCGATCTGGAAACGATGATCGATGTGGAAGGTGTCGAGCGAGTGATCCTCTGCGCTCGGGACGACCTTCATGCGGAGCTCATCGTACGTTCGCTCGAAGCGGGCGCGAATGTCGTGGTGGAGAAGCCGCTGACCATCGACGCACCGAGTGCCGCTCGGATCGAGGATGCGATCGAGTGCACCGGAGGCGAGGTCGTGCTGACTTTCAACTATCGATACTCGCCGAGGAACTCGGCGCTGCGCCAGGTCATCCAGGACGGATCGATCGGCGAAGTGACGTCGGTCGAATTCTCCTGGATGCTGGACACGAATCATGGTGCGGATTACTTCCGACGCTGGCATCGCGAAAAGGTCAATTCCGGTGGGCTCCTGATACATAAGGCGAGCCATCATTTCGACCTGGTGAACTGGTGGATCCACTCCCGCCCCACGCGCGTCTTCGCGTCGGGCGGGCTGCGCTTCTATGGCGCGGAGAACGCTGCACGACGCGGTCTCGGCACGCGCCCGGAACGTGGCACCCATGACGACCCGGACCCGTTCGAACTCGATCTGCGCACGGATCCGCGTCTCGCCGCGCTGTACCTTGCTGCCGAGCAACACGACGGCTATCTACGGGACCGTGATGTCTTCGGCGATGGAATCACGATCGAGGACAATCTCGCCCTCGTGGTCGACTACGCATCCGGCGCAACCATGTCTTACTCTCTCAACGCGCACTCGCCCTGGGAGGGATACCGCGTCGCTGTGAACGGGACCCGCGGACGCGCGGAGCTCGAAGTCGTCGAGCGCAGTGCGGTCCTGGCGAACGGCGACCTGCACCCTTCGCTGGATCCCAGCCTCTCGGGTTCCGACGGCGGGGACCACATCCGCCCTGAGGGGGAACGACTGGTGGTGCAGGGCCACTGGCAGGCGGCCCATGAAGTTCCGATCGTGAGCAGCGCGACGAGCGGGCATGGCGGCGGCGATGCGCTCCTGCTGGCCGACGTCTTCGAGAGCGTCTCGACCGATCCGCTCGGCCGTGCCGCCGACTGGACCGACGGGATCCGCTCGATCGCCGTCGGCATCGCCGGCAACAGATCGCTGGAGACCGGAAGCGCGGTGTCGACCGCTGACCTCGGGATCCGGCTTCTGGAGCTCGAGCGATGAGGATCGTCGTTTCCGGCGGATCTGGCCGTCTCGGGCGGCCTCTGGTGTCGGATCTGGCCGCCATCGGTCACGAACTCATCTCGCTCGATCGCACGCCGATCGCCGCACTCGATCAGGACGGCATCGTCCAAGTCGAGGTCGATCTCGCCGACGGCGCGGCCGCTGAGCGGGCGTTGAGGGACGCCCGTGCGGATGCCGTCATCCATCTGGCCGCGATAGCCGTGCCCTTCAGCGCCCCCGAAGAGACGATTCTTCGGACGAATGCGACTCTGGCACTCACCGTTCTCGGAGGCGCGGTCCGCGCAGGCATCCCTCGCGTCGTAGCCGCCTCGAGCCCCACCGTGCTGGGCTATGGCGCGCCGCAAGGATGGACGCCGAAGCGCCTGCCTCTCGACGAGAACTCCCCCGCGCAGCCATGGAACGCGTACGCCCTCTCCAAGCTGCTGATCGAGCAGACGCTCGACATGCTGCGCCGAGAGGCAGGGGAGCGCATCCGGTTCGCGTCGTTCCGCCCGTGCTACGTGATCGCCCCCGAGGAGTGGGCGGGAGCCCCGACGCAGCAAGGTCACACTGTGCGTGAACGCCTCGATGATCCCGCGCTCTCCGCGCCTGCGTTGTTCAACTACGTCGACGCCCGGGATGTCGCGGCGTTCGCGGACACGCTGCTCACCGGAATCGAGGACATTCCGAACGGCGAGGTCTTCCTCGTCGGGGCGGCCGATGCCCTCGCTCGTGAGCCGCTCAGCGAGCTCCTTCCGAGATACCACCCTGGGACGGCAGGGGCTGCCTCTGCTCTGACCGGGACTGCTCCGGCGTTCTCTTCGGAGAGGGCCACAGCTCTCCTCGGCTGGCATCCCACACGCAGCTGGCGCAGCGAGCTGGCTCTGACATCCGCTTCCTGAGAGGACGCACATGGACTTCCACGGGATCCTTTTCTTTCCGGTCACACCCTTCAACCCGGACGGCGCACTCGCGCATGAGACGCTTGCAGCGCACGTCGAGACCGGCATCGCGAACGGCGCTGGTGCCGTCTTCCCCGCATGTGGAACGGGCGAATACCATGCCTTGTCGGCCGCGGAGGCTGCCGCGGTCACGCGCACCGTGACGACGACCGTCGCAGGCCGGGTCCCGGTGATCGCGGGTTCTGGCGGAGTGCTGGGACACGCGATCGAGGTCGGACAGGCGGCTGCCGCAGCGGGAGCCGATGCCCTTCTCGTACTGCCGCCGTACCTCGTCTCCGGTACGCAGGACGGTCTCGTCCGCTACGTCGAACGGATCGCGGAAGCGGCAGAGCTGCCGGTCATCGTCTACCGCCGAGGCAGCGCTCTGTACTCCGTCGACACGATGCGTCGCCTGGCGTCGAACCCGGCTGTGGTCGGCTTCAAAGACGGAGTGGCGATATCGGCACGACGCAGTCGATCGTGCGTGCGGTTCACGAGGTCGGACGGAGCGACTTCGCATTCTTCAACGGTCTGCTCACCGCGGAGCTGAGTCAGGGCGCGTACCGATCGATCGGCGTCCCGCTCTATTCATCGGCCACGTTCGCAATGGCGCCGGACATCGCGAACGCCTATTACCGTGCATATGTCGACGGTGATGAGGAGCGCCGACTGGCACTGCTGGACGGCTTCTATCGTCCTCTCGTCGACCTGCGCGACGAGACACCAGGGTTCGGCGTCTCGCTGATCAAGGCGGGGCTGCGTCTTTCCGGGATCGAGGTCGGATCCGTGCGCGAGCCGCTCGTCGACCCGACGCCCGTTCAAGAGGCACGCCTCGTAGAGATTCTCGCGTCGGGCCGGGACCTGCTTTGACATCCATCGTTCGACTGTCGGCCCGACTGCAGCGCGTGCCGCTGGCAAGGCACTGGGGCACCGACGTCACATCCGTGGGAGTCATCGCCACGCACGTCGTCCGCAGCGACGGCGCAGACGGCTGGGGATTCTCATGGACCCCCCAGATCGGGGCAGAAGCTGTCGCAGCATTGCTCCAGAACGACATCGCCCGCGCTGCAGTCGGTCGCCCTGCGAGGCCCGGAGTCGCGTGGCAGGGATTGTGGGAGCACCTGCACGAAGCCGGCGGCGGCGGAATCACCACCATCGCTCTCGCAGGCCTGGACCTCGCGCTGTGGGATGCAGAAGCGCGACAAGCAGCCGCACCTCTTTCCACCGTGCTCGGATGTCGCCGCGAACGCGTCCGCACGTATGGATCCGGAGTCAACCTTCACTATTCGCTCGAGGAGCTCCTGTCGCAGGTCCGCAGGTGGATCGATGCCGGGTTCGGCGCGGTCAAGATCAAGGACCGCCCGAGGAATCCCATCCATTCGTGCCGCTGCCCACGAATCTCGGCGCCGGATCCGGATCCGACGGCGGTCAGCAGCGTCCCGTCCGTGAACGAACGAGGCCCCCGCCAGAAGAGGCCACCGTAGCCCGCGTTCTCCCGCCCCTTCGTCGTGGGTGAGCCGAACCTGACCGATGCTCTGTGAACGTTGGTCATCGCCACCTCGAAAGTGAACGCCCACCCCGACTCATCCAGCACCTGCGCCGTGATCCTGCGTCGCTCGTCGAACAGGTGCACCCCCGACTCGGTGCTCCACCGCACATTATGGCCGATCGAGACGACCCCGTCGCGCACCGAGACTTCCGCTGTGCCGATCACGGCCTGTGTGCCGTTGTTCGGCAGTTGCACGTAGCCCTCACCGTGCACGTAGGTCGGCCCGCCCCAGAAGTTCTCGGCATCCACCACCGGCAGAGACCAGGCGATGCCTTTATGCCACACGTGGTCCCACGGGCGGAACAGGCTGACCACTCGGCCCGCCCTGGTGCGGATCGGATCGAGGTACGGCTTCGGCGATTCGAGCACGCGAGTGTCCGGCGCGATGACGTAGCGGAGCAGCTCGACGTCGCCCTCGCGCACCGCGATCGCCACGGGGTCGGTCGTATCAACAGTCAGGATGTCCGCCGCGACGGAAAGCGCTTTCTCTGACATACTCCCATGGTACCGACCGATCAGACGAAATGGAAAGGACGGATCCGCGAGCGCGGATCCAGAAGGAGCGGAGATGACGTACCACCTCGCGGGAGATTCGACCGTGGCCCCGATGAGCCCGGAGGAGTCGCCGATGGCCGGCTGGGGTGAAGCGCTCCCGGAATCCGTCGACGCCCCCGTGCGAAACCTGGCATTCGGCGGGGCGACGACCGAATCGTTCCTGAGCACAGGCCGCTGGGGCGAACTGATCCGCGAGGTGCGCGCGGGGGACACCGTTCTGATTCAATTCGGGCACAATGACCAGAAGCAGCCGCACCTGCTCGCCGCGCGCGGCGGCTACACGGATCGCCTGCGCCGCTTCGTCGCCGAGACCCGCGAGCGCGAGGCGACGACCGTGCTGTGCACGTCCTGCGAGCGCCGCTGGTTCGACGGCGACCGGATCACCCCGACACACGGCGACTACCCGAACGCGGTGCGCGACCTGGCGCACGAGCTCGACGCCGGGCTGATCGACCTCACCGCGTTCACGACCTGGCTGTACGAGGATCTCGGCCCGGACGGATCCGTCGCACTGCTCTCGCACTTCGCACCCGGCGAGACCGCCGCGTGGCCGGAGGGCCTCGTCGACGACACGCACTTCCGCCTCGACGGTGCCCGCCGTATCGCCGCCTTCGTCGGCCGCTCGCTTCGCGCCCTGGAGCGGCGCGACGGCGACGAGTCGGCGAAGGGATCGTTGCTCGTGCACTGAGTGCGCGACCGTCAGGAGGATCATGACCACCCGATATGCCCTCGCCGGCGCCGGCCACCGCGCCTACATGTACATCGATGCGATCACCGGCGCCCATTCCGATCGTGCCCGGCTGATCGCCGTCTGCGAGCCCAATCGGGTGCGGAGGGACGCGGCCGTGGCGTTCGTCGCCGAACGCGGGTTCGACGCACCGAGCAGCTGGACGCCGGATCGGCTCGAGGAGATGATCCGCGCCGAGCGGATCGACCGGGTGATCATCACCGCGCGCGACGATCTGCACGCGGAACTCATCGTGCGCGCACTCGACGCGGGCGCCGACGTCGTCGTGGAGAAGCCGCTGACGATCGATGCCGTGCGGGCCGCCACGATCGAGGAGGCGGTCGAGCGCACCGGTCGGCGCATCGTACTGACCTTCAACTACCGATACGCGCCCCGCAACAGTGCGCTGCGCCAGGTGATCCAGGATGGGCGGATCGGGCGGGTCACCTCGATCGACTTCTCCTGGATGCTGGACACGAAGCACGGCGCCGACTACTTCCGGCGATGGCACCGCGAGAAGAAGCACTCGGGCGGACTGCTGGTGCATAAGTCCAGTCACCACTTCGACCTCGTCAACTGGTGGATCCGACAGCGTCCGACCCGCGTGTTCGCCTCCGGCGCTCTGCACTTCTACGGCGCGGAGAACGCCGCCGCACGCGGCCTCGGCGAGCGCCCGGCGCGCGGCACGCACGACGGCTCACACTCGCCGTTCGAGCTCGACCTGCGCGACGACCCGCATCTGAACGCTCTCTATCTCGCTGCCGAGGGTCACGATGGCTATCTGCGCGACCGCGACGTGTTCGGCGAGGGCATCACGATCGAGGACAACCTCGCCGTGATCGTCGACTACGCCGACGGCGCCACGCTGTCGTATTCGCTGAACGCGCACTCGCCCTGGGAGGGCTACCGCGTGGCCGTGAACGGCACCGAGGGACGCGCCGAGCTCGAGGTCATCGAGCGCGGCGCCGTACTCGTGGACGAGGGGCTGCATCCCGTGCTCGATCCCAGCGCCATCCATGCAGACCGGGTCGGATCTCTGCGCCCGCAGGGCGAACGGCTGCTCGTGCAGCGACACTGGGGGGAGGCCGTCGAGATTCCGATCTCGAACTCTGCCGGCGGGCACGGCGGCGGAGACGCGCTGCTGCTGCGCGACGTCTTCGAAGGCCCTGGCGTGGATCCCCTCGCTCGGCCCGCCGACTGGACCGACGGAGTGCGCTCGATCGCGGTCGGCATCGCCGGCAACCGGTCCCTCGAAACCGGCCTGCCCGTCGGCGTCGCGGAGCTCGGCGTCCCCTTGTTGGCGCGCCGCTGACCCTCATCGAGCGCGCACCAGCCGCCTCCACGCGCCGCAGCACATCCTGCCCGCAGCTCGGCGCGCGAGACCACGGTGTCCGCGGACTCGTAGTGGTCTCACGCGCCGAGCCCCGGTTCCAGGGGCCGGCGAACCCTACGCCGTGAGCGTGTGCGCCACCAGGGTCAACGTCACCGCCGCGTAGTCGCTGACGTGCTTGCCGGATTGAGCGCCGAGCTCGTTCAGGAAGGCGCCGAGCTGATGGGCCCGCAGCTTCGCGACGAGGCTGTCGGCGATGTCCTGAGCGTCGACGTCTCCCGATTGGGCGTACACACCGACGAGCTTCTGCAGCGTGGCATATGCATCGCCCTTGTCGGCGAGGTAGCCCAGTCCTGCTTTCTGCGCCGCGGAGCCGTTGACAGGCTTCAAGAAGTTCACCTCGGGAAGGCCGCCGTCCGGCTTCCTCGGCCCGGCGAGCTGCTGCATGTCGAGGCTCTCGAAGTCGGAAGCGCTCAGGTCGAGACCGCCGTTCAGCGTCCACGAGTTGTTCGTCTCGTTCGCGGCCGGCGTGTCGTCGTTCATCGTCAGCGGTCCGGTGAATGCGAGGTTGTTGCGCAGCACCTCGCGGTACCCCGCGATGTTCTCCGGGCTCGTCGGGCTCACGCGCTCCAGCATGTTGAAGTCGGCACCGTAACCCGGCTTGTCGCCGGTGTTGTTGATCCAGTAGGCCGACTGTCCCGGCTGGTGGTTCGCGTAGAAGTTGTTGGCGCCGTTGTCCGCAGCGAGAGAATCGATGACGGTGTGCAACGGGATCGGATCCGGCAGCCCGCTGGTCGCATACGCGAATCCGCCGACCTTGAAGCCGTTCTGGTCGCCGACGCCGTTCTGGTTGCCGTGCTGACCGAAGGACCAGCTGTCGATGTAGGCGACCCGGCCGTGCGACGAGATGCTGTCGAAACCATCGTCGCTGTTGTGCCACGAGCGGTCGCCGATGAACCACACGTTCTTGGCGTGCGCGCCGAATCCGTCCGTGTTCCCGGCCGCAGTCGCCGTGGGACCGATGTTGTCGTGCGAATCGCTGTTCAGCACGACCCCGGTACCGTCCATCGTGTAATAGAACCCGTTCGCCTCATTGCCGTAAGCGGCCATGTCGACGAAGTTCGCACCGCCCGCGATCCGGAACGCCTCGGACTGCTTCTGCGCCCCGACCTTGACACCGGTCACGTCGAATCCCACGAAGTTGACATCTGTCACGTTCGTCTGAATGTAGAACGCGGCGACGCGCTGATCGGTCGGCACCGCGCTGAAGTCGAACACCGGCCGAGCGTCCCCCGGGTAGGCCTCGTAGGTGATCCCGCTCTTGGAGATGGGATTCACGTAGTGGTAGACGTTCTCGAACGGGTTGTCCGTCTCAGGAATGGTGAAGTCGTTGTAGACGCCCCCGCGGATGTACACCACATCTCCCGCCGATGCGGCAGCCTGTGCCCGCAGCAGCGTCTTGAACGGGGCATCCTTCGTTCCGGGGTTGCTGTCGTCGCCGGTGGGCGAGATGTAATAGGTGTGCGAGTTCGGCGAGGTCGCGTTCGTCAGCACCTTCAGCACCGAGAGAGCCGATTCCCCCGGCTCGCCCGCCGGTTCGGTCGGATCAGGCGCCGCTGCGTGGGCCGCGAGCGGTGTGAGCAGAAGTCCCGCGACACAGATGCCGGTGACGGCGATGCTTTTGATGCTTCTCAAGATCATTTCTCCTTTGAATGTGGGTACGTGTCACTGCGCATTCGCGACCGCCGATCGCCGGCTGCCGGCCGTCCGGCCGTCAGGCTCCCGCTTCGCCGTGCGGGAGATACTGGCCGATCAGCGCCAGGTTCTGGATGGCCGCGAGTCCGTACTGCGCGGCGTCGTTCGTCGACACCGTCGGCGCCTCGTCGACCGCGTTGAGCACGAACGGCGGCCGGATCCGCTCGGCACGGAAGTCGCGCCGATGCACGAGCCACTCCCCCGCGCCCTCGAAGGCCGCCCAAGCGCGTTCGGCCTGTGCGGCTGCCTGCTCCGGGTCGTCGGTGTGCGCAGCGACGAACGCTGTCAGCCGACTGTGCGCCTGCTCGAGGTGGATCCCCTCAAGCGGTGCGCCGACGGCAGCGGTCTGCTCCTCGGGAGTCGCGAGGTACAACCGGCAGTAGTCCAACCACGCGTCTCGGAACCCGGGCACCTCGACCAGTGAGAGCAGCTCGCTGACGATCTCCACGAGGCCGAACACGGCACTGAGATGCGACACGGCGATGCGATCGCGGCTCGTGTCGAACCGCCCCGCCTCCAGGTCGTACAGGGCCTCGCCGGTGAGGAAACCGTGCGGCAGCGCGCCGATGTCGGCCATGGTGCCGAGCAGGCGGTCACGGGAGCGCTCGTTCCCGGTGCGCTCCCAGTCGGCCAGCCAGGTCGCGGCCAGAGCGCCCCAGTCTGTGCCGAGTCCCACCGCCAGCGCGTCGGGATCCGGCCGGTAGGTCGCCGCGTCCGTGCGGACCTTGCGGGTCGGATCGGTGTCGAGGAAGCGCCGATCGCTGTCGCGCAGCTCTGTGAGCAGGTCGCCGACGCGCTCGTCCGCCG
Organism: Microbacterium panaciterrae; assembly: GCF_039541635.1. NCBI lineage: Bacteria > Bacillati > Actinomycetota > Actinomycetes > Micrococcales > Microbacteriaceae > Microbacterium > Microbacterium panaciterrae. The sequence continues at coordinate 63,779 of NZ_BAABGP010000018.1, forward strand.
TGAGGTAGTGGAAGTAGCGGCGATACGCGGGGCTGGAGATCCGCAGCTGTTTGGCGCTGCAGCCCCAGTGCTGCACGTTGTGCCGCGATCCGAGCCCTGCCCACCGGCCGAGGTGGTACACGTCGACCTCACCGGTGTGCCGGGTCATCGCCTCGGCGAGGCGGAAGACGTCGGCCCGTCCGGTGCGCAGGTACGAGGTCCACAGCCACAAGTCGGGCGAGAGCTCGCTGTTGTCCCACGCGTAGCCGCCGACGTCATAACGCCACACGTGCCGGTCTGCGTCGTACGCGTGCATGACGTCGCCGTAGTTCCAGAAGCCGTACCATCGACGCTGATCGACCTGGCCGAGGTAGAACTCGAGCAGGAAGTCGATGCTGTCCTCGATGTCTGCCCGCAACGGAGTGGACCGGTCCACCGGACTCCAGTCGCCGAACACCCCGGCCGCCTCCACCTGCGCGATCGTCGGCTGCAGCAGCGGTGGATTCTGCAGCGCGGCGACCTCGACGGCGACCCGCTCGACGGCGGGCGTGGCGCCATACGCGAACAGGGTCAGCTCATGCGTGCGCGCGATGCCGTGCGCGTCGCCGAACCCGGGCTCGTAGTCCTCGTACGTGATCTCCAGACCCTCGAGCTGGGTCTCGAAGTCGTCCTGGCCGAGTCCGTCGTGATAGAACCGCATGTCCATCGGGGCAGCGTCGGGCGCATGCAGCCACGTCGTGACCGTCGCGTCGGATCCGGCGGCGTCCCGCACGTCCAGCCGCCCGGGGAAGGACTGCCAGAAGGAGCGCACGCCGATGCCGAGGCCGCCGGTCGCCGCATCCGTGACCGCGACGTAGCCCTCGCTGCGTGTGCCGGCGCCCGCATCGATCCAGGCGTGTCCGGCCCGGGTGCGCTTGCGCAGCGTGAACCCGTCGGCACTGAGCTGGCTGAGCGAGAAATCGTTCCAGGCCGGGATGAGCTCCAGCCGCGCCGACACGCGATGATCCCAACGGTCCGACGACGGCAGCACCTCTCCGCGGATCTGCGCGGCTCTGATCTCGGCGCCCGGGTCGCGGCGCAGCCCGGTGATCCCGCGCACGGCCTCGGAGAAAAGCCCCCCGCCAGCCCCGGCAAGACGGACATGGCGATCATGTACGGGCGATCGCAGCGGCACCGTGGCGGTGAGGCCGAGCCCGGCGAGGAAGTCACGCTCGGCATCGCCGTCCCAGATGAACGAGTGCACGATCCGGATCTGATCGGATCCGGCGACGATCACGAAGCGCACCGTGAACGGGAGCCACTCCCGCCTGCTGCTCGGCTCGCGGTGATGTCCGGTGACCTTCACGACGGCGCGCACGGGACCTGCTTGCTCCACGACGACCTCGTCGACGACCGACGCCGCCGGCACGCGCACGCCGCCGAGCTCGTCGATGCCCTCCTGCCGCAGGCTCACCAGCCGCACATCGCGGGCGATGACGGATGCGCCGTGCCGGATCCCGCGCACGAGCGCTTCGCCCCCGGCCTCGCCGAACGTCACACGCAGCCGATCGGAGACGATCACGACGGGGCCATCGCCCGCGTTCTCCTCCTGGTGCACCCGGCCTCTCGGGTCGTCGTCCTCGCGCTCCCCGGACTCCGCCCGCGGCTCGGTGATGACGAGCTCGTACTCTGCAGGCTGGCTCCGGGCGCCGATCGCAGCGCCCACCCACTTCAGTGAGCCGTCCGGCCAGGTCGCGAGCGGCCAGAACTGCGCCGGTTCTGTGCCCCCGTCGACCGCACGCAGTCGCAGCCGCGCGATGTCGGTGAGGGTTCCTCGCTGCAGCGGCGTCCCCCAGGTGCATCCTGCGGGCAGGGCGACGGGCGGCGCGCCGTCGAGCCAGCGCAGCTCCAGCGCAGGGACGGCCTCCCCGGCGACGATGGATCGAGCGGCGGGAGCGGTACCAGTCATAGCGAGAAGACCTCCAGGTTGCGGTAGCGGGCGACGAGCGGGGACATCTGCCGGAACCCGATCCGGCCGGCGCCGACCGGAGCGCCCGTGCTCTGGTCGTCGTGCCACGAGAACAGCGGCAGTCCGTCGATCCCGAAGCGCACGTCGTCGCCGTCCTTGACGAGTTCGACCTGGTAGAACGCTCCGCGCGCATCGATCGCCGGCGGCAGCGGATCCGCCCCCTGCGTCACGAGATGGAAGCCCGGCGATTTGCGCAGGTTACAGGTGTGGAACGCGCGCTCGCCTTCCCAGCGCCGACGGAAATACGACACGTGCAGGGCGCGGATGTCGCTGGAGTGGTACTGCGGATAGGCGCCGTCGCGGGGCAGGACTCCGTCATCGAAGATGCTCCCGCCCGCCGAAGACGCCGCACCGAAGAACAGCATCGCGAGACCCGGCTCGGCGACGGGCGAGAACTCCCAGCTCACCCGGATCCGGTCCCCGAACTCCTCCGGGCACCAGAAGGTGAAGTGGTCGTCATCCCCTCCCGCGGACGACAGCTGCAGGGCGCCGTCGACGCTCTCGGCCCGCACCGGGCCCTCAGCGATCCAATCCGCGACCTGCGCCGCAGTCGCGAGTGGATTGGCGTATACGCGCACTCCGGCCGTCATCCCTTCACCGAGCCGATCAGCATGCCCTTGGCGAAGTGCTTCTGCAGGAACGGATACATCAGCAGGATCGGCACCGTCGCGACGACGATCACGGCGAACTTGATGCCTTGCGCAGGCGGCAGCTCGCTCATGTCGCCCTGGACCATGGAGAGATCGGTTGCGACCGTGACCTGACGCAGGAACATCTGCAGGGTCCACATCGACGAGTCGTTCAGGTACAGCAGCGGTGACATGAAGTCGTTCCAGATGCCGACCGCGTAGAACAGGGCGAAGGTCGCGAGCACCGGCTTGGACAGCGGCAGGATGATCCGCCACAGCGTCTGCAGCTCGTTGGCGCCGTCGATCTTCGCCGACTCCTCGAGCTCAGCCGGCAGCTGCTGGAAGAAGTTCTTGATGATGATCAGGCTGAACGGATTGATCGCCGCGGGCAGGACCAGTGCCCAGTACGTGTTGAGCAGGCCGAGATCCTTCACGACGAGGAAAGTCGGGATCATGCCACCGCCGAACACCAGCGTCACGACGACGAGCCCCATGATCACCCTGCCTCCCGGCAGATTCGCCTTGGACAGCGGGTAGGCCATGGCTGCGGTGAGCAGCAGCTGGATCGCCGTGCCGACCACCGTCACGAGGATCGTCGTCACGATCGCACGCACGAACGCCGGCGAGGTCAGGATCGACTCGTACGCCTTGAGGCTGAACGTGTCGGGCCAGAGGAAGAACGAGCGCGTACTCAGCTCGGACTCGGTGGCGAAGGAGCCGGCAAGCACGTAGAGGAACGGGACGAGGGCGACGACGCCGACGAGCAGGAGCAGCGCGACGTTGAACACGTCGAACACGCGCCCGGCGGGGGTGTTGAAGCGGAAACGTTCGCGAGCCATCAGAAGACTCCGTTCTGGGTGAAGCGCTTGGAGAGCCAGTTGGCGCCGAAGATCAGCACCACGCCGACGACGGCCTTGAACAGGCCCACCGCTGTCGAATAGCTGTAGGAGCCTTGCGTGATGCCCATGAAGTAGACGTAGGTGTCGAACACGTCGGCGACCTGGCGGTTCAGCGAATTCGTCATCAGATAGATCTGCTCGAATCCGGTGTTGAGCACCTCCCCCATCCGCAGGATGAGCAGCACGACGATGGTCGGCCGGATCGAGGGCAGCGTGACGTGCCAGACCCGCTGGAATCTCCCTGCGCCGTCGATGATCGCTGCTTCGTACTGCTCCTGATCGACCGTGGCCAGTGCCGCGAGGAAGATGATCGTGCCCCAGCCGGTGTTCTTCCAGATGTCCTGCAGCACGATCAAGGGCCGGAACCAGCCGGGGTCCGTCAGGAAGTCGATGTGGGTGCCGAGCACGCTGTTGATGAGCTGGAAGAGCGGCCCGAGATCGAGCGCGAACAGCAGATAGGTGAGCGAGGCGACAACCGTCCACGACAGGAAATGCGGGATGTAGATGAGCGTCTGCACGCTGCGCTGGAGCACGGTGACCCGTAGCTCGTTCAACAGGATGGCCGCGATGATCGTGATCGGGAAGCAGATCAGCAGACTGAGCGCGGCGAGGATCAGCGTGTTCGCCAGGAGCCTCCCGAAGTCAGGGCTCGCGAAGAAGGCCTCGAAGTGCTTGAGCCCGACCCATTGGCTGTCGTTGATGCCGAGGAAGGGCACGTAGTCCTTGAACGCGATGATCGCGCCGTACATCGGCCCATAGCGGAACAACGCGAAGTAGACGAGGCCGGGCAGCAGCAGCAGATACAGCCACTTGAACTGGCTGAAGTGCACACGCACGCCCTTGCGGCGCTTGCGACTCGGCACAGTGAGCACCTCGGTGACGGCGATGTTCGACTCGCGGGTGAGCGTCATGGCGCCCCCTCTCCTGGTGGGCTGCGGGGGCGGAGCGACGTCCGCCCCCGCAGCGGCCGATCACTTGCTGTTGGCCTTGTAGAGCTTGTTGATCTCGCTGATCACGGCGTCACCACCGCTCGAGCGCCAGCGCGCGATCGCGTCGGTGAGACCCTTCTCGTCGATCTGCCCGGCGATGTACTGGATCCGCGCATCGGACACGATCGTGTCGAGCTGCGCGCCCTGCGCGGTGTAGGTGTCGGAGACGTACGGTGCGGCGGGGTTGAACACCGCGTGCGCGAGGTCGGAGTCTTGGATCTTCAAGCGCTTGTCATACATCTGCTGCTCGTAGTCCGAGGCCTGCTTGGGCAGCAGCCCCTGGAACCCGGTGACGTTCGTGCCGAGCTGGGCATAGCTGCTCACGTCGTCCTTGAGCGTCGGGGAGACACCGGGAACGGCGACGGCGAGCTTGTCCTGCACGGTATAGGTCTGACCCTCGATGCCGTTGTTCAGGATCTTTCCCGCCTCCGGCGAGTTCATCTTGTTCAGGACTGCGAGCACGCCGCGCAGCTGCTCCGCGGTACGCACCTGCGTCTTCGGGATCGCGAGGAATCCGCTGTAGCCCGCGGTGGGCAGCGCGTTGAGCGTGCCTGACGGCGACTCCAGGTTGCCCGTGATCTCGATGTAGTCCTGATAGTGCGCCGGGTCCTTCTCCTTGAGCAGGCTCATCAGCACCGCGGCGCGGGACTGCACGTCGATGATGATGCCGCCCTTGCCGTTCAGGAACGGCTCGTTCCATTTGGCCGAGTCGAACGTCGCATAGTCGGGGTTCACGAGACCATCGCTGACGAGCTTCTTCTCGAACTGCACGGCCTTGAGCCACTCGGGCTGCATGAAGCTCGGCTCGAGCTTGCCCCCGGACGACTTCTTCCACCCGTTGCCGGCGCCGAACCAGGTCTCGATCGCGTCGTATGGGCTGTTGCTGCCGATCCCGCCCGGCCACTTGGGGATGATGAGGCCGTAGGTGTCCTTGACCCCGTTTCCGTCGGGGTCGTCGTTCGTGAACGCATCGGCGATCTTGTAGAGGTCGTCCACCGTCTTCGGCACCGAGAGCCCCAGCTTCTGCAGCCAGTCCTTGCGGATGATCACGCCCTCGCGCATCGTGTCGCGCGCGCGGTAGATGCCGAACACCTTGCCGTTGATCGAGGAGGCCGCCTGCACGTCGGGCGACGTCGTCTTCAGGTTGGGATAGTCCGGCAGATACGAGGTGAGATCCCAGAAGGCACCGGCCTGTGCGTTCTTGACGAATCCCGGCGTCTTGCCCTGGATCACCATGACCTGCGGGATGGAGTCCCCGGCGAGCGTGATGTTGGTCTTGTCCTCGTAGGAGGCGTTCGGCACCCAGTTGATCTTGAGACTGACCCCGATCGACTTCTCCAGCGCCTTCTGGATCTCGTTGCCCTCAGCAGGAGCATTGGTGGTCAGGAACGGCGCCATGATCGACAGCGAGGTGAGTTTCGCCGAACTCCCGGTGGCGGCGCCCTGCCCCGATCCCGAACATCCGGCGAGCGCGAGCGCACCCGCTGCGGCGACGGCGAGGCCGGCCAGGGCCCTGCGATGGACGACTGCTCTGAGATTGTTCATATCTGCTCCTTTGCGTGAACGTGCGTCGGTATGGAAATGGTCGGGACGGCCGCAGACAGCCGCCGCTCGTTGGCGTCGAAGAACCCGATGCACAGCGCCGTGCTGAGCATGAGCCAGGCTCCGACGCTGAAGAACGGCAGGATCCCCGGCACGAAGAAGGTCGCGATCACGATGGCGGCTGCGGCGACGGCCAGCAGCAGCGCGTGCACGAGGTTGCCCAGGAGCCACCGCGACGTGGTGATCAGGTAGCGCCCGAGCGGCAGCTCGTAGTGTGCGTAGAGCGGCGCGAGCGTGCTGCAGAGCAGGAATGCGAAGGAGAAGCAGAGCGCACTGATCACGGTGCCTGCCGCTCCTGCACCACCCATCCGCGCGAAGGCGACCGTGCTCGCCGCGAGCAGCGCGCATACGGCCATCGGCGGAGCGAGCACCAGGTTCGCCCGGCCGAATTCCGCGGCCCAGACCGCGGGGAACTCGCGCCAGACGCGTACGACGTCCCCACGCAGCCGCCGCCGGATCAGGACGACCGCCGCGATGGTCGCGGGCGCCGTCCCGAGGACGACGAGGCCCGCCGCCGCAAAGATCAGCCAGAGCAGATTGATGAGGGCGGCGAACAGCACCCCATCGCACGCGGACTGCGCGCGCAGCGCCCAGGAACCGCCCCCCGAATCACGCATCTGTCGTCTCCGTTGATCGTCTTGATGCATCGCGCCTGCCTCGGCACCGCGCGGGCGCACCCTCACGGGAATGCGCTTACCGAAACAATATCTCGCACTATGAAACGTGTCAAAGCATTATTTCGTGAGGTCCCATCCCGCGTTGGCCGGGGCGCCCTTCCGGCACGCGAGAGTTCGCCGCGAAAAGGAAAGCGCTTACCGTACACTCGTTGCCATGACCTCCCGCTTCCAGATCGGCGAGACCGACTTCCTCCTCGACGGTGCGCCGCATCGGATCATCTCCGGTGCCATGCACTACCCGCGCGTGCATCCGGACCTCTGGCGGGACCGGATCCGCAAGGCGCGCCTGATGGGCCTGAACGCGATCGAGACGTACGTCGCCTGGAATGCGCACGAGCCGGTCAGGGGGCACTGGCGCGAGGACGGCGATGTCGACCTGGGTCGGTTCCTCGACATCGTCGCCGAGGAGGGCATGCACGCGATCGTCCGACCCGGCCCGTATGTCTGCGCCGAGTGGCACAACGGTGGCTTGCCGACCTGGCTCACGGCCGACGAGACGATTCGGCTGCGCAGCAGCGACCCGCGGTACCTCGCCGAAGTGACGGCGTACCTCGAGCGCGTGAACGCGATCGTCGTGCCGCGGCAGATCGACCGCAACGGCAGCGTGATCCTGGTGCAGATCGAGAACGAGTACGGCGCCTACGGATCCGACACGGCGTACCTCGAGACGCTCGTGCGGGTGACCCGCGCCTGCGGCATCACCGTGCCGCTGACCCAGGTCGACCAGCCAATCCCGCACATGCTCGAGGGCGGAGCGCATCCCGAACTGCACAAGACCGGATCCTTCGGCGGCCGGGTCGACGAACGCCTCGCGACACTGCGTGAGCACCAGCCGACGGGCCCGCTGATGTGCATGGAGTTCTGGTGCGGCTGGTTCGACCACTGGGGCGAGAAGCACCACACCACGACGTTCGCGGACAGCGCCGCCGACCTCGACCGGCTGCTCGCGGCCGGCGCTTCGGTGAACATCTACATGGTGCACGGCGGCACGAACTTCGGCCTCACGAACGGCGCGAACGACTCCGGACGCTATCTGCCGATGGTCACGAGCTACGACTACGACGCGCCGATCAGCGAGTCGGGCGATCTCACCGAGAAGTTCCGCGCGTTCCGCGAGGTCATCTCACGCCACGCTCCCGTGCCCGACGAATCGCTGCCGGAACCCGCCGACGCCCCGGCGTTCGCGGTCCCGCTCGAGGCGGTGCCGGATCCGCTTGCACTCGTGGCGACGGAGCGAGGATCCTTCGCCACCCCGCCGTCGATGGACGAGCTCGGATCGGATGTCGTACTCGTGGAGTACACGGCGCGTGCGCGGGGGGCCGGTGTGCTGGAAGCCGGGATCCGCGACTACGCGTGGGTCACCCGGGACGGACGTCCCGTCGGGCGTCTGCAGCGCACGATCGGCGACGAGGCGCTGACGCTCCCGGACGGCACCGAGCTGCGCCTGCTCGTGGAGGAGTCCGGCCGGGTCAACTACGACACGAAGATCGGCGAGGCGAAGGGGTTGATCGGCGCCCCGCTACTCGACGGCGCGCCACTCGTGGGGCCGTGGCAGGTGCGCACGTTCGACGTGGCCGGGCTGGGCACCGCGATCTCCGCGGCGGGCCCGGAGTCCGGCTCCGGCTCGATCGTGCAGGGGCGCATCGCGGGACCGGTCGGGCTGCGCGGGTCCTTCACCCTCGACGCCGCAGCCGACCTGTTCCTGGACACACGCGGCTGGGGCAAGGGCTACGCCTGGGTCAACGGCTTCTTCCTCGGCCGGTACTGGCGGCGCGGCCCGCAGCGGACGCTGTACGTGCCGGCACCGGTCACCCGGGTCGGGCACAACGAGGTCGTCCTGGTCGAGCTCGAAGACATCGTCGACGCGACCGCGCGGTTCCTCACCCGCCCCGACCTCGGTCACGACGTGGAGTAGGGCCCTGGCCGGCGACCGCCTCCCTGCACACCTCGGTCGGAGCGACCGCGATCCGCCGGTTCCTGCGGCCGGTCGCTTTCCAGGACGCCCCCGCCCGGTTGCTGCCCGACGTGCTCCGCGATGAGGCGCTCGCGCATCTGCCGCACCGCCGCAACGGCGTGCTCGTGGTGCCGTAAGCGGGGCGACCTCGGAACGCCGAGACGCCCGGCCGGAACGGATCCGACCGGGCGTCTCGCCTCTTCAGGGAGCGCGTCAGAAGTTGAACTTCGGGGTTCCACAGGCGAACGAAGTGACGGTGCCCGTACTCGCGCATCTGGTTCGGGGGGCCCGGGCCGATCGCCGACATTCACCGAATCGTGACCTGCCGATACCAGCGCGCTGCTCGTTCGAAGGCGGCCGCGCGCCGCCCGTCGTCAGTTCGCGGAGACCCCGGCCGTCGACTCCCGCACCACGAGCTCGGGGCGGTAGCGGATCGTGCGCTCCCCCGCGCCCTCGGGTTCGGCCAGCAGCAGATCCACCGCCGTCCTGCCCAGCATCCGGGCGGGCTGGCGGATCGAGCTCAGCGGAACCACGGTCGAGGCGGCGAAGTCGATGTCGTCGTAGCCGATCAGCGCCACGTCCTCGGGCACGCGCACTCCGCTGCCGGCGAACGCGAGCGCCTGCAGCACGCCGACGGCGAGAAGGTCGTTCACCGCGAACACGGCGTCCGGCCGATCCTGCGCCAGGCGGATCCGCTCGCCGACCTCACGACCCTCCAGCACGGTCAGCGCGGCGACCTCGATCACCTCGAGCGTTGCATCGGAATGCTCCGCCACGGCGCGCCGGGCGCCCTCCAGGCGGTCGGCCACCTGCGGGATCGAGGCGGGGCCGGCGACCACCGCGATCCGCCGGCGTCCCCGCTCGAGCAGATGCGAGACCGCGAGATAGCCGCCCTCGACGTCGTCGACCGAGACCGAGCGGAAGGATTCCTCCGGCATCTCCCGGTCGACGAGGATCACGGGGATCCCGGCCGCGTCGAGTCGGCGCAGCGCTGCGAGATCATCCGAGACGGGGGTGATCAGCACGCCGAGGACGCGCTGCTCGCGGAACAGGTCGAGGTAGGCGGACTCGCGCTCCGGCGACTGATCGGCCCCGCCCAGCAGCACGACCAGGTTCTCCTCCGCAGCGCGCTGCTCGGCGCCGCGGGCGACCTCGGCGAAGAACGGGTTGCCGACGTCGAGCACGACCAGGCCGATGCTGCGGCTGCGCCCGGCGCGCAGCTGCCGGGCGGCGTCGTTGCGCACGAACCCGAGCTCCGCGATGACCTGCTGCACGCGCTGCACGGTGGCGGGCGAGACCTTGTCCGGATGATTGAGCACATTCGACACGGTGCCGACCGACACGCCGGCGGCGACGGCGACGTCCTTGACGCTGACCACGATGCTCCCTCTGGATCGATTCATCTGGACCCTATCGGGATCCGGACGCCGCGTGATGCCGACACCGCGGCGATCCGGTCCGCCGGACCGATGCTTGCACCGCGGATCCGCATGCGCTACTTTGTCTTGAAACGATTCATTACCGTCGAGGGATTCCGATGACGACCCCGCCTGCACCCACCCAGCGCCGATGCTTCGAGCTGCGCATCCGGCCCGAGCTGATCGACGACTACGTCGCCCGGCACACCCCGGTGCGCGCGGAGATGCTGGCCGAGATCGCCGCGAGCGGCCGGCGCAACTACTCGCTGTTCCTCGCCGAGGGCGGTCGCCTGATCGGCTACTACGAATGCGACGACGACGCAGCGGCCCAGGCATACCTCGCGGCGTCTCCGATCGCGGCGCAATGGGAGTCCGAGATGGCGCCCTACTTCGTCGGACTCGAGGGACGGCCCGATCAGGCCGCGACGCCGCTCCGCGAGATCTTCCACCTGGCCGACCAGCTGGAGGCGGCCACCGGATCCGCCACGGCGACCGGATCCGCCTCCCCCGCGACCACACCCACGACCCCGACGACCCCCGACGAAGGCAGCGCATCATCATGACCACGTTCTCCCCCACCACCGCCGACGCGCTGGCGCGGCAGGCGATCGAACTGCCGAGCTGGGCGTTCGGCAACTCGGGCACCCGCTTCCGGGTCTTCCCCACGCCCGGCACCGCGCGCGATCCCTTCGAGAAGATCGCCGACGCCGCCCAGGTGCACCGGCACACCGGCCTCGCCCCCACGGTCGCACTGCACATCCCGTGGGATCAGGTCGACGACTTCGGCGTGCTCCGCCGCCACGCGGAAGACAACGGCGTCGCGCTGGGCACCATCAACTCGAACACCTTCCAGGACGAGGACTACAAGTTCGGCGCCCTCACCCACGAGGACGAGAGCATCCGGCGCAAGGCGATCGAGCACCACTTCGCGTGCATCGACGTCATGCACGCGACCGGATCCCGCGACCTCAAGATCTGGCTCGCCGAGGGATCCAACTACCCCGGGCAGAGTGACATGCGCGCCCGGCAGGACCGGCTGCACGACTCGCTGCAGCAGATCTACGCGCGACTGGGCGACGAGCAGCGCCTCGTGCTGGAGTACAAGTTCTTCGAGCCGGCGTTCTACCACACCGACGTGCCGGACTGGGGCACGTCGTACGTGCAGGTGGCCGCGCTCGGGGACAAGGCGATGGTGTGCCTGGACACCGGCCATCACGCCCCCGGCACGAACATCGAGTTCATCGTGATGCAGCTGCTGCGCCTGGGCAAGCTCGGCTCGTTCGACTTCAACTCGCGCTTCTACGCCGACGACGACCTGATCGTGGGCGCGGCGGATCCGTTCCAGCTGTTCCGGATCCTCGTCGAGGTGATCCGCGGCGGCGGCCTGAACAACCCCGAGGTGGCGTTCATGCTCGACCAGTGCCACAACATCGAGGCGAAGATCCCCGGGCAGATCCGCTCGGTGCTGAACGTGCAGGAGATGACCGCGCGCGCGCTGCTGCTCGATCGGGAGGCGCTCGCCGCAGCGCAGACCGCGAACGACGTGCTCGCCGCGAACGCGGTGTTCATGGACGCGTTCTCCACCGACGTGCGCCCGACGCTGGCCGCCTGGCGCGAGTCGCGGGGCCTGCCGGCCGACCCGATGGCCGCCTACGCCGCATCCGGCTATCAGGAGCGGATCCAGGCCGACCGCGTGGGCGGAACCCAGGCCGGCTGGGGCGCCTGACCTCCTCCCCTCCCTCGAGTCGTCCCCGTCAGCGCACCCCCTGGCCTCCGCTGACGGGGACGACCCGGATGATTCCGAACCCATCGACGACTTGACCAAGGAACGCTGACATGACGAACCCGACCGCCGCCGCCCTGCTGGCGCGCAGCAACCGCCTCGGGGCGGATCCGCGAAACACCAACTACGCCGGGGGGAACACCTCCGCCAAGGGCACCGACACGGATCCTGTCACCGGGGATCCGGTCGAGCTGCTGTGGGTGAAGGGATCGGGGGGCGACCTCGGCACCCTGACCGAGCGGGGGCTGGCCGTGCTGCGCCTGGACCGGCTGCGCGCCCTGCAGAACGTGTACCCCGGCGCCGAGCGGGAGGACGAGATGGTCGCGGCCTTCGACTACTGCCTGCACGGCAAGGGCGGGGCGGCGCCCTCGATCGACACGGCCATGCACGCGCTCGTGGATGCGGCGCACGTCGACCACCTGCACCCCGACTCCGGGATCGCGATCGCGACGGCCGCGGACGGCGAGGAGCTGACCGCGCAGATCTTCGGCGGCAGGGTCGCCTGGGTGCCGTGGCGGCGGCCCGGGTTCCAGCTCGGCCTGGACATCGCGGCGATCAAGGCCGCGAACCCGGACGCGATCGGGTGCATCCTGGGCGGGCACGGCATCACGGCGTGGGGCGACAGCTCCGAGGAGGCCGAGGTGAACTCGCGCTGGATCATCAAGACGGCCGCGGCGCACATCGCCGCGCACGGCAAGGCCGAGCCGTTCGGCGCCGTCCGGGCAGGGTTCGCGGCGCTGCCCGAGACGGAGCGGCGTGAGCGGGCGGCCGCGCTCGCGGCGACGATCCGCGGCATCGCGTCCGCCGACAGGCCCATGGTGGGCCATTTCAGCGATGCCGAGGTCGTGCTCGACTTCCTCGCCGCCGAGAAGGCCCCGACGCTCGCCGCGCTGGGCACCAGCTGCCCGGACCATTTCCTGCGCACCAAGGTCAAGCCGCTGATCCTGGATCTGCCCGCGACCGCGACGGCCGAGGAGCAGATCGCGCGCCTGCACGAGCTGCACGCCACGTACCGCGCCGATTACCAGGCGTACTACGACGCCCACGCGACGGCCGGCTCGGCGACCGAACCCGCATCCCCGGCCATCCGCGGGGCGGATCCGCTGATCGTGCTCGTCCCCGGCGTCGGCATGTTCTCCTACGGCGCGAACAAGCAGACCGCCCGGGTGGCGGGCGAGTTCTACGTGAACGCGATCAACGTGATGCGCGGCGCCGAGGCGCTGTCGACGTACGCGCCCATCTCGGACGCGGAGAAGTTCCGGATCGAGTACTGGGCGCTCGAGGAGGCGAAGCTGCAGCGAATGCCGAAGCCGGCGAGCCACCAGGGCCGGATCGCGTTCGTCACCGGCGCCGCGAGCGGGATCGGCAAGGCCATCGCCACCCGCCTGGCCGCGGAGGGCGCCTGCGTCGTGGTCGCCGACCTCGACCTGGCCAAGGCGCAGGCCGCGGCGGCCGAGCTCGGCGGCAGCGACGTCGCGATCGGCGTCGCCGCGAACGTCGCCGACGCGTCCGCCGTGCAGGCAGCGCTGGATGCGACCGTGCTCGCGTTCGGCGGCGTCGACCTCGTCGTCAACAACGCCGGGCTCTCCCTCTCCAAGCCTCTGCTGGACACCACCGAGAGCGACTGGGACCTGCAGCACGACGTGATGGCGAAAGGATCCTTCCTCGTCTCGAAGGCGGCCGCGAAGATCCTGATCGAGCAGAAGCTCGGCGGCGACATCATCTACATCTCCTCGAAGAACAGCGTGTTCGCCGGCCCCAACAACATCGCCTACTCCGCGACGAAGGCCGACCAGGCCCACCAGGTGCGCCTCCTCGCGGTCGAGCTCGGCGAGCACGGCGTGCGCGTCAACGGCATCAACCCGGACGGCGTCGTCCGCGGATCCGGCATCTTCGCGTCCGGCTGGGGCGCCAATCGCGCCGCGACCTACGGCGTCGCCGAAGAGGACCTCGGCCAGTTCTACGCGAACCGCACGATCCTCAAGCGCGAGGTGGTCCCCGAGAACGTCGCCGATGCCGTGTACGTGCTCACCGGCCCCGAGCTCAGCCGCACCACCGGTCTGCACATCCCCGTCGACTCCGGCGTCGCCGCCGCCTTCCTGCGATGAGCGCATGACCGTCGTCGTCGCCGTCGATCTCGGCGCCACCAGCGGCCGGGTGATGATCGGGAGGATCAGCGGGGGCCGGATCGACCTCGAGCTGGTGTCGCGTTTCGCCCACGGCCCCGTCGCACGCGAGGACGGCCTGCACTGGGACTTCGCCGCGCTCTCCGAGCACGTCGTCGCCGGACTCGCCGAGGCCGTGCACCGCGAGCCCGGGATCGAGAGCATCGGCATCGACTCCTGGGCGGTGGACTACGGCCTTCTTCGCGACGGCCGGCTGCTCGCGGAGCCGTTCCACTATCGCGACGACCGCTCGGCGCGCGGTGTCGCCCGGGTGCACGAGATCATCCCGCCCGCCGAGCTGTACCGACGCAACGGCCTGCAGTTCCTGCCGTTCAACACGCTGTACCAGTTCGCCGCCGACGCGCACCTCGATGACGCCGATCGCGCGGCGCTGATCCCCGACCTGATCGCGTTCCTGCTCACCGGCGCCGTGATCGCCGAGCGCACGAACGCCTCCACCACCGGCCTCCTCCGTGTGGCCGACGGCGAGTGGGACCTCGAGCTGGCCGAGCGGATCGGCATCCCCGCGCGCATCCTGCCGCCGCTGGTCGACCCCGGCACCGTGATCGGCAGGCTGCGGCCCGAGCTCGCCGAGCGCATCGGCAAGGACCTGCCGGTGGTCGCGGTCGGCTCGCACGACACCGCCTCCGCCGTCGTCGCCGTGCCGCTGTCGACGCCGCACTCCGCGTACATCTCGTGCGGCACCTGGGGCCTGGTCGGCGTCGAGCTGACCGAGCCGGTGCTCACGGATGCCGCCCGCGCCGCGAACTTCACGCACGAACGCGGCGTCGATGATCGCTTCCGATTCCTGCACAACGTCACGGGACTGTGGCTGCTCAGCGAAACCGTGCGGGCGTGGGAGGCGGAGGACGGCGCACCGATCGACCTGCCGCAGCTGCTGGCCGCGGCCGCCGACCTCTCCGGGGACGCACCGCTCTTCGACGCCGATGACGCGTCGCTGAGCGCGCCGGGTGACATGCCCGCGCGCATCTCGGCATTGCTCGGCACCGACGCTCCGGCTGGCCGGCCCGCCTTCGTCCGCAGCATCGTCGAGTCGATCGCGACGGCCTTCGCCGACGCGCTGGCGAGCGCAGCGGAGCTGTCCGGGCGTGAGATCGACGCCGTGCACCTGGTGGGCGGCGGATCCCTGAACAGCCTGCTCTGCCAGGCCACCGCCGACCGCTCCGGGCTTCCCGTGCTCGCGGGCCCGGTCGAGGCCACCGCGCTCGGCAACGTGCTGGTGCAGGCCCGTGCGCTCGGCCGGCTCGGCGACGGGACCCTGGAGGAGCTCCGTGCTCTCGTGGCCGCCTCCGTGCCACCGGTGAGGTACGAGCCCCGGCCCTGACCGCCTGCAGGTGCAGCTGTTCTGCGCCCCGGCGGCTGCGGCGATGGGTGCGGCCGCTGCTGCCGCCGCGGAATCCTGGCCGGGTCCCTAGGAGCTTGCGCGCACCACCAGCACCGGCGTCAGCAGCGGCGGATCCTGCGTCTGATCGTCGAGACCCTCGACGCGGTCGACGACGAGGCGGACAGCCTGCTCGCCCAGCGCGCCGAAGTCCTGCCGCACCGTGGACAGCGGGGGGCGGAACTCGGCGGCGTCCGCGATGTCGTCGAAACCGAGCACGGCGACGTCCTCGGGCACGCGCCGCCCCGCCTCGGCGAGCGCGCGCAGCAGGCCGAGCGCCATCTGGTCGTTGGCGGCGAAGACCGCGACGACGGAGGGATCCGCGGCGAGCCGCCGTCCCGCAGCATGACCCGAGGCGGCGCTCCAGTCCCCGCGGCGGAGTTCAGGCGCCTCGAGTCCGCGCGCTGCGAGCTGCTCGCGCCAGCCGCGCTCGCGTTCGGCGGCGGCGAAGGATCCCGCGGGGCCGGCGAGGTGGTGCACGCTCGCCGCTCCCCGGTCGAGCAGGTGGGCGGTCGCGGCCCTCGCCCCGGCCGCGTGGTCGGTGCCGATGACGGCGAAGCGGGGATCCGCTGGCGCATCGACGACCACGAGCGCGAGCCCGGCCGGATCCGCATCCCGCGCGAGGGCCGACGCCTCGTTGAGCACGATCGCCCCGTCCACGCCCTGGTCGTGCAGTCGGTCGAAGGCCTCGCCGATCCTGCCCGCCGCCCCCAGGGTGACGACCGCGAGAGCATAGCCGCGCGCCTCGGCGGCTTCCGCGACGGCCTGCAGCAGAGCGGAGTTGCCGACCGTGGCCAGGGTCTCTGCGACCACGCCGATCGTGCGCGAGCGCCCGGTGCGCAGCGCACGCGCGGCGCGATGCGGACGGTAGCCGAGCTCGGCCATCGCGGCTTCGACGCGGGCGCGGGTGGCCGGATCCACGCGCGGACTGTCGTTGACGACCCGCGACACGGTCTGGCCGGACACTCCCGCGTGCGCGGCGACCACGGCCATCGACACCCGTCCGCTCGGCTTGGGCCCGCGCCGGGTCGGTGCGGCGCCGTTGTCCGCCCCGGCCGTGCCGTCTGCGATGGCCTCCAGCTCGCGCAGTTCATCGTCGTACCTGGTCACAATCGCCCCTTCGCCGTCATGGCCCTGTGCCGTCGCGGGGGTCGCCGTCACTGCCGCGCGCACCGTGGCGGATCGTCCTCGCCGTGCGACACGCGTTCCGACGTGTGCCGAACTCAGGAATGTTGACGTTACCACGCCGCATGACGTACCGTGTTTACGTGAACATGGAAATCGATCCTGAGTTCGGCACCACTCCGGCGGGCGTGAACGCCGGGGCGGCCGCCGCCGTGAACGCTGGCGCGGCCGTCTCCGCCCTCGGCGCGGGCGTCGTCCGCCGCGCCACCCGCCTCGCCGACGGCCGCGAGCTGATCTACTACGACGACCCCGGCACCGCCCTCGGCCCGGATCGGAACGTCGACGCCCGCGACCTCGACGCCCGCTCCGACACCGCGATGATGCGCCAGGATGTGCTCACCGGCGACTGGATCACGTTCGCCACCAAGCGCCAGAACCGCGTCATGCTGCCCAGCGCGGATGCGGATCCGCTCGCGCCGCAGACGCCCACGAACCCGTCCGAGGTGCCGTCGCGGTACGACGTCGCCGTGTTCGAGAACCGCTCGCCCTCGTTCGGCCCTGCCCTCGCTGAGGCCTTCGGCGGTGCGCCCGAAGCCCTGAACCCGCCCCGCGGCCTGGACGATCTCGAGGCGATCGGCCTCCAGCGCACACGCACCAGCGTCGGCCGCTGCGAGGTCGTCTGCTTCAGCCCGGAGCACGCCGGATCCTTCGGCACCCAGTCCGTCACCCGTGCGCGCACCGTGATCGAGGCCTGGGCGGATCGCACCGCCGCGTTGTCGGCACTGCCCGGGATCGAGCAGGTGTTCCCGTTCGAGAACCGCGGCGAGGCGATCGGCGTGACCCTGCCGCACCCGCACGGGCAGATCTACGCCTACCCCTATGTGACGCCGCGCACCCAGCGCCTCCGGGACAGCATCGATCGCACCGACCGCAGCCTGTTCGCGCGGATCCTGGAGAGCGAGCAGGGTTCGGATCGGGTCGTGCTGCAGGGCGAGCACTGGACGGCGTTCGTGCCGTTCGCCGCGCGCTGGCCGCTCGAGGTGCAGGTGCTGCCGCGTCGGCACGTGCCCGACTTCGCCGCCCTCTCCGACGAGGAGCGCGACGAGCTCGCCCCCCTCTACCTGCACCTGCTGCGCGGCGTCGACGCGCTCTACGGATCCCCGACGCCGTACATCGCGGCCTGGCATCAGGCGCCCGTGCACGTGGGTCGCGACACGATCCGGATGCGCCTGGAGCTCACCAGCCCGCGACGGGCCGCCGACAAGCTGAAGTTCCTGGCCGGATCCGAGACCGCCATGGCGGCCTGGACCGCCGAGATCCTGCCCGAAGACGCCGCCGCGCGCCTCCGCGAGGCGATCGCCTCCGTTCCGGCACCGACCACCGAGGAGACCCGATGACCGCCGCCGCCCTGTTCCGCACCCTGACCGGATCCGATCCCGCCGGCGTCTGGTCGGCTCCCGGTCGTGCGAACCTCATCGGCGAGCACACCGACTACAACGACGGCTTCGTGCTGCCGTTCGCGATCCAGCACCGCACGTTCGCGGCCGCAGGGCTCCGCACCGATGGACGGATCCGCGTCGCCTCCTCGTTCGCGAACGACGCCGTCGAGGTGGCGCTGGACGAGCTGGAGGCGCTCTTCCCGACGACGGGCTCGCAGGTACCAGCCGTGCCCGAGTGGGCGGCCTACCCGCTCGGCGTCGCCTGGGTGCTGCGGGCGCTGATTCCCGCGGCGGCGCGCGCCGCGCTCCCCGGCGTCGACATCGCGATCACGTCCGACGTCCCCGTCGGCGCCGGGCTGTCGTCGTCGGCGGCGATCGAGGGGGCGAGCGGATCCGCGCTCAACGAGCTGTGGAGCCTGGGACTGGATCCCGTGACGCTCGCCCGGGCCGGCCGCCGCGCCGAGAACGAGGCCGTGGGCGCGCCGACCGGGATCATGGACCAGATGGCGTCGATGCTCGGCCGGGCCGATGCCGCCGTCTTCCTGGACTGCCGCACGCTGGAGACCCGCTCGATCCCACTCGGGTTCGCCGAGGCGGGCCTGGAGGTGCTCGTGATCGACACCGGTGTGGAGCATGCGCATTCCACGGGCGGTTATCGCGAGCGTCGGGCGTCCTGCGAGCGCGGTGCTGCGGCGCTCGGGGTGCCGGCCCTGCGCGACGTGACCGTGGCCGATCTGCCGCGCGCCGCCGAACTGCTGGACGACGTCGACTTCCGGTGTGTCCGCCACGTCGTCACGGAGGATCAGCGCGTACTCGACACCGTGGCCGTGCTCGCGGAACGCGGACCGAGAGCGATCGGCGAGCTGCTCGTGGCCTCGCACGCGTCCATGCGCGACGACTTCGAGATCTCGATCGCCGAGCTCGACACGGCCGTCGACACCGCCCTCGCGCACGGAGCGGTCGGCGCCCGGATGACCGGCGGCGGCTTCGGCGGCTCAGCGATCGCTCTCGTCGACCACGCGCTGGTCGAGCCCGTCTCGGTCGCCGTGCGTGCCGCCTTCGCGCAGGCAGGATTCGCGGAACCGCACCTGTTCACGGTCACCCCGTCGGACGGCCCCCGCCGCGAGGCCTGACGGCGGATGCGGCAGCTGATCCGGGATCCGGGATCCCCAGCGAACCGCTGACACAATGAACACGCGCGTCTGCGCGACGGAAGGAGTCCCATGTCCTGGCTTGTCACCGGCGGCGCCGGCTACATCGGATCGCACGTGGTGCGTGCGCTTGCGGCGGCCGGGCTCACGCCCGTCGTGCTCGACGACCTCTCCAGCGGGCGCGCCTCGTTCGTGCCGGAGGGCGTCGCGCTCATCGAGGGCAGCATCCTCGACCGCGATCTGGTGGAGCAGACGCTCCGCGACCACGGTGTGCAGGGCGTGATCCATGTCGCCGGGTTCAAGTACGCGGGAGTCTCGGTGCAGCGCCCGCTGCACACCTACGCGCAGAACGTCGAGGGCACCCGGGTGATCCTCGAGGCCATGGCCGCGGCCGGCGTCGCGAACATCGTGTTCTCGTCGAGCGCCGCCGTGTTCGGCACCCCCGACGTCCCGCTCGTGGTCGAGGAGACCGAGAAGCGCCCGGCCAGCCCGTACGGCGAGTCGAAGCTCATCGGCGAATGGCTGCTGCGCGACGAGGCGGTGGCGACGGCCGGATCCGAGCGCCCGCTCGTGCACACCTCGCTGCGCTACTTCAACGTCGTCGGATCGGCGGATCCGACCGTCTACGACGTCAGCCCGCACAACCTGTTCCCGATCGTGTTCGAGAAGCTGCTGGCCGGCGAGACCCCGCGCATCAACGGCGACGACTACGCCACCGAGGACGGCACGAACGTGCGCGACTACGTGCACGTCGGCGACATCGCGCTCGCACACGTCGCCGCCGCCCAGCGCATGATCGCCGGGCTGCCGATCGAGGCCGCCTACAACCTCGGATCCGGCGACGGGCTCTCGGTCCGCCAGATCATGGACGCCATGGCGCGCGTGACCGGGATCGCCTTCGTCTCCGAGATCGGCCCGCGCCGGCCGGGCGACCCCGACCGGATCGTCGCGACCGGCACGCTCGCCGCACGCGACCTGGACTGGACGATGCGGCACACCGTCGACGAGATGGTCCGCTCCGGCTGGGAAGCACGCCGCAACGCAGGCTGAGGCTCCGGTACGGCCAACGGTCCGCGCCGACTGCACCGCCTCCCGCCGAGCGCACGGCCTGTTGACGTGCGGATCCCGTGCACTGGGCAGGATCCCGTGCACTCGGCGGGAGGCGGGGTCGGGATCCGTCCCGGTGAGAGCGGAGCTCTCGGCGGGAACCGCGTTTCGTCTCGCTGCTCCTTCGTCGCTGCTCGCGCAACGACCCCAGGATCGGTCCTCGCTCAACGACCCCAATAAGCCGCGCTACCCCTGCGGGGCGTTCGCGGCGGCGAGCAGCTGGGCGACGCCGTCGCGGTCGAGGCCCCAGCCGAACGAGGGGAGCCGGCCGATCGGGAACGAGCCCATCATCTTCGTCATCGCCTCGCCCGACATGATGCCGTCGTCGCCGGTGCCGCCGAGCTGCTCCTGCATCGCGGCGAACGCCTGCGCCACCATCGGCCCTGCCACGGGGTGCGCGAACACCTCGGACAGCGGCGACTCCGGCGTGAGCGGCACGACGACGGCGTCACCGGCGACCTCGACGGTCGCGGTCGCGCGCAGGTCACGGCTCGACGCGCCGACCTCGACCCGGTAGGCGCCGCCCTCGACGACGAAGCGCTCGACGCGCACGTCCCAGTAGGCGAGGTCCTGACGGCGCACGGTCAGCACGACCTCCGCGGTGGCACCCGCGGCGATCTCGACCGAGGCGAAGGCCTTGAGCTCGCGCGGCGCGCGCTCCACGATCGAGGCGACCGGGGCGACATACACCTGCACGACCTCGCGGCCGTCCCGGGTTCCGGTGTTCGTCACGGGCACGGTCACGACGACATCGCCCGAGGGCGCCACGGTCGCTGCGACCGCTCCATACGCGAACGACGTGTACGACAGGCCGTGGCCGAACGGGTAGCTCACGGCGATGTCGCGCGCGTCGTACCAGCGGTAGCCGACGAGGATCCCCTCGCCGTAGCGGACATGCCCGTTCGAGCCGGGGAAGTTCCCGAACGCCGGAGTGTCCTCGAGGCGGTGCGGGATCGTCTCGGCGAGGCGTCCGGACGGGTTCACCGCGCCGAGCAGCACGTCGGCGGTCGCGGATCCGCCGGCCTGGCCGAGCAGCCACCCCTCCACGATCGCCGGCACCCGATCAGCGAACGGGAGCGCGACGACGGATCCGTTCGACAGCACCACGATCGTGCGCGGGTTCGCGGCGATCACCGCGTCGAGCAACGCCAACTGGTGCGGTGCCAGGTCGATGTGCTCGCGGTCGAAGCCCTCAGACTCCTCCGCGTCGGTGAGACCGAGGAAGACCACGGCGACGTCGCGGGAGGCGGCGAGCGCGACCGCCTCGTCACGGAGCGCGTCCTGATCGTCGGCCGCGGGGTCGAACGCGAAGCCGGGCGCGAACGCGACACGGTCGCCGGCGACCGCGGTGAGCGCATCGAGCGCGGAGTCCACGCGGGTCGGGTTGATGTGCGAGGAGCCGCCGCCCTGGAACCGCGGCGTGCGGGCGAACTCGCCGATGAGCGCGATCGACGCGTCGGCGGCGAGCGGCAGCAGCGGAGCACCGTCGACGTCGTCGTTCTTCAGCAGCACGATCGAGCGCCGTGCCGCCTCGCGGGCGAGGGCGTGGTGCGCGTCCACGTCGAGGGGGCCGGCGACGGCCGGACGGGCCTGCGCCCGGCCGACGAGGTCGAGCACGCGGCCGGCCGAGGCATCGAGGGCGGCGGCCGAAGCCGGGTCGGCCTCCGCCGCGGCTGCCACGGCGCGATCCGATGCCCCGTCGCTGCCCGGCATCTCCAGGTCGAGGCCCGCGACCAGCGCGGCCACGCGGTCGTTCACGGCGCCCCAGTCGGAGACGACGAGTCCGTCGAAGCCCCACTCGTCGCGCAGCACGGTGGTGAGCAGCCACGGATCCTGCGAAGCGTAGACACCGTTGATCTTGTTGTACGAGCACATCACGGTCCACGGATGGGCGTCCTTCACGACGCGCTCGAACCCGCGCAGGTAGATCTCGCGCAGCGGCCGCGCGTCGATGTCGCTCGACGTGGTCATCCGCTGGAACTCCTGGTTGTTCGCGGCGAAGTGCTTCAGCGAGGATCCCACGCCCTGCGACTGGATGCCCTGCACGAGACCTGCGCCGATGACTCCGGCGAGGATCGGATCCTCCGACACGTATTCGAAGTTGCGCCCGCACAGCGGCGAGCGCTTGATGTTGATGCCGGGGCCGAGGATGACCGCGACGTCCTCGATCGCCGATTCGACGCCCAGTGCCACGCCGACGCGCTCGGCCAATTCGGGGTCGAACGAGGATCCGAGGCCGGCCGCGGGCGGGAAGCACGTCGCCGGGACGCTCGCGCCGAGGCCGAGATGGTCGCTCTCGGCCGCCTGCTTGCGCAGTCCGTGCGGACCGTCGGTGACCATGATCGACGGCACGCCGACGCGGTCGATGGGCTTCAGGGTCCAGAAGTCCTTGCCGCTCATGAGCGACGCCTTCTCGGCGGTGCTGAGCTCGGACAGGTGGTCACGGGGCGTTGTCATGTCGACTCCTTCGTGGATGACGCTCGGGGTAGCCCCACTTCACCAGGTCCTGAATCAAAAAGCAAGTGTTATTCGGTTTTCAGCGTCGAGGCCTCGCACCCGGATAGTCTCGGGGTCATGGCACGACGAGGCTCCTATGCGAAAGGGATCGCGAAGCGCGAGGAGATCCTGCGCGCGGCCCTCGCCGTGGTCGCCCGCGAGGGGTACCACGGCGCCTCGGTGAAGGAGCTCGCGGACGAGGTGGGCCTCAGCCAGGCGGGGCTCCTGCACTACTTCGACAGCAAGGACGAGCTGTTTGTCGAGATCCTGCGCACGCGCGACCAGATCGACATGGCCGACCACGTCGAGGCCCTGGACGGCGCCACCATCGACGAGGTGCGCGACGGCTATCTGGACATCGTCCGGCACAACGCCCAGGTGCCGGGGCTGGTCGAGCTGTTCACCCGGCTCGCCGCCGACGCCGCCGACCCCGCGCATCCGTCCCGGGCGTTCTTCGCCGAGCGGAGCACGGGCCTGCGCGACCGATGGGCCCAGGCGATCGCCGATGCGCAAGCCGAGGGACGGATCCGCCGCGGCATCGATCCGATGCTCGCCGCGCGGCTGCTGCAGGCCGTGTCGGACGGCGCCCAGATGCAGCTGCTCGTCGAGCCGGAGCTCGACATGTCCGCCCTCATCGAGACCCTGTTCGACCTGATGGAGCCGGGCGAAACCCTCGGAGATCAGCGCGCGCGCTGACCCCCCGAGGCGCTCCTGCCGTCACGCTCTCCGCAGCGGCTGCACGGAGGCGTACGCGTCGGCCTGATCCCGCGAGGGCGTGTCGTACACGCGCGCGATCCGGCTCGTGCCGTCGTACCGGGGCCAGCCCGGATCCCCGCCCACGATGAACGCGACGGCCGCCGCGTGCACCTCGTCGGCGAGCGCCTGCGGCGGGTTCGGGCCCGCGAGCGGCTCCATCGCGGGGCCGTCCAGGCAGTCGAAGAAGAACGGCACATCGAGGCAGTGCTCGGCGAAACCGAAGTGCCCCGACGGCCACGCGAACCGGTACACCCAGGTGGGTGCGCTGCCGCGATCCTGCACGATCTTCAGGATCGCGACGCGGAACATCCGGTCGGTGAGCACCCGGCCGGCCAGGCGCGCCTTGCCCTTCGCGACGACGTCCGCGTTCGCGGCGAGGTACTCCTTCTGCACGTCCTTCGGCACGCCGAGCTTGCCGAGCAGCAGGCGCTTGGGCACGAACGCCATGGCCTTGCCCGCGTCCGCCATGGCCATGGTGAACTCGTCGTCGGTGGCGCCGAGCACGAGCGGCTTGTCGGATCCGACGCCCGCCCGCAGCGACTCCGGAGTGGGGCGCAGGATGAGGTCGCCGTCGATCGCGGGCCCCAGCGGCAGGCCGCCGTCGACGATCTCGTTCAACGCGTCGGGGCCGAGCTCGGTCGCCTTCTTCTGCAGCACGAGGACCTGCTCTTCGCTCAGCGCCGCCCACCCGGCACGGGTCGGCTCGACACCGGCCTGTGCGGCCAGGTCGCGCCCGAACGCCTCCGACTTCGCCGCGGTGACGTCGCCGAGCGCGCCGGAGATCGCGTACACCCCGTGGAACAGGTGCTGCGCCTGCTCCATCCCGAGCAGGGTCAGCACCGCCCCGCCGCCCGCGGACTGCCCCGAGATCGTGACCCGCGACGGATCCCCGCCGAAGGCCGCGATGTTGCGCTGCACCCACTCCAGCGCGAGCAGCCAGTCGCGCACGCCGCGGTTGGAGGGGGCGTCCTCGATCCAGCCGAAGCCGTCGAAGCCGAGGCGGTACGAGATGGTCACGGTGACCACGCCGTCGCGGGTGAAGTTGCGGCCGTCGTACCAGGGGCTGGCCGGGGATCCGGCGAAGTAGCCGCCGCCGTGGATGTAGACGAGCACCGGCAGGCCGGTGCCCGGTACCGCGGCGACCGGGGACGGCGTGTAGACGTTGACGTTCAGCGTCGACTCGCCCGGCACGCTCGGCTCCGGGATGAGGGTCACTCCGGGGTCGCCGCGCTGCGCGGTGGGCCCGAACGCGGCGGCGTCGAACACTCCCTGCCACGGCCTCTTCGGCTCGGGCGCCGCGAACCGCAGCTCCCCCACCGGAGCCTCCGCGAACGGGATCCCGAGGAACGCCGCCGAGCGCAGGTTCCCGCGCGCGCCGGATCCGGGTGCCGTGGTATCGCGCCAGCGACCGCACACGACGCCCTCAGCGATGCGGACCTCGGGGTGGTCCACGACGATGCCGGGATCGGTCGATGAGGTCTGAGTGCTCTCCATGAGGTTCCTTTCGAAGCGGTCGGGCGCTACTTGACGCCGCGGATCGGGGCGGTGACGACCGCGGCCAGCACGGCGAACACCATCGCGAACACGAACAGCATCGGGTATCCGCCGAAGGATCCGATGATCACCGCGGCGATCGGCGCGCTGAGCGCCTGCGGGATGTTCGTGGCGACGTTCAGGATGCCGAGGTCCTTGCCTGCGTCGGTGCCTTCGCTCGGGAGCACCTCTGTCATCAGGGCGGCGTCCACCGACATGTACAGGCCGAAGCCGATCCCGTTGACCACGGCCATCAGGATCATGCCGGTCATGTTCGGCATCATCAGCGGGAAGGACAGCCCGATCACCATCACCACGGTCGCGGCGTAGATGAACACCTTGCGGCGGCCGACCTTGTCGCTCCACCAGCCGGACAGCATGATGGCCGCCATCGTGGGGATCAGCGGGATGAGCGTCAGCGTGAGCATGGCGCCCTGCGCGGCGGTCAGCGACATCCCGATGTAGTCGGTGAGCAGGTACAGCTGGTAGGCCGTGACGGCGAAGTAGCCGAGGATCAGCAGGAAGCGCGCGGCGAACGCCCAGGCGAAGTCGGGGTGCTTGCGCGGGTTGATCCAGAAGCCGCGGAAGAACGCACTCCACCGGAACGGGGCGACGGCCGCGTTCTTGGACGACCAGTCCCGGTTCAGGAGGACGAAGAGCACGGTGATCACGATCACGGCGACGCCGAACACCGAGTAGCCGATGCCGATCTGCGAGCCCAGGGCCGCGGCGATCATGACGCCGACCGTCATGCCGAGCTGGGTGCCGAGTCCGATCATGGCGCTCGCCCCGCCGCGCTTGGCGCGCGGGAACCGATCCGCGGTGATGGTCGTCAGCGGCGCCTGCAGGAAGTTCAGCGCGACCTGGACGATGACCCAGAACACCGTGATCCACAGGACGTCGCGCAGCGATCCCATGCCGAAGAGCAGGATCCCGCCGACGAGAGCGCCCATGACCATCCACGGCGCGCGGCGTCCGAACCGCGACCGGGTGCGGTCGCTGAAGGCGCCGGCGAGCGGCTGCGCGAACAGCGTGAAGATGAACGAGGTCGTGGTGACGATCGCGAGGTTCTGCACCTTGTGCGCCGGATCCAGCAGCGCGATCTGGGACGGCAGCAGGATCGCGATGAGTCCGCCGTAGGTCGCGAAGAGCGTGAGCGACGAGATCAGCAGACTGGGCAGCAGTCGCTTCGTGGCCGGAGGGCTGGCGGCGGGCGCGCCCGGCTCGGGGGCCGTGGCGCGGATGACGCCGGTCGGGGCGAGCGCCGCGGCGGGATCGGGAGGGGTGATGGTCATGGGTGCTCCTCATCGAGCGGATCGGGTGCGGATCCGAATACCGAACCGTGTTTGGTTTCTAGATCCGATCTCGATCATGACACCGAACCCCGAACGCCGCAAGGGTTCTCGCCTCAAAAACCCCACGATGTTCGTGTTTCGTTACGGACGGTTTATCCTGGGCCCATGGCGACACGGGGCGCGTATGCGAAGGGCGTCGTCAAGCGCGAGGAGATCCTCGAGGCTGCACTCGAGATCGTCGGCAGGCTCGGATATCGCAGCGCCTCGGTGCGCGAGATCGCCGAGGCGGTGGGTCTCAGCCCCGCGGGGCTCCTGCACTACTTCGGAACCAAGGAGCAGCTCCTCGTCGAGATCCTCCGGGCCCGTGACGCGCACGACACCGCACGGTTCGCGGACCTCGACTTCATGCCCGCGTTCCTCGAGGTGCTGCGGCACAACGCCGAGGTGCCGGGGCTCGTCGAGCTCTACACGCGGCTGGCCGCCGAAACCGGAGATGCCGAGCACCCCGCCCATGCCTTCTTCCTCGATCGCACCCGAGCCGTGAACGCCGCGGCCCGAGAGGTCTTCGTCGCCGCCCAGAAGACGGGACGGATCCGTGCCGACCTGGATCCGGACTGGATCGTCCGCGCCGGGCACGCCCTCGCCGACGGCCTGCAGAACGCCTGGATCCTGGATCCGACGGTCGACATGGCCGCCGACGTCGCGCAGTTCTTCGCGCTGCTGCGGCCGGTGACGCCGAGTTGAGCTTCGCGGCTGTTTCGAACTCAGTCGATTCGGGCCGTTTCGGCTCGATTCCGGCCCGAAACGCGTCTGGGAACTGAGTTCGACACCGCGGCTCCCGGATACTCTGGCCGGTATGAGCGCCTCCACGCCCGACGGGCCCGTCGTCGTCACGACCTCCGGCCCTGTGCGCGGGTTCTGGCGGGGCGAGCCCGGCGCTCCGGGGGCTTCGGCGGCGTTCCTCGGGATCCCGTTCGCGGCCCCTCCTGACGGGGCGCTGCGCTTCGCCGCGCCGCAGGATCCGGAGCCGTGGACGGAGGTGCGGGACGCGACCGCGTTCGGCCCCACCGCCCAGCGCGGCGACAAGGGCGAGACGCTCATCCCCGAGCCGAGCATCCCGGGCGACGCGACGCTCAACGTGAACGTGTTCACGCCCGATCCGGGTGCGGCGCTTCCGGTGATGGTGTGGATCCACGGCGGCGGGTACGTCGATGGCTCACCGGCCAGCCCCTGGTACGACGGCGCCGCGTTCACCCGCGACGGCGTGGTCACGGTGTCCCTCTCGTACCGGCTCGGCTTCGACGGGTTCGGCCTGATCGACGGCGCCCCGGCCAACCGCGGCGTGCAGGACTGGATCGCCGGACTCGAGTGGGTGCAGCGCAACATCGCCGCGTTCGGAGGGGATCCGGCGCGCGTCACGATCGCGGGGCAGTCCGCGGGCGGCGGCGCGGTGCTGACGCTGCTCGGTCTGGAGCGGGCGCAGCACCTGTTCCGCGCCGCGATGGCGTTCTCCCCCGCCCTCGCCGACGTCGGGCCGCGCACGGCGCACGAGCGCACGGACCGGCTCGCCGAGCTGCTCGGCTGCGCACCGACGGCCGACGGGTTCCGCGGCATCCCGGAGCGGACCGTGATGCAGAAGCAGCCCGTCGCCGCGCTGCGCGGTGCGACGGGACTGCGGGCTCTGGTCGACCCGCTCGTGTCCGGGCTGCCCTGGGGTCCGGTCGTGGACGGCGATGTCGTGCCGCGCCACACCGTCGCCGGGATCCGCTCGGGCATCGGATCCGGCAAGCCGCTGCTGCTCGGTGCGACCGACGACGAGTTCACGATGGCGTTCGATCGGGCGCCGAAGCTGCTGCGATTCGTACCGGCCGGCCTCGCCCTGCGCCTGCTCTCGCGCGATCCGGCGCTGCGACACGCCTACCTGCGGGCGAACAGACCGCAGCGCCGCCATGGCACCGCGGCCCTGCTCGGCCGCTTCGTGACAGACAAGGTCTTCCGCTCGCTCGTCGTGCGCACCGCCGAGGCCCGCGGCGACGCCGCCACCTGGACGTACCGGTTCGCGTGGGTCTCCCCCGCCAAGGGCTGGTCGTGCCACTGCCTGGACGTGCCGTTCTGGTTCGACGTGCTGCAGGATCCGTTCGTCCCCCGCCTCGCCGGACCGACACCCCCGCAGCCGCTCGCGACCGAGATGCACGACGCCGCCGTGCGGTTCGTCCGCGAGGGCGAGCCGGGCTGGCCCGCGTGGCGCACGGATCCCGGCCTGTCCCGGGTGTTCGGCGCCGGCCCCGACGAGCCCGCGCTCTCGGCAACCGCGTTCGACAGCGCCCTGCCCCTGGTCTGAGGCTGCTTTCGGGGTCGTTTCTCGAGGTCGTTGAGCGAGGACGGAGCGCCAGCGACGACCGAGATGAAACGCGGTCATTCCGCGGCAAAACCGCGTTTCGTCTCGCTGCTCCT
Organism: Microbacterium panaciterrae; assembly: GCF_039541635.1. Taxonomy (NCBI): domain Bacteria; kingdom Bacillati; phylum Actinomycetota; class Actinomycetes; order Micrococcales; family Microbacteriaceae; genus Microbacterium; species Microbacterium panaciterrae. The sequence continues at coordinate 92,640 of NZ_BAABGP010000018.1, forward strand.
TCGTCGCTGCTCGCTCAACGACCCCGAACAGCGTCAGGCGATCGGATCCAGCAGGGGGATCTCGTAGCGGTGCGGCGTGCCGAAGCGGTGCGCGGTGACCGAGACGGCCTGCTCGCGCAGGAAGGTCAGGATCTCCACACGCCCGGCCGAGACCACGGGGTTCGCGTACAGCGCGAGGCTCGGGGATCCGGCCACGGCCGCGGCAGTGGCCTCCGCCGTGGCGCCGATCAGCCGCACCCGGCCGTCGCGCGCGGCGAGACGCTGCGCGTGTGCCGCCCAGGCTGCGGCGTCCTCGGTGGTCACCGTGACGTCCTGTGAGCCGAGCCAGGTCAGCAGCGACGAGGGCAGGGCCCTGGCCGTGCTGACGGTCACCCGGGCGCGCGCACGGCGGCCGGCGGCGACGACGCGCACGAGCTCCGCGACCCGCGGTCCTTCGAACCGCACCGTCACCGGAACCGCCTGATAACGCAGCGCGTTCTGCTCGGTGCTCAGCCCGGTGGCGTCGCGCACCACGCCGAACTCGTCTGCCCACGCGTCGATGTCGGTCGCCAGCGCCGAGCGCAGCCACGCGATGTCGGCGTCGGCGGTGCCAGACGCCGCAAGGGCACCCACCGCACCGGTCGCGAGGGCGTCGAGCTCGCGCGTCGATGCGACGGGGGCGTCGGTCCACTCGGACAGGCCGACGAGGTAGTTCGGGCCGCCCGCCTTGGATCCGGCGCCCACCGCGGCCTTCTTCCAGCCGCCGAACGGCTGGCGCTGCACGATCGCGCCGGTGGTGCCGCGGTTGACGTAGACGTTGCCGGCCTGGATCGCGGCGAGCCACTGCTGCACCTCGTCCTCGTCGAGCGAGTGCAGGCCGCTGGTGAGGCCGTAATCGATGTCGTTGACGACGTCGATCGCCTCGGTGAGGGAGTCCGCGGTCATGATGCCGAGCACGGGCCCGAAGTACTCCACGCGGTGGAACTCGCTTCCGCGGCGCACGCCGTCGCGGATGCCCGGGCGCCAGAGCTGTCCGGCGTCATCGAGCTTCTGCGGTTCGAGCAGCCAGCTCTCGCCGGCGTGCAGCGTGGTCAGCGCGTCGAGCAGCTTGCCCTCGGCGGGGCCGATCAGCGGTCCGATGCGGGTGGAGCCGTCCTCGGGCGCGCCCACGTCGTAGGAGCGCACCGCGTCGACGAGCTGGCGGCGGAACCGCTCCGAGCGCGCAGCGGATCCGACCAGCACGACGAGCGACGCTGCGGAGCACTTCTGTCCGGCGTGCCCGAACGCGGCATACGCGACGTCCTTGGCCGCGAGGTCGAGGTCGGCCGACGGGGTGACGATGATGGCGTTCTTGCCGCTGGTCTCGGCGAGCAGCGGCAGGTCCTGGCGAAAGCCGCGGAACAGCTCGGCCGTCTCGTAGCCGCCGGTGAGGATGACGCGGCCGACGGCCGGGTCGCTCACGAGCCGTGCGCCGAGCTCGCCGCGGTCGGCGCCGTCGAGCTGCACGTACTGCAGCACCTCGCGCGGCACGCCGGCCTCCCACAGCGCCTCGACCATGACCGCGCCGGAGCGGCGGGCCTGACGGGCGGGCTTGATGATGACCGGGGATCCGGTCGCGAGCGCGGACAGGGTGGATCCGGCCGGGATCGCGACGGGGAAGTTCCACGGCGGGGTCACCACGGTCAGGCCCACGGGCTGCATGGTCGCACCGTCGACGTCGGCGAGCTTCTTCGCGCTCTCCGCGTAGTAATGCGCGAAGTCGATCGCCTCGGAGACCTCGGGGTCGCCCTGCTCGATGACCTTGCCGGCCTCGGATCCCATGACCTCGAGCAGGTCGCCGCGACGCTGCTCGAGCACGTCGCCGGCGCGGTGCAGGATCGCGGCGCGTCCCTCGGCGCCGAGCGCCCGCCAGGCCTCGCCCGCGGCGACGGCAGTCGTGATCGCGGTGTCGACCTGTTCCGCGGTGGACAGGGTGTGGGCGTCGACCGTCGCGTTGCCGAGCTCCGAGCCCTTCATACGGGCGCGGATCGCGTCGCCCCAGGCGCGGTTCGCAGCGAGCGACGGGTCGGTGTCGGGCGTGTTCACGAAGCCGTGCGGATCGGTCCCTGAGCCCGTCGAAGGGACCGGGGCGGTGCGATCCTGCACGCGGTTCGGAGCGGGGACCTCGGTGGGGACGCTCCGCACGGAGGCGAGGAAGCGCTCCTTCTCGCGCTCGAACAGGGCCGGATCCGCGTCGAGGTCGAAGACCGCCGACATGAAGTTCTCCTGCGACGCACCCTCCTCCAGACGCCGGATCAGGTACGCGATCGCGACGTCGAACTCGTCGGGGTGCACGACCGGCGTGTACAGCAGGAGGGATCCGACGGTGCGCTTGATGACCGTCGCCTGGGCGGCCGCCATGCCGAGCAGCATCTCGAACTCGATCCCCTCGGTGACGCCGCGCTTCGAGGCCAGCAGCCAGGCCAGCGCGATGTCGAAGAGGTTGTGCCCGGCGACGCCGATCCGGACGTTGCCGACGTGCTCCGGACGCAGCGCGTACTCGAGCACGGCCTTGTACGAGCTGTCCGACTCCTGCTTGGAAGACCAGGTCGCGAGCGGCCAACCGTGCGACTCGGCGTCGACGGTCTCCATGGGCAGGTTCGCGCCCTTGACGACGCGCACCTTGATCGGCGCACCGCCGTCGGCCACGCGCTTCGCGGCCCATTCCTGCAGCCGGATCATCGCGCCGAGGGCGTCGGGCAGGTAGGCCTGCAGCACGATGCCGGCCTCGAGGGTCTGGAACTCCGGGCGATCGAGGATGTTCGTGAACACCGCGATCGTGAGGTCGAGATCCTTGTACTCCTCCATGTCGAGGTTGATGAACTTCGTCGTGCCGGTCCCCGAACCTGTCGAAGGGCCCCTCAGGGCGATCCGGTACAGCGGGAGGAGCGCCTCCGCCGCGTCCGCGACGGCCTCGTCGAACGCCCACGGGCTGTGCGGGGCGACCGTGGACGAGACCTTGATCGAGACGTAGTCGACGTCGTCGCGCTCGAGCAGCCGGCGGGTGCCCTCGAGACGGCGTGCGGCTTCTTCGCGACCGAGGATCGCCTCGCCGAGCAGGTTGATGTTGAGCTTCACGCCCTGCGTCTCGCGGATGTGCGCGATCGCCTTGCCGAGCTTCTCGTCGCGGGCGTCGACGATGAGGTGGCGTACCATCTGGCGCAGCACCGCGCGGGCCGCGGGCACGACGATGCCGGGCGCCATCCCCGCGGTCGCGCCGCCGAGTCCGATCGCGGCGCGCATCGGCGCGGGCAGGAAGCCGGGCGTGAGCGGCACGAGCTCCTTGAGCTTCGCCGCGGCGACCTTGAGGTCTTCCGGTCGCACGACGCCGTCCACGAAGCCGACCGTGAAGTCGAGGCCGTTCGGGTCGCGCAGCACACCGGCGAGGCGCTGACCGGCGGCGTCGACGGGCACCTCGCGGCTCTCCACGAGCCAGCGGCGGACCAGTGCGACGGCGTCGTCGGCGAGTGCGGAGAGGTCGGCGAGCCCGGCAGCGGCGCCGGTCTGTGCGGCGGAGCCGTGGGATTCGGTGGCGTTCATGGTTCCTCGGGGTTCGGGAGCTCGTCACGCGCGCGCGTGCGGGGATCCTCTCAGCATGGATCCGATCTCCCTACAGCAAAAGCGATCATTCATGATGGATAATGTTCATACTTATCGAATGGTCGTCGGGTCCCGGCCGCACACCCTGGCCACGCACCCCGGCCGCACACCCTGGCCACACACCCTGGCCACACACCCTGGCCGCACACCCTGGCCGCGAGACTGCATCTCCGCCTCGAGACAGCAGCACGTTGCTGCAGTTTCGAGGCTCAGTTGCAGTCTCGCGGGTGGAATGGAGAGGAACGAGCGTGTTCGAACTGCGCCGACTGCGGTTGCTGCACGAGTTCGCGTTGCGCGGCACGGTCGCCGAGGTCGCGAAGTCGCTGTCCTACAGCCCGTCCACCGTCTCCCAGCAGCTCGCACTGCTGGAGCGCGAGGCGGGGGTCGCACTCCTCGAGCCCGATGGGCGCCGGATCCGCCTCACACCCGAGGGCCGGGTGCTCGCGGAGCATGCGGCCCGGGCGCTCGAACTCGACGAGCAGGCCCGGCAGGCCCTCGCCGTCGCGCCGACGGAGCCGATCCGCATCAGCGCGATGCCGACGGCGGCCGAGACGATCGTCCCGGCCGCGCTCACCGCGCTCGCGGCCTCGCATCCGCAGCTGCGCGTGGAGATGACCGAGGCGCCGCCCGAGGAAGGCCTGTTCGAGCTCACCGCGCGCCGGTTCGATCTCGTCATCGCCGAGCAGTACCCGGGGCACACCCGGGAGCGCCGCGAGGGCACGGAGCACGAGCTGATCGGCGAGGATCCGATCCGCCTCGTCCTCGCCCCGCACGAGAGCGCAGTGCCGCTCGATGCGCTCCGCGATCGGGCCTGGGTGATGGAGCCGGTCGGATCCGCCGTGCGGCAGTGGGCGGTGCAGCAGTGCCGCGCGGCCGGGTTCGAGCCGGATGTGCGCTTCGAGGCCGTGGACCTCACGGTGCACGTGCGCCTCATCGCGGCGGGGCACGCGGTCGGCATGCTGCCGGATCTCATCTGGGGCGATGCGCCCGCCGGTCTCGTGCTCGCGGAGCTCCCCGGTTCGCCTGTCCGCGAGATCTTCACCGCGGTCCGCACCGGCACGCGATCCTCGGAGGGCGTCGCCGCGGTCCGCACGGCCCTCGCCGCCGCCTTCGCGCAGCACCGCCGGCCGGATCCCCCTCAGGGTCGTTGAGCGAGCGGAGCGCGACAGAACGCGGCGACACGACCGGCTCGGCAGATCACTCCGTTTCGGGGCGGACGGTCGCGTGCGGGATCCGCTGCCGCATCACTCGTACGGCCTCCGGGCTGACATCCACGAGCAGCGCGTCGCGGCCGAGCGCCGACGCGACCGCGCCGGAAGTGCCGCTGCCCGCGAACAGGTCGAGCACCCGGTCGCCGGGACGACTGGACGCCTGCACGATCCGGCGCAGGATCCCCTCCGGCTTCTGCGTCGGGTACCCGGTCTTCTCCCGGCCCGACGTCGGCACGATCGTGTGCCACCACACGTCGGTGGGGAGCTTGCCCCGCGCGCGTTTCTCGGCGCTCACCAGACTCGGCGCCATGTACGGCTCGCGCTCGACGTCGTCGACGTTGAACACGTGCCCGCCCGGCGTCTTCACATAGACGAGGATCGTGTCGTGCTTGGTGGGCCAGCGCGTGCGCGGCTTGGCGCCGTAGTCGTAGGCCCAGATGATCTCGTTCAGGAAGCACTCCCGCCCGAACACCGCATCGAGCATGACCTTGGCGTAATGCGCCTCACGGTAGTCGAGGTGCAGGTAGAGGGTGCCGTCGTCGGCGAGCAGCCGCCAGGCCTCCTCGAGCCGCGGCATGAGGAAATCGCCGTAGTCGTCGAAGCGGTCGTCGTAGGCGTGCAGCAGCTCGCGCACCCGCTCGTAGCGGTGCCCGTGGAAGCCGTGATTGACCTCGACCCGCGGTTCCGAACTCCGTCGATCCGGTGCGGCCTCGGTCTCGGAGGCGCGGAAATCCGCGGATTCCGGATCCTGGCCCTCCGAAATCTCCTGAGTTCGGCGCACCGGCCGGTCGGCACGGCGGGTCGACACGGAGTGCCGCTCCTGCACGCGGCCGGTGTTGAACGGCGGATCCAGATACACGAGGGTGAAGGATCCGTCGGGCAGCGTGCGGGCGACGTCGAGCGCCTCGCCCTGGACGATCTGGACAAATCCGATCCCGGGCGCTGAGACGGGCGCTTCGACAGGCTCAGCGACCGGGGCAGGCTCAGCGGCCGGGCCCGTCTCAGCGGCTGGGTCCGACACGGGGTCGAGGCTCACCGAGCCCTGCGCTCAGGGCACACGGTGCAGCCACGCCTCGGTGCCGAACTTCGTGCGCACCAGCTCCTCGGCCGCCGCATACTCGTCGGCCGCGATCGCGCCGTCCTCGGCGCCGGTGATCTCGCGGAACGTGCCCTTGAACCGCTCGATGATCTCGGCCCGGCTGAGCCCGGTCTGGCTGCGCAGCGGATCCACCCGCTTCGCCGCAGAGGCGGTGCCCTTGTCGCTGAGCTTCTCGCGGCCGATCCGCAGCACCTCGGTCATCGTCTGACCGTCGATGTCGTACGACAGCGTGGCGTGGTGCAGCACTCCGCCGTTGGCGAGCCGCTTCTGCGCGGCCCCGCCGATCTTGCCGCTGGGCCCGGCGATGTCGTTGAGCGGCTGGTAGGTGGCGTCGATGCCGAGCGAGCGCAGCGCCTGCAGCACCCAGTCGTCCAGGAACGCGTAGGAGTCGGCGAAGGTCATGCCCTGCACGAGCGATGCCGGCACGTACAGCGAGTAGGTGATGATCTGGCCGGCGGCCATCATCATCGCGCCACCGCCGGAGATGCGGCGCACGACGTCGAAACCGTGCCGGACAGCCCCGGCGGGGTCGACCTCGTTGCGGTACGACTGGAAGGATCCGATCACCACCGCGGATTCGTCCCACTCCCAGATCCGCAGGGTCGGGCGGCGAAGCCCCGCACCGACGCGGGTGGTGAGCACCTCGTCGAGGGCGAGGTTCACGCGCGGCGAGACCGCCTTCTCGTGCACGATCTCCCAGTCGAAGTCGCGCCACCCCGGTGCCGTGACGAGCGCGCGGCGCACCGCGGTGCCGACCGCCTCGGGGGTGAGTCCGAGCAGCTGCGCGCCCTCGGGGAGCGCCGCGCGCACGGCGGCGGCGATCGCTGTGGCGTCGGTCTCGGTCGGAAGGCCGGTGACCGCGGCGTTGATCGCGTCGAGGGCGTCGTCGGGCTCGAGGAAGAAGTCTCCGGCGAGCCGGAAGTCGGCGATCGCGCCGTCCGTCACCTCGAAATCGACGACGACGAGCTTGCCACCAGGAACCTTGTACTCACCATGCACCGCTTCAGCCTACGGCGCGACGGGATGGACCGCAGGCGCGCGGCGGCTCGCGCGGGCTCGGCGCGGGGGGCGCGGGCGGCGCGGGCGGCGGCGCTCAGTCCCGCGCCGGCACGTGCTTGTCGAGCCACGCGAGCAGGTCGGCGCGCACCTCGTCCTGCTGCAGCTCGTTGAAGATCTCATGCCGCGCCTCGGGGTACACCAGCGTGGTGACGTCGGTGAGGCCGGAGCGCGAGCGGTAGTCGTCGGCGAGGCGGTGCACACTGCGCGGGCCGCCGACCGGATCCTCCCGGCCGACCATCAGCAGCATCGGTACATCGCGGGGGTAGTCCTTGCGCGGGCGACCGTAGATGCGCGCCGCCTCGACCGGCCCGAACAGCTTCAGCAGCGGGACCTGGGTGGTCAGCGGATCCTCGGCGAACTCCTTCCACACCGCCGGGTCGCGGGAGAGCCACTCCAGCCCGGTGGCGTCGGGGCCCTTCCAGCGCGCATTCAACGGGCGCGAGTTCAGGTCACGCACGGTGCGGTGCGCGGATCCGCTGAGGATCACGGCGTCGTAGGCATCCGGGTGCGCGTTCAGCACCATCTGGGCGAGGAAGGATCCCCAGGAGTGCCCGAGCAGCACGAGCGGCAGATCGGGGTTCTCGGCGCGGATGAGCTCGGTGAACTGCCACACGCCGGCGACGACGGCGCGCATGCCGCCGGGGCCGAGCCGGCCCAGCCGGGCGGCGTCCCCGTGCTGCTTCATCCCGGTGCGGCCGTGCCCGCGATGATCGTCGGCGTAGACGGTGAAGCCGGCGGCGGTGAGCGCCGCGATCGTGCGGACGTATCGCCCGGCGTGCTCGCCGACCCCGTGCAGCAGCTGCACGACGCCTCTCGCCGGCCCGGTCGCCGGATGGACGTCGTAGACGATCGCGATGCCGTGCGCGTCAGTGAACTCGGCGGTGCGGGGCTCAGCCATGCCCCGAGTCTACGGATCGGGAGCCCCGGCGTCGGCGAGACGTCGTCCGATGACAGGGAGCGGCGGGCGTGCGGCCGGGTCAGAGGCCGAAGGCGGCGCGCACGGCACGGGCCTCGGCGAGGTCTGTCACCTCGTGACCGCCGACGCCCTCGTCCGCGGATCCCATGCGCACAGCGCCGTCGGCGGTGACCGTGCGCTTGGCGGAGAAGTGCAGCGCGTCCACGCCGGTCGCCGCGATCCGGGCCGCGTTCGCCGAGGTGACGCCGCTGCCGGCCATCACCTCGATGCCGCCCTCGGCCGCGGCGACAAGCGCGCGCAGCACGTCGAGGCCGTCGAGCGCGGCGGAGACGCCCCCCGAGGTCAGCACCCGGGTGAAGCCGAGCCCACGCACGATCAGCAGCGCGGCGAGCGGATCCGGCGTCACATCGATCGCGCGGTGCAGGGTGACCGCCGCGTCCGCACGCACCGATCGCGCCACGTCCCGGAGCCGCTCCAGCGCATCCGTGTCCAGCTCCCCCGACGCGGTCTGCGCGCCGATGACGACCCCGGCGGCTCCGTGCGCGAGCATCCAGCGCACGTCCCGCGCGGTCGCCTCGATTTCCTCGGCGTCGTAGTGGAATCCGCCCGCCCTCGGCCGTACCAGCACATGCACACCGGGCCCGTCGTCTCCGGCCGCTTCGACCGCGAGCTCGAGCGTGGCCGGCGACGGCGTCACTCCGCCGAGCGCCAGCCCGTGGGTCAGCTCGACACGCGCGGCGCCGATCTCGCGGGCGACCCGCACACCGGCGGCATCCTGAACAGCGACTTCGAGCGCGAGGGGCATCCCCCTATTCTTCCGGGTCGCAACACCTGCCGGAACGGACGCGCCGGGCCTTTTGTTCGGCTCATTACTTAGTTAGGCTATCTAAGTAATGGAACCTGACACTCTGCACGAGACCGCGACCGAACTGCGTCTCGCCACCTTCCGCCTCGCCCGCAGGCTCCGCTCCGTCCGTCCCATCGACCGCCGCAACGCCGCGATGAGCGACGCGCAGCTGGCCGTGCTCGGAGCGCTGCGCACGCACGGGCGCCATTCCCTCACCGCCCTCGCCGACCGCGAGCGCGTGACCCCGCCCACCATGAGCGCCCTGGTGACCGGACTCGAAGAGCAGGGCTACGTGATCCGGATCCCGGACGAGGTCGATCGCCGCCGCGTGCACGTCGAGATCACTCCCGACGGCGAGGCGATCGTGGTCGCGACGTTCGAGCGGCGCACCGAGCTGCTCAAGGCCGAGATCGTCGAGCTCGGCCTCAGCGACGAGGAGCTGCAGACCCTGCACACGGCGAGCATCCTGATGCGGAAGCTGGCCGAGCAGTGAGTCAGATGTTCCGCTCCTTCGGGGCCTTCAACTACCGGGTCTGGTTCTTCGGCGCGATCATCTCGAACATCGGCGGCTGGATGCAGTCCACCGCGCAGGACTGGGTGGTGCTGACCGAGCTCACGCACAACGACGCCACCGCGATGGGCGCGACCATGGCGCTGCAGTTCGGCCCGCCCCTCGTGCTCGTCGGGCTCACCGGCCGGGTGGCCGACCGCTTCGACCGCCGGCACATCCTGCTGGTGACGCAGTCGACCCTCATGGTGCTCGCCGTGTGCGTCGCGACGCTGCTGCTCACGCACGTCATGACGCTGCCGCTCATGCTCGTGTTCGCGGCCTGCTTCGGGATCGCGAACGCGTTCGACGCCCCCGCCCGGCAGGCGTTCGTGTCCGACATGGTGACGATGGAGAACGCCTCGAACGCGGTCGCGCTGAACTCGGCGTCGTTCAACATGGCCCGGCTGATCGGGCCGGCCGTCGGCGGCCTCGCGATCGTCGCGCTCGGATCCGGCTGGGTGTTCGTCGCGAACGCGGCCACGTTCCTCGCGATGATCGTGGCGCTGCTGCTGATCCGCTCCCGGGAGCTCATGCCGCGGCCGAAGAACCGTCGCTCCGGCGGGCTGATCGTGGGGCTGCGCTACGTGCGGGGCCGGCCCGACCTCATGGTCGTGTTCGTGATGGTGTTCCTGATCGGCGCGTTCGGCATGAACTTCCCGATCTTCGCCTCGACCATGGCGCTCGAGTTCCACAAGCAGGCCGACGGCTACGGCGTGCTCAGCTCGGTGCTCGCGATCGGATCCCTCACCGGCGCCCTGCTCGCCGCGCGCCGGGATCGCGCCAGGGTGCGCGTGCTGATGATCGCCGCGGGCGGATTCGGCGTCGCCTCGATCGTGTCGGCGCAGATGCCGACCTATGTGCTGTACGCGGTGACGCTCGTGTTCGTCGGCTTCTCCACGGTGACCATGCTGACCACGGCGAACGGCTACGTGCAGACCACGACGGATCCGGCGCTGCGCGGGCGGGTGCTCGCGCTGTACATGGCGGTCGTGATGGGCGCGACCCCGATCGGCGCCCCGATCGCGGGCTGGGTGGCCGACGCGTTCGGCCCGCGCGCCGCGATCACGATGGGCGGGATCGCGGGCCTGCTGTCCTTCGCGATCGGTGCGGGCTGGATGCTGTACTCCGGCCGGCTGCACCGCCGAGAGGACGCGCGGTTCCTGCTCACCCTGGACGAGACCAGACCGGTCTCGATCGTGGAGGCGATGGATCGCGCGGTCACGCCGCCGATCATCAGCACGGCGAACCCGATCACGAGCGCCACGACCCCGATCCGCACCGAGCCGCGCCTGCCGAAGGACGACGGGGAGTGACGGGACGCGACGCCGCGGCCGCCGCGAACGCCCGCTCCCGCCGTTCGCTGCTGCCGGCGCTGGGGGCGCTCTCCGCGTTCGGGCCGCTCTCGATGGACCTGTACATCCCCGCGCTGCCGCAGCTCGGGCACGACCTGGCGACCACCGACGCGCTCGCGCAGGTGACGATGAGCGCGTGCCTGATCGGGCTCGCGCTCGGCCAGCTGCTGTGGGGGCCGATCAGCGACCGGTACGGCCGGCGCCGGCCGATGCTGTGGGCGGTGGCCGGGTTCGCGATCGCCTCGCTCGCGTGCGCGTTCGCGCCGACCGTGGGGATCCTGATCGCGATCCGTCTCGTGCAGGGGCTGTGCGGGGCGGCCGGGATGGCGATCGCCCGCGCCGTCGTGCACGACGTGTTCGAGGGCGCGGAGGCGACCGCCGGGTTCGCGACGCTCACCGCGATCTCCGGCGCGGCTCCCGTGCTCGCCCCGCTGCTGGGCGGGCTGCTGCTGTCGTTCACGAACTGGCACGGGCTGTTCGTCGCGCTCGCGATCATCGGCGCCGCGCTGCTGGTTGTCGCCGTGCTGTTCGTGCCGGAGACGCTGCACGCGGCCGAGCGCACCACCGGCGGGCTCGGCAACGACCTGCGCGGCATCGGCGCCGCCCTCGCGAACGGACCGTTCATGGTCTTCGCGATCACGCTCGGCCTCGCCACCGCCGGGTTCTTCACCTACCTGCAGATGTCGTCGTTCGTGCTGCAGAACGAGTACGGCGTCACGGCGCAGGGATTCGCGCTCATCTTCGCCGTGAACTCGGTCGGGATCGTGCTGGGCGCCCGGCTCAGCCGGCGTCTGGCTCGGAGCGCCGGCGGCCGGCGCATCGTGCTGTGGTCGCTGAGCCTCGGCACGGCGGCGGCCGCGGCCGTGCTGCTCTCCGCACTGCTGGGCAGCGCACTGCCCTGGCTGCTCGCGCCGCTGTTCCTGCTCGTCGCCCTGCACGGCGTGAACAATCCGACGCTCACCGCGCTCGCACTCGGCCGCATCCGCCGGGGTGCCGGATCCGCCTCCGCCGTGCTCGGCACGCTCGCCGCTCTGCTGGGCGCGCTGGTCCCGCCGCTGCTCTCCCGAGCCGGGGTGTCGGCGACGCTCATGGGGTGGACGATGCTCGCCGCATTCGCCTGTGCGCTGCTGGTCCTCGCGGTCGCGGGCCGGGGCGGGCGGAGCACGGATCGCCCCTGACTCGCGAACCCGCGAAGTTCTTACGAGTTCGTGATCTGCCGCCCTGCGGATCCTCCGGGGTTCCTACGCTGAGACCATGACCGGATCCGTGCTGCGCCACCGCGCGATGGCCGCCGCGGCCGGCGTCGCCGCCACTCTGCTCGGCGCCGGGGCGGGCGAGCTCGTCGCCGCGGTGCTCGCGCCCTCGTCCAGCCCGTTCGCGGTGGTCGGCGGTGCGCTGATCGACGCCGCCCCGGCGTGGGCGAAGAACACGGCGATCGCGCTGTTCGGCACCTCGGACAAGGCCGCGCTGCTCACCGGCATCGCGATCGTGCTGCTCGCCCTGGCCGCCGCGCTCGGGCTGAGCGAGCGGCGCTGGCGGCGCTCCGGAGCGATCGGCCTCGTGCTGGTCGGCGTCGTGGTGTCGCTGATCGCCCCCACCCGGGCAGATGCGGCGACGCTGTCGTGGCTGCCCGCACTGCTCTCCGGCGTGATCTCGGGCACGGCCCTGCACCGGCTGGTGCGGATGCTGCGATCCGCGGACCGCACCGCCCTCGCATCCGCCGGCACCCAGGATCCGTCCGGCCCGACCCGACGCCGGTTCCTCGCCTGGGCTGCGGCGAGCGCCGGCGCCGGCATCGTCGCGGCCCTGATCGCGTCGGCAGGGCGCGCGGGCACGGCCGTCTCGACCACCGTCCGCACCGCCCTGCGCCTGCCGAAGCCGGCCACTCCGGCGCCCGCCATTCCCGCCGGGGCCGCGCTGAACGTTCCGGGGCTCAGCCCCCTGATCACGCCGAACGCCGACTTCTACCGCATCGACACCGCGCTCATCGTGCCCCAGCTGGATCCGGCGCAGTGGAAGCTGCGGATCCACGGCCTGGTCGCGCACGAGGTGACGCTCACCTGGAATGAGCTCGTCGCGCTGCCTCTCGTGGAATCGGCCGCGACCCTGTCCTGCGTGTCGAACGAGGTCGGCGGCGACCTGATCGGCAACGCGGTCTGGCTCGGGTACCCGATCCGCGAGCTGCTCGCGCAGGCGCAGCCCTCCGCCGATGCGGACATGGTGCTGTCGACCTCGGTCGACGGCTTCACCGCGGGGACGCCGCTCGAGGCGCTCACCGACGACCGCAACGCGCTGCTCGCGATCGGGATGAACGGCGAACCGCTCCCCCTCGAGCACGGCTTCCCGGTACGGATGGTCGTGCCGGGGCTGTACGGCTACGTCTCCGCGACGAAGTGGGTGATCGACCTCGAGGTCACCCGGTTCGACCGCGCCCGCGCGTACTGGACGGACCGGGGGTGGTCGGAGCGCGGGCCGATCAAACTCGAGTCGCGCATCGACGTGCCCCGCGCGAACGCCGCCGTCTCGGCGGGCGACACCGTGATCGCGGGCGTCGCCTGGCAGCCGCACGCGGGCGTCTCCGCCGTCGAGGTGCAGGTCGACGGCGGGCCCTGGCAGCGCGCGGAGCTGGCGCCGGCCATCTCGACCGACACCTGGGTGCAGTGGCGCCTGCCCTGGCACGCCGCCGCAGGGCAGCGCACGCTCCGCTGCCGAGCGATCGGCTCCGACGGCACGGTGCAGACATCCGAGATCGCGCCCCCCGCACCCGACGGCGCGAGCGGCTGGCACACGATCGGCGTGACCGTGAACGCGTGATCAGTCCGCCTCGCCGTTGAGCATGCGCAGGATCAGCGCGATCATGAGGTCCTTCCGTTTCCGCGGGCTGGGCAGATACCCGGTAAGCACCTCAGCGTTTGCGAGCTGTATGCAGTTCTTGCATTTTGCTCTGCTCATCGATCTCGCCATCCCGCGCGATCCGTCCTGTCCGCCGCAGTCGTTGCAAAATCCGCAACAACTGCCGCCCCCGACACGCAGCGCTCCTCCGCATCCGGATCCTCACGAAACCCATGCGCTTCACTTCCTTCACGAATTTGTGAAATAGGCGTAGCATCGCCGCCATGAACACGATCATCCGCACGGACGGCCTCACCAAGCACTACGGCCCCCGCGGTCGGGCCTCCGTGCACGCACTCGACGGACTGGACCTCAGCGTCGACGAGGGCCAGGTGCACGGCTTCCTCGGCCCGAACGGGGCCGGCAAGTCCACCACGATCCGGATCCTGCTGGGCCTGGCTCGCAAGACGGGCGGCACGGCCACCGTCTTCGGCGCGGATCCGTGGGCCCACGCCTCCCAGCTGCATCGCCGCATCGCCTACGTGCCCGGCGACGTGAGCGTCTGGCCCAACCTCTCCGGCGGCGAGTCGATCGACTTCCTCGCCCGCCTGCGCGGCGCGCACACCAAGGATCCCGCCTACCGCGCCGAGCGGGAGCGGCTGATGACGGCGTTCCAGTTCGATCCGCGCAAGAAGGGCCGCGCGTACTCGAAGGGCAACCGGCAGAAGGTCGCGCTCATCGCCGCCTTCGCCGTGCCCGCCGATCTGTACATCCTCGACGAGCCCACGAGCGGCCTGGATCCGCTCATGGAGGTGGTGTTCCGCGACGAGGTGCAGCGGCTGCGCAGCATCGGCGCGACCGTGCTGCTCTCCAGTCACATCCTCTCCGAGGTCGAGCTGCTCTGCGACCGCGTCAGCATCATCCGCGCGGGCCGGATCGTCGAATCCGGCACGCTGGCCGAGCTGCGCCACCTCACCCGCACCGAGGTGTCGTTCGAGGCGACGGACGACACCGCCCTCGCCGGAATCCCCGAGGCGCACGACGGATCCGTCGCCGAGGGCCGCGCCCGGTTCACCGTCGACAGCGACGCGCTCCCGGCCGTGCTGCCCGTGCTCGCGCAGCGCGCCGTGGCGGGGCTCCGGATCGAGCCGCCCTCCCTCGAGGAGCTGTTCCTGCGGCACTACGGCGACGATCTCGCAGCCTCTCGCGCCGCCGAGGAGGGCTCGTCGACAGGCTCGGGGACCCGCGCCGCACGCCGGGTCGCCGCGAAGGAGTCGAGATGAGCCCCACGACCCCCTCCGACCAGCGCTCCGCGCTGCCCGGAGCCTCCGGGTCGCGTGGGCCCGGCTCGCTGCTCCGGCAGCGCCTGCGCCGAGACTGGCTGCAGGTGATGCTGTGGATCCTCGCCACGGTCCTCATGGCCTACGCCGGCTTCTCAGGCGTGACGCAGTCCTACGCAACGCACACCGACCGGGTCCAGGTGCTCTCCGCGGTCATGGCGAACCCCGTCATCATGATGTTCCGCGGGCTGCCGTCCGGTGCGTCCGAGGGGCAGTTCCTCTCGTTCGAGATCCTGCCCTGGCTGACGATGCTCGCCGCCCTGATGAGCACGTTCCTCGCGGTGCGGCACACGCGCGGCGACGAGGAGGCGGGCCGCGCCGAACTGGTCGCGGCCACGCCGGCCGGTCGCGCGCTGCCGACGATCGCGACCCTCATCCACGGGCTCGCGGCCAACGTCGTGCTCGGCGTGCTCGTGGCGCTCGCGCTGATCGGGTCGAAGCTCGACGCGGGCGGATCCTGGCTCATGGGCGCGACCTCGGCGACGACCGGCATCGCGTTCCTCGGCATCGGGTTGATCGCCGCGCAGCTCATGCGCACCTCCCGCGGAGCCAACTCGCTCACGGTGTGGATCCTGGTCGGCACGTTCCTGATCAACGGGATCGGCAACACCGCGGGCACGCCGAGCAACGACCTCACCCGCATCACCAGTTCCGGGCTCGTGTGGCTCTCGCCGTTCGGGTGGGCCGAGCAGGCCCGCCCGTACGACACCGACAACGCCTGGCCGGCTCTGCTCGGGCTGCTCTTCGGACTGGTCCTCGCGATCGCGGCCGTGGCCCTGCAGTCGGTGCGCGACATCGGCGAAGGCTTCGTACCCGCGCGCGCCGGGCGGACGTACGCCCGGCCCGCCCTCTCCTCGCCGCACGCCCTGGTCTGGCGGCTGACCAACGGCGCGATCATCGGCTGGGGCGTGGGCGGGGCGCTCACCGGCATCCTCGCGACCACGCTGTCCGGGCTCGCCGGGCAGATCTCCGGGCAGAACCCGGCGGTGCAGCAGATCCTCGACAAGATCGGCAAGGCCGGCAACCTGGAGGAGACCGTGGTCTCGGTCTTCTTCACGATGATGGGCATCCTCGCCGCGTGCGCGGCCGTGCAGATCGTCGTGCGGGCGCGGCAGGAGGAGGCGCACGGCACGGCCGAGAACGTGCTCGCCCTTCCCGTGGGCCGGGTGCGCTGGCTGCTCGACTATCTGCTCGTGGCGACCTTCGCGATCGCGATCATCGTGGCCGCGGCCATGCTCGCGGCCTACGCCGGACTCGCCGGCAACAAGGACGCATCCTCGCTCGCGCAGGTCGTGACGGTGGTGGGGCTCGGCCAGGGGCTCGCCGCCTGCGTGTTCACGGTGCTCACGGCGCTCGTGTTCGTGCTGCTCCCGCGCGGCACGATCGGCATCGCCTGGGCGCTGGTGCTGCTGGCCACGCTGTTCGGCCTGTTCGGCCCGCTGTTCGGTCTGCCGGAGTGGACGACGCGCTTCTCGCCGTTCTCGGTCGCCCCGATCGTGTCGAACGGGGGCGCGGATCTCCGCGGCACGTGGTGGCTGGTGCTCGTCGTCGCGGTGGGCGCGGCGGCGTCCCTCACCCTGATGCGCCGACGCGAGCTGCACGGTGCTGCCTGAGAGGCGTGCGGGATGACCCGATCCCGCGCCGTCACCGGGGCCATGATGAGAGGGGAAGGAGCGGTATGACCCAGGAGAAGGATCCCGCCCCCGGCGCGCACCTCGGCGTCGACGCGGCGGAGCAGGCGGCCGCGATGATCACCTCGGTCGGCTTCCCGCGGATGCCGGGGCGCGTGCTGATGGCTCTCATCGCCGCCCCCGCCGAGGGCTACACCGCCGCCGGGCTCGGCGAACGGCTGGGCGTGAGCGCCGCGGCGGTGTCAGGAGCCGTGCGCTACCTGCAGAGCCTGCAGGTGATCCGCCGGGTCTCCCGCCCCGATCACCGCCGCGACCACTACGTGATCGTGCCAGACACCTGGTACGGGCTTCTCAGCAACAACGGCCCGATCTACGAACGGCTCGCGGAGCACATCGATGCGATCGGCGACGCCAACGCGAGCGATCCCGCCGCGCTCGCCCGGGCGTCCGAGATGTCGGAGTTCTTCCGCTTCATGTCGACCCGCATGTCGCAGCTCGTCCAGGAGTGGGAGACGCACCGCGACGCCCTCCGCGGGGGTCGTTGAGCGAGCAGCGACGAAAGAGCAGCGAGACGAAACGCGGTTTTCCCGCGGAGTCACCGCGTTTCGTCTCGGTCGTCGCTCCGCTCCGTCCTCGCTCAACGACCCCAAGGGGCGGGCGGGGCTCAGCGGTCGAGCACCAGCCGGAGCTGCTCGAGCGCCCAGTCCAGCTCGGTCGCGCGCACCACGATCGGCGGGGCGATCCGGATCGTCTGCCCGTGCGTGTCCTTCACGAGCACGCCACGATCCAGAAGCCGTTCGGCGATCTCGCGGCCCGTCCCGCGATCCGGGTCGATGTCGACGCCGGCCCAGAGCCCTGCCACGCGCACCGCGGTCACCCCGTGACCGAGGAAGGCCTCGAGCCCGGCCCGCAGGTGCTCGCCGAGCGCCTTCGCGCGCTCCTGGAACTCGCCCGAGGCGAGCATCTCGACCGCGCGCAGCCCGACGGCCGCCGCGAGCGGGTTGCCGCCGAAGGTGGATCCGTGCTCGCCCGGACGGATGACGCCGAGCACGTCCTCGTTCCCGACGACCGCCGAGACGGGCAGGATCCCGCCACCGAGCGCCTTGCCGAGCAGGTACAGGTCGGGCACCACGCCCTCGCGGTCGCACGCGAACGTCTCGCCCACCCGGCCCAGGCCGGACTGGATCTCGTCCGCGACGAACAGCACGTTCCGCTCTGTGCAGATCTCGCGGATCCGGCGCAGGTAGCCGTCCGGCGGGATGATCACGCCGCCCTCGCCCTGGATCGGCTCGATGAGCACGGCGACCGTGTCGTCCGTGATGGCGGCGGCGATCGCCTCCGCATCACCGTACGGCACGGCATCGAAGCCGGGCGTGAACGGCCCGAAGTCGTCGCGGGCCGACTCGTCGTCGCTGAAGCCGACGATGGTGGTGGTGCGGCCGTGGAAGTTGCCGTGCGCGACCACGATGCGGGCGGCGTCGGGGCGCACGCCCTTGACCCGGTAGCCCCAGGCGCGGGCGACCTTGATCCCGGTCTCCACGGCCTCGGCACCCGTGTTCATGGGCAACACGAGATCTTTGCCGCATAGCTCCGCGAGCGCCGCGGCGAACGGCTCGAGCCGGTCGCTGCGGAAGGCGCGGCTGGTCAGCGCGACCCGGCCGAGCTGCTCCTCGAGCGCGGCGACGAGCGCGGGATGGCGGTGCCCGAAGTTCACGGCGGAGTACGCCGCGAGCAGGTCGAGGTAGCGCTTGCCCTCGACATCGGTCACCCAGGCGCCCTCGCCGCGGGCGATCGTCACCTCGAGCGGGGCGTAGTTGCGCGCGACGTGCGGCTCCGCGGCCCCGTCCGGTCCCTGTGCAGACACGCCCTCGCCCGGTCCCTGCGGCTCTCGCACCGCGGCGCTCATCACGCGCCGCGCAGTTCGAGCGTGCAGCACTTGATGCCGCCGCCGCCGAGCAGCAGCTCGCTCAGGTCGACGGTGATGGGGTTGTAGCCGCGCTCGCGCAGCTGCTTCTCGAAGCCGGTCGCCCGCGGCGAGATGATCACGTTGTAGCCGTCGCTCGCGGAGTTCAGGCCGAAGACGGCGCCGTCCTCGTCGGAGACCAGGATCGCGTCCGGGAAGCGCTCCTCCAGGATCCTGCGGCTGGCGTCGTCGAACGCGTGCGGCAGGTAGGCGATGTTCGCGCTCGCCGGGCCGCCGTTCTCCTCGCCCACCACGGGGTCGAGCACGGTCAGCGCGGTGTCGAGGTGGTAGAAGCGCGGGTCGACGAGGTGCAGCGAGATGACCTCGCGGCCGAAGACCTCGCTCACCTCGCGGTGGCTGTCCCCGGCCGAGCGGAAACCGGTGCCGGCGAGGATCACGTCACCCGCGAGCAGGAAGTCGCCCTCGCCCTCGTTGATCTCCTCCGGCATCACGGTGTCGAAGCCGTTGGCGCGGAACCAGTCGGCGAACGCGGGCGCCTCGCCCTGACGCTGCGCGTAGTAGAACGAGGGCACGTACGCCCGCCCGCCGATCACGAAACCGCCGTTGGCTGTGTAGACCATGTCGGGGTAGCCGGCGAGCGGCTCGATGAGCTCGACCTCGTGGCCCAGCTCGAGGTACAGGTCGTGGAGCTTCTGCCACTGTGCGACCGCGTTCGCGGTGTCGGTCGGGTTCGCCGGCTCCATCCACGGGTTGATGCTGTAGTTCACCGTGAAGTGCTCGGGCTTGCACATCAGGTACCGGCGGTGGTGCGCGGTACGGGCGGGCACGGTCGCGGCGGTGGTCGCGGTGGTGGTCTCGGGCGTCGACATGAAGCTCCTCGGAATCCAGGTGCGGCGGACGCTGTCCTCAGGCCCGGCGGTCCTTCGATCCGGCACATCGCGGATGCGGGGAGAAGATGCGACACGGGCACGCCGTCGTCCATTGTCTCATCCGAGCCTGCGAGGCGCCATCACGCCGCTGTGATCGCCGGGCTCACCTCCCCGCCCGCGTCGCGAGCGCGTCCCCCGCCCGTCGCGAGCGGGGGAGCTCCACGATCCTCAGTCCTGCGGATCCGAACCGCTCAGCGCACCGCCTGGATCGCCGCGGCATAGGCGGCGTCGCCTGCCGCCGTCGGGTGCAGGAACGTCACCGGATCGCTGAGATCGCTGCCCAGCCAGGACTGGTCCGTCCACGTCGCCGGATCCACGTCGCCGATCCGGTGTCCGGCGAAGGACGGGTCGACATCCGCGAACACCGCGCCCGATGCCGTGGCCGCCCCCGACAGCAGTTGGTCGAGCGTGGCGACCCCCTGGTTCACGATTCCGGCACGGGGATCCGCGGCGACCGCCGTAGCGGAGAACGGCACGGGATACCCGGTCACGATGACAACCGCGTTGGGCGCGAGCATCCGAGTCGCGGCGACGAGCCCTGCCATCGCCGGACCGACGGCCGCCATCCGCTGCTGCGCCATTCCGAAGGCGAGTGCACAGCCGGCCTGATCGCCCGGCACCGAGCACGCCGCATACACGGCGGCGATGTCCAGGTCGTTCCCGCCGGCAGTGATGGTGACGAGCGTCGTCCCGCGGTTCACGGCGCCGAGCTGGTTCGACTGGACGTCGGCGACGGTCGCGCCCGAGCAGGACGGATCCCGCAACAGGTTCGTCCGCGAAACCTGACCGAGCAGAACCGGGTATCCGGTCACGCCCGGCGTGCCACAGGCGATGACCTGATCGGCCGATCCCTGGCCTGCGGCATAGGAGTCGCCGAGAGCGACGTACTTGGCGACCGGGGACGGCTGAGCCGCGACGGCTGGCGCGACGCCGAGTGGCGCCGCGAGAAGGGCAAGAGTGACCGCGGCGATCGAGATCGCGCGGCCCCGTCGGACTCGGAGAGTGTTCATGGCCGCACGCTATACCCCGCAGGGAGTACTGGTAAGAGAGGTGGACCTGGTATTTCGATATCCCAGGATCTCCTGCTCACGATTCGATCGGCACGCCGACATCCCGGCTCAGATCACGTCGGCCGACCAGTCGTCCGGGTTGCCGTAGCGGTGCGCGGTGATCGCGATGGCCTGCTCGTGCAGGAACGGCAGCAGCTCGATCCGGCCCGCGGTCGTCACCTCTCCCGCGAAGATCGCGAGATCCGGATAGCCCTGCACCGCCTCGGCGAGCGCGGCGTGCAGCGCCTCGACGTCCTCGGCCGCACCCACGATCCGCACCCGCGGCGGGCGGGGCGGGGCAGCGAGCGGATCCTGGTCCTTGTGATGCTCGGCGGGAGGATGCGCATCGGATCCCTCCGGCGGGCTGTCGTGCGTGAACCGCCGGATCCACTCTGCGTCGCTCTCCACGAACACCGGGATCTCCGCCTCGCCGAGCACGCGCCGCACGGCGGCGGGCAGGCCCATCGACGTGGACAGGGTGAAGTCGCCCCCGCCGCGGATCGCCGCGATCGTGACGCGCAGCAGCGCGCGCAGCGCGGCATCGCCGGTGGCGCGCACCGCGACCGGCACCGAACGGTAGCGGAACAGGTTGCGCTCCACGCCGAGGCGGGAGACGTCCCGCACCCGCCCGAACTCGCGATCCCAGGCCAGCGCGTCGGACAGCGCCGCCCGGCGCAGCCACTCGAACGCGGCGTAGTCGAGCGAGGACTGCGCCGCCTCGATGAGCGAGGTGATCCGGGTGTCGAGGCCGCGCAGGTGCAGGGTGCTCGACCCTCCGCCACCGGTGTCGCGCCAGGACCCGAGGCCGACCAGGTGGTTCGGCCCGCCTGCCTTCGTGCCGGTGCCGGCCGAGGAGCGCTTCCAGCCGCCGAACGGCTGGCGCTGCACGATCGCCCCGGTGATGCCGCGGTTGACGTAGAGGTTGCCCGCCTGCACGCGGTCCAGCCACAGTGCGAGGTCGTCCGGGTTCTGCGTGTGCAGCCCCGCGGTGAGGCCGTAGTCGACGGCGTTCTGCAGCTCGATCGCACGCGTGAGGGTGGGGGCGTGCATGATCCCGAGCACCGGTCCGAAGAACTCCTCGCGGTGGAACCGGGATCCGTCCTGCACCCCGATGCGGATCCCCGGCGTCCACAGCCGGGCGTCGGACTGCTCGATCATCCGCGGCTTCAGCAGCCACTTCTCGCCGGGTTCAAGTTCGGTGAGCGCCCAGCGCAGCTTGCCCTGCGGGCGTTCGATGACCGGCCCCACCTCGGCGAGCGGATCCTCCGGCCAGCCCACGCGCATCGACCGGGTGGCGTCGACCAGCTGCCGTGCGAACCGCTTCGAGCGCCCGATGGGGCCGACCAGGATCGCCAGCGACGCCGCCGAGCATTTCTGCCCGGCATGGCTGAACGCGCTCTTGACCAGGTCGGCGACGGCGAGATCCAAGTCGGCGGACGGCATGACCACGAGCGCGTTCTTGCCGCTGGTCTCGGCCTGCAGCGGCAGGTCGTGCCGCCAGCTGCGGAACAGCGCGGCGGTGTCCCAGGATCCGGTGAGGATCACCCGGTCGACGTCCGCATGTGCGATGAGCCGCCGGCCGAGTTCGCCCTCCTCGATGTCCACGAACGCGAGCAGGTCGCGCGGGATCCCGGCGTCCCAGAGCGCGGCGGCGAGCACGGCTGCCGAGCGCCGGGCCTGCGGGGCGGGCTTGAAGACGACCCCGGATCCCGCGGCGAGGGCGGCGAGCACCCCGCCGGCCGGGATCGCCAGCGGGAAGTTCCACGGCGGGGCGACGACGGTGACCCGCGAGGGCACGAAGGCGGCGCCCGGCACGGCGTCGAGCTCACGGGCCTTGGCCGCGTAGTACTTCGCGAAGTCGACCGCCTCGCTGACCTCGATGTCGCCCTCGGCGATCACCTTCCCGGTCTCCGACGCCGCCACTTCGATCAGCTCGGCCCGTCGGGAGTCGAGCACCGCGGCGGCCCGCAGCAGCACCTCGGCGCGCTCTGCGGCGGGGCGGGTGCCCCAGCGTGCCGCCGCCCGGCGCACGCGGTCGACGGCGGCGTCGAGCAGTGCGGGGTCCTCGATCCGCGCGCTGCGCAGGATCCCGTCCCCCGCCGTCGACGCGGGGATCCGGGCGAGGATCTGCCGCGCCCACTCGCGGTTCGCGGGCAATGCGGGGTCGCTGTCCTGGGTGTTGCTGAAGCCCGGGGCGCCCACGGCGACCGCCGACTCGTCCTCGCGGCTGGCGAACACCGCCGTCTCGACATAGGTGTCGTTGCGGTCGAGGGATCCCGCGATGCCGAGCACGGCCTGCGTGAGCGCACCGTCCGCGGCATCCGGATCCGTCGTGCGCGCATCCGATTCGTGCACCGGGGCGAGGCGGTTCTGCCGGCGGCGCGGGCCGGTCGGCAGGCCCGGATCGGCGGAGCGCTCCAGCGAGATGGCGAACCGGCCGACCTCGCGATCCAGCAGGTCGGGGTCGTCGTGCAGCCGGAACGCCGCGGACAGGAAGTTCTCGCTCGACGCGTTCTCCTCGAGCCGTCGCACCAGGTAGCTGATCGCGACGTCGAACTCGTGCGGCTTCACGACGGGGACGTAGAGCAGCACGTGCCCGACCTCGCGGCTCACCGCCTCGACCTGGCCCTGCGCCATGCCGAGCAGCATCTCGAACTCGATCGGCGCGGATCCGTCGATCCTGGTCCCTGAGCCTGTCGAAGCGACGACCCCCGCCGCCGACACCGCCCCGCGATCCCCCGCCAGCAGCCACGCGTAGGCGATGTCGAAGAGGTTGTGACCGGCGATGCCGATCCGCACCGCGCGCAGCGACTCCGGGGTCATCGCCGCGTTCAGGCAGCGCAGATAGTTCGCGTCGGTGTCGGCCTTCACGTCGTACGGCGCCGGGGTCCAGCCGTGCATGGCCGCCTCGACGCGCTCCATCGCGAGGTTCGCGCCTTTCACCAGGCGCACCTTGATCGGCGCCCCGCCGTGGTCCACGCGATCCTTCGCCCACGCCGTGAGTTCGCGCAGCGCGGGCAGCGCGTCCGGCAGGTAGGCCTGCAGCACGATGCCCGCCTCCAGCTGCGCGAGCCGCGGATCCTCCAGGATCCGGGTGAACACCGCGATCGTGAGGTCCAGGTCGCGGTACTCCTCCATGTCGAGGTTGATGAAGGTCTGCGCCCTGCCCGCACTCGAGGAGGACCAGGGATCCTGCGCGGCGGTCAGGTACAGCGGCAGGAGTCGCGCGGCGACCTGCTCGACGATCTCGTCGAACGACCACATCGAGATGCGGCTCATCACCGAGGAGACCTTGACCGACACGTAGTCGACGTCGTCGCGGCGGATCAGGTCGTGGATCCCGTCCAGCCGCCGGCGCGCCTCGTCCTCGCCGAGCACCGCCTCGCCGAGCAGGTTCAGGTTCAGCCGGGCGCCGCTCTCGCGGAGCTTCGCGATCGCCGGTCCCAGCTTGGCCGGGCGGGCGTCGGCGACGAGGTGGCCGACCATGTCGCGCAGCACGGTGCGCGCGATCGGCACGGTCGGCGTCGGCAGTCCGGGGGCGACGAGTCCACCTGCCCGCACGGCCGCGCGCAGATACCAGGGCAGGAACCCGGGCACGAGCGGCGCGACGCGGTTCAGCCCGCTCGCCGCGGCGCCCAGGCTCTCCGGCCGCATCACGCCGTCGACGAAGCCGAGCGTGAACGGCAGCCCGTTCGGATCCTGCAGCACTCCGGCGAGCCGCTCGGCGGCCGGATCCGCATGCGCCTCGGCGGCCTCGGAGATCCAGCGCTGGGCGAGGTCGACGGCCCGGCGCGCACGCTCGGTCTCCTCGTCGTTCAGCCACTGCGGCATCGGCATCGCCTCTCTTCCCCGCCCCCGGGTCGGAGCGTGGAGAATCACCTGCTTCCAGCATGCCGCCGTCCGGGGCGCGGGGCGCCGTGCCACGCCCTTCGGGAGGTGTCGAGATCCCGGGCGAGGCCGTGAGTCAGTCGGCCCAGATGCTGGGTGCGGGGGCCTTCGTCGGCGGCAGGGACGAGGCCGCCGCCCAGTCGTGGATCCAGTCCTCGACGCCCGGGACGTCATCCGGGCGGCCCAGCGCGCCGAAGAACTCGTCGTGCGGGACGGTCCCCCCGGTGCGGCGGAGCATGCGCGCGCGCACGATGACCCGGGCGTACACCTCGCCGTCGACGACCGCGCGGTGCTCCAGGAACATCGCCTTCTCGTCGTGCCCGATGAAGCGCGACTCGACATCGAAGCGCTGCCAGAGTTCGAGCGACTTGCGGAACGTCACGGTCTCGCTCGAGACGACGGCGTACCAGCCGCGGTCCTTCATCGCGTCGAACAGACCGGTGCGGATCAGCAGATCCCAGCGGCCCAGGTCGAACAGCGACAGGTACCGGCCATTGTTCATGTGCCGCAGGATGTCGATGTCGGTCGGCAGCGTGGTGAGCCGGATCCGCCCCACCGCCGTCGGCGCGAGGCGCCGGCCGCGGCGGATGCGACGGCGGGCGGAGAGGATCACGAGGAGGGTGCGCCAGATCACGTTCACACCAGGAGCGTAGTGAATCCGCCACGGATCCTCCTGTTCGTTTGTCGGATCCACACAGAGGCATCGCACCGCGTGCAGCCCCGAAACCAGGCCGTAACAGCTCGATTTCCCCCGGGCGCACCTCGCGCGTAGAGTCGCGATCATGAGCGCCGAAGCCCTTCCCACCGTCACCGTCCGGCCCGTTCGCGATGTCGATGCCGAAGCCCTCGGTCGTGTGCATGCGCAGTGCTGGCACGAGACCTACGACCACCTGATCAGCACCGCCACGCTCGAAGCCGTGTCGCCCCGGCGGCTCGCCGAGCTGTGGACGCACTGGGCCGCGCAGGGCGAGGAGTACCGCATGAGCGCGGCGCTCGTCGACGGCGAGATCGTCGGCTTCGTCGGATCCGGCCCCGCCCGCGACGAGAACCCGCCGGCCGAGCGCGAGCTCTACTTCATCTATCTCCTCGGCGCCTGGCACGGCACCGGCATCGGCCAGCGGCTGTTCGAGGCGGCCGTCGGCCCGGATGAGGCCTGCTACCTGTGGGTCGCCGAGGACAACCCCCGCGCACACCGCTTCTATGTGCGCAACGGCTTCGCCCTCGACGGGGTCTCCCAGCAGGAGCCGTTCCTCGGCGAGACCATCGAAGAGGTCCGCTTCGTCCGCTGACGTGAAGCTGATCGCTGTCACCGGCGGCATCGGAGCCGGCAAGAGCACGATCTCGCGCGGTCTCCGCGAACGCGGGGCGCACATCGTCGACGCGGATGCGACCGCACGTCAGGTGGTGGATCCGGCCGATCCGCGGGGACCGCGTGTGCTGGCGGCCATCGCGGACGTTCTCGGCGCGGAGGTGCGGGAGCCCGACGGCACCCTGAACCGCGAGCGCGTCGCCGCGGTGATCTTCCGCGATGACGATCTGCGCCGGCGCTACAACGCGATCATCCACCCGGAGATCATGCAGGCGACGGCGGAGGAGATCGACACCCACCGCGGCAGCGACCACATCGTGGTGCACGAGATCCCGCTGCTCAACGCCGAGACGGAGGCGCTGCCGTGGACGTATGACCTCGTCGTCACGGTGGAGGCCGATGCCGCCGAGCGCATGCGCCGGCTGCAGGACGACCGCGGTTACACGGCGGAGCACGCCGCGGCGCGCGTCGCCGCGCAGGGCGGCGAGGACCTCCGGCTCGCGATCGCCGACGTCGTGATCCGCACCGACGGGACCCTCGCCGACACCGAGCGCTCCGTCGACGAGCTGTGGCGACGCCTGAACGACTGAGCGCCGTTCGAGGCGGAACGGCCCCGGCCGAGCGTCACCGGTATTTGCGCAGCTCCTGACGCGCCACCGACCGCAGGTGCACCTCGTCGGGACCGTCGGCTATGCCGAGGATGCGGGCGCTGGCCCACATCCGCGCGATCGGGGTGTCGTCAGTCACGCCCATGCCGCCGAACGCCTGGATCGCCCTGTTCAGCACCGAGCGGGCGGTGCGCGGCCCGACGATCTTCACGGCGGCGATCTCGATCGCCGCCCCCTTCGCTCCGACCCCGTCGATCATCCACGCCGCCTTCAGCACCAGCAGACGCGCCTGCTCGATCTCGAGCCGCGATTCCGCGATCCAGTTCTGCACGACGCCCTGGTCCGACAGCGGCCCGCCGAAGACCTGACGCTCCGTGACCCGCCGCGCCATCATCTCCAGGCCTCGCTCCGCCATGCCGATGCAGCGCATCGCATGATGGATCCGCCCGGGCCCGAGCCGCGCCTGGGCGATCGCGAAGCCCTCGCCCTCGCCCGACAGCATGTTGCCGACGGGCACGCGCACGTCGGTGAACTGGATCTCCGCGTGCCCCTGCTGATCGTGATAGCCGAAGATCGGCAGGGACCGGATCACCTCGACGCCCGGCGCGTCGATCGGCACCAGGATCATCGACTGCTGCCGGTGCGGGGCGGCTTCCGGATCGGTCTTGCCCATCAGGATGAGGATCGTGCACCGCGGATCGGCCGCGCCCGTGGTCCACCATTTCCGCCCGTTGATGACGTACTCGTCGCCGTCGCGCACGATGGAGGTGGAGATGTTGCGCGCATCGGAGGAGGCGACGGCCGGCTCGGTCATCGAGAAGCCGGAGCGGATGCGGCCGTCCAGGAGCGGCTCGAGCCATCGCTCCTGCTGCTGCGGAGTGCCGAACATGTGCAGGATCTCCATGTTGCCCGTCGACGGCGCCGAGCAGTTCAGCGCCTCGGGCGCGATGTACGGCGAACGGCCGGTGATCTCGGCGATGTGCGCGTAATCGAGGTGCGAGAGACCGGACAGCGCAGGGAGGAAGAGGTTCCACAGCCCCTGCTTCCTGGCCTCGACCTTGAGTTCCTCAATGATCTCGGGAACCTCATGGCTTCGCGGACCGTTCGCCTCGAGCTGCGCCTGGTACACGGGCTCGGCCGGGTACACGAATTCATCCATGAACACGGTGAGCCGGTCGATGACGTCCTGGGCCTTCGCGCTCGGTGACAGCTGCATCAGTTCTCGTCTCTCTCGTCGTGTCGGGATCCTGCCGCCTCGGCGCTGAGGATGATCTTTCCGAGGGCACGGCGGCTCATCACGATCTTCAGCGCCGCGGCGGCATCCGCGAGCGGGTGCACCTCGTTCACGTGCGGTCGCAGGCGACCCTCGTCGTACCAGTCGAGCAGCCGCGCCATGTTCCGTGCGTTCTGCGCCGGATTCCTCCGCGCCCAGCCCCCCCACAGCACGCCGATGAGGGATCCGGCGCACACCAGCAGACGATTCATGCCGACCTTCGGGATGTCTCCCGACGCGTACCCGATCGTCAGATAGCGGCCTCCCCACGCGAGCGCGCGGATCGCGGTCTGCGCGTGGTCGCCGCCGACCGGGTCGTAGACGACGTCGACGCCGTCCGGTGCCAGCTGTTTCAGCTGCACCTGCAGGTCGCCGTCCGCGTAGTCGATCACCTCGTCGGCTCCCCGGTCGAGGCAGAGGCGGCGCTTCTCGGCGCTGGATGCGGCTGCGATCACGCGCGCTCCCAGTGCCTTGCCGATCTCGACCGCGGTGAGGCCCACACCCCCGGAGGCGCCCAGGACGAGGAGGGTCTCCCCCGCCTGCAGGCCCGCGCGATCGACGAGCGCGTGAAACGACGTTCCGTAGGTGACGGGGAAGCCGGCGGCGTCGTGGAAGGTCATCCCGTCCGGGATGGGGAAGACCATGTCCGCGGAGACCAGCACCTGCTCGGCGTAGCCGCCCATGCCGGTGAAGGCGAGCACCCTGGTGCCCACCGTGAGCGTGGTCACTCCCTCCCCCACGGCGGACACGACGCCCGCCGCCTCCGAGCCGGGGGTGAACGGAAGGGCGGGCTTGGTCTGGTATTCGCCCGCGACGATCAGCCCGTCGGGGAAGTTGACCCCGGCCGCGTGCATAGCGATGAGCACCTGACCAGGGCCGGGGACGGGGGCATCCACCTCTTCGAAGCTCAGCGCGTCCGGGTCGCCGAGCCGGTGCACCACCTGCGCGCGCACGTCAGCCGACCTCGGGCAGCACGACGAACGTCGCCCACGCCGTGGCGGCGATCCCACCGGTCTGCCTCGCGCATTCGAGCACGACGTCGATCATGGCGATGCCGTCGCGCTCGTACTCCTGCGTCACGCGCCCCGTGCACGTGAGCACGTCGCCCGGCCACACCTGCTCGGTGAACCGCGTGCGGAACGAGCGGATGTTGTCGGCGCCCAGCCAGTCGGTCGCATAGGTGCCGAGCAGTCCGGCCTGGAGCATCCCGACCGAGAACGGCGACGCGTACCCCGCCGCCTCGGCATAGGTCTGGTCATGGTGGATCGGGTTCATGTCACCGGACGCGCCCTGGTAGCGGACGAAATCGGTGCGCGTCTGCGGGTCGAGCACCCACGGGGCCGGATCGCGTTGCACGGTCATGACTCCTCCTCCTGCGCCGCACGGGCGGTCTCGACGCCGGTCATCGTCGACCGCGCCACCAGTTCGCCGCTCTCGTCGACGAAGTCGGTGACCATGACGACGAAGGTGAGCGCGCCGCCTCGACGCCCCTCCTTGACGTACATGTCCTCGATGCGCGACGTGCATTGCAGGCGGGCGCCCGCCGACAGCGGCGGTCCGAAGAACTCGTACTGCTGCTCGGCATGCAGCACCCGCCGCCCGTCGAGCTCGGCGGCCGCCCACGGGTTGCCCGCCGGCGGCTGCCAGAAGCTCGCCACGGTGAGGAACGTCGGAGGCGCGACCGGCACCTCGCGCTCCAGGTAGGCGGGATTGTCCGACTTCGTCGCCCGGGCGAACTCGCGGATCTTGCCGCGCTCCACCTCCAGCACGAACGTCTCTCCAGTGGTTCCCACCGCATTCAGGTTGGCCATGTCAGATCCCGTCCTCAGGCGTGCTGGCTGCTGACCGAGACGACCTCGCCGGTCATGTACGAGGAGTAGTCGCTGGCGAGGAACACCATCACGTTCGCGATCTCCCAAGGCTCGGCCGCCCTGCCGAACGCCTCCTGCGCACTGAGCTGCGCCAGCAGCTCGTCACTGGTGACCTTCGCGAGATGCGCGTGCATGGCGATGCTCGGCGAGACCGCGTTGACGCGGATCCCGTGCGCGGCGACGTCCATGGCCGAAGCCCGGGTGAGCGCCATGACGCCCGCCTTCGCCGCGGCGTAGTGCGCCTGCCCCGCCTGAGCCCGCCAGCCGATCACCGACGCGTTGTTGATGATCGCTCCGGAGCCCTGCGGCACCATGTGCCGGAGCACGGAGCGCGTCGCGCGGAACGTGCTGGTCAGCGTCACGTCCAGCACCGACGACCACTGCTCATCGGTCATCTCCATGACGCTCGCGGTGCCGCCGAGGCCGGCGTTGTTCACCAGCACGTCGATGCGTCCGTAGCGCTCGGCGGCACTGTCCATCAGGCGGTCGATCTGCGCGCCGTCGGTCACGTCGCACGGCACCGTGTGCGGGCGCACACCGAACTCGGCCTCGAGTCGATCGGCGGCTTCCTCCAGGCGCCGCTCGTGGCGGTCGCTGATCGTCAGCCTCGCCCCGTTGATCGCGAAGCGCTGCGCCGCGGCGAAACCGATGCCGGTGCCGGCCGCGGCGGTGATGACGACGGAGCGATCCTGAACGAGCGCGTGACCGGGGCCTGGGACGGGGGTGAGCTGCTCAGACAAGATCGGCCATCTCCTTCTGCAGCTCCTCGACGGTCCAGCGCGCGCCCTTGTCGATAACCCGGCCGTAGGTCCACGGCAGGAACTGCCTGACCTCACCGCCCTTGGCGTAGAACACCGATCCGGTCGCAGGGCACTGCTCGGTCAGCAGGTAGGCCACCACGGGCGAGACGTTGCCGGGGTGGAAGACGTCGAACGCCTCCGGGTCTTCGGGGGCGGCGACCAACTCCTTGATGCCGGGCACGTCCTGCGTCATCCGGGTGCGGGCGACGGGGGTGATGGCGTTCGCCCGCACCCCGTAGCGGCCCAGTTCCTGCGCGATGATCTGGGTGAGAGAGGCGATGCCCGCCTTGGCTGCGCCGTAGTTGCTCTGTCCGACGGCGCCGATCAGACCGGACGTGCTCGACACGTTGACGATCGACGCCTTCACCTCGTCGCCGGCCTTCGCGCGGTCGCGCCAGTGGGCGCCGAACACGCGGCAGGGGGCGAAGGTGCCGCGCAGCTGCCCGGTGATCACGTCATCCCATTCCTCTTCGCTCATGTTCACGAACATGCGGTCGCGCAGGATCCCGGCGTTGTTCACCAAACCGTGCACCGCGCCGAACGCGTCCAGCGCGGTGCGCAGCAGCTGCTGTGCCCCGTCGATGATGGTCACGTCGTCGGTGCTCGCGACGGCGGTGCCGCCGGCTGCCGTGATCTCCGCGACGACGGCAGCGGCGACCGCCGGATCGGATCCTCTGCCGTCGGCGCCGGTGCCGGTGTCGTTGACCACGACCCGCGCACCCTCCGCTGCGGCGAGCAGCGCGTGCTCGCGGCCGACCCCGCGGCCCGCCCCCGTGACCACGATCACGCGGCCGTCCAGTTGATTCGTCATGTTCGTCTCCTCATCGACTTCCTGCGCCTCTGCGGCGTTTTCATTCCTGCGTGGCGACCCGCGACGGCAGGGCGGTGAGCCGCGCGAGCACGGCCTCGGCATCGGCGACGATGCGGTCGATCAGCTCGGCGACGCTCGGCACGTCCTCGATGAGCCCGACCACCTGTCCCGTCGCCATCACACCCAGATCCGCGTTGCCGTCCAGCAGGGCTGACCGGTAGAGCATGGGCGCGTTCGCGGCCATGATCACCTGGCTCCAGGCGAGGCCCTCGTGCTTGCGCATCGCGAGACCTTCGCGGATCATGTGCGACCACGGCGTGCGCGAGAGGCGCTGGAACGCGACCGCGTTTCGCGCCGCCCTCAGCATCCGCGTCGGACCGCGCGTCGATTCGAGCTTGTCGATCGTGCCCGCGCGCAGCACCCGCTGCGGCACGCCGTCGATCTCGAGCGTGACCACGGTGTCGTTCACGGACTTCGAGAGGTACACGTCCTTCACGGTCTGGGCGACCGGGGAGTCGGTGGTCATCATGAACCGGGTGCCCATCGCGATCCCGTCCGCACCGTAGGCGAGGGCGGAGACCAGACCGCGCCCGTCGAAGTAGCCGCCCGCGGCGATCACGGGGATGTCGACCGCGTCGACGACCTGCGGCAGCAGCAGGCTGGTCGGCACGGAGCCGGTGTGCCCACCGCCCTCGCCGCCCTGCACGATCACCGCGTCCACGCCCCACTCCGCGACCTTCTCGGCGTGCCGGCGGGCCCCGATCGACGGGACGACGACGAGCCCGGCCTCCTTCAGCCGGTCGATCAGCTCCCGTTTGGGGGCGAGCGCGAACGACGCGACCTTGACGCTGCTGCTGATCAGCAGGTCGACGCGCTTGTCGACGTCTTCCTGGTTGGCGCGGATGTTCACGCCGAAGGGCTCGGAGGTCTGATCCTGGACGAACTCGATGGCCGTGGCGAGCTCCGCGAGCGAGAGCATGCCGCCGGCGATGATCCCGAGCCCGCCCGCCCGCGCGGTCGCGGCCGTCAGCGTCGCGTCGGAGACGTATCCCATGCCGGTCTGCACGATCGGATACCGCACGCCGAACAGCTCCGTGGCGCGCGTGCGCAACCGCGATCCCGGCGTCGCGTCACCGGTCATGCCCGCACCTCGTGATCGCGCAGGTTCTTCGGATCGATGACCGTGCGGATCAGGTCGAGTTCCTCGGCGGTCGGCGTGCGGGTCTCGGGCACCTCGTCGGGGATCACGAGATCGAATCCGGTCGCCGCGATCACGTCGTCGACACTCACCCCGGGGTGCACGGACTTCAGGCGCAGCCGCCCGTCTGCCGGCTCGTAGTCGAGCACGGCGAGGTCGGTGATCACGAAGCGCAAGTCGTGGTGCTTCATCGCCGAAGGCCCGGCCGCGCGGGCGTTGTCGTTGCCGACGCCCGAGACCATGTCGACCTTCGGCACGAACACGCGCCTGCTGTGCGCCGGCACCCAATAGCTGGTGGGGTGGTAGATCGAGTTGCCCGGCGCTCCGCGGACGCCGAGCAGCTGGACCTTCGGCCGTGCGTGGTCGCCGATCGCCGAGATGTTGGCGTTGCCGTACGCGTCGAGCTGGCTGGGGATCATCGTGATGTGGCGCTTGCCGTTCCAGACCAGGGTGAAGATCTGGTTGAACGGGAGCCAGGCCTCGACGTCGCCCTCCGCGGGGCCGCCGACCGCCCACGTGCCGCGCACGGCAGTCGCCTCCCCGTCCGAGATGACGAGGTCGGGCGAGAACGTGTGGCGTGCGAGCCGCACGCCGATCGCCGGGACGATGCCGAAGGCGCTGGCGATGATCTCGCCATTGTCCCGGTAGGCGTCTGCACAGGCCACAGCGCAGATCTCGGCGCGGGTGATGTCGCTCATGACCGGGCTCCGTTCGTGTGCGGTGCGGGTTCGGCAAGGTATCGGTCCAGGAACGACTGCCACTGCTCGGGATCCTTCGCGGCGGTGACGTATTCGCGCTGGAACTGCTCGTCGCGGTCGTAGTCGGGCACGCACGAGGTGAAGTGGGCGCCGCCGGGCGCCTCGACCACGCCGGAGACCAGCAGCCTCGGGATACGGATGGTCGCCGGGTGCACCCCCGCCGTCAGCTCCGCGGTCGGTACGATCCGTTCGGCCGAGACATACGCCTGCTCGGCGGCGAGGCAGAACAGGTCATCGAAGTACAGGTCGGGGCCGAGGTACTGGGCGTTGCCGTGCATGTCGGCGCGGTTCATGTGCACGAGCGCGACATCGAGCGCGAGGGCGGGCATCGCGACGAGCGTCTCCCCCTGATAGGGGTCGACCACGGTGCGCAGATGCGGGTTCACCGTCATGACGTCCGAGCCGAGTCCGGCCCGTGTGGGCAGATAAGGCAGGCGGATGCCAGCGGCCTGCAGCCCCCACTGCAGCATGCCCTCGTCGTACTCCTCGACCTCGATGGCGCCGCTCTGTCGTGCGATGCGGAAGTGCGGGTCGAGCGGGATCGAGTCGAGCGAGACGAAGCCGAACACGACCTTCTTCACCTTGCCCGCCGCGCAGAGCAGGCCGACGTCGGGACCGCCGTACGACACGATCGTCAGATCCTTCAGATCGGACTTCACGATCTCCTTCACGAGCGACATCGGCTTGCGCCGCGAGCCCCACCCGCCGATCCCGATGGTCATGCCCGAGCGCAGCCGGGCGACCACCTCCGCTTCCGTCATCCGCTTGTCCGCCACTGCGATCCTCACTGATCCCTACGTCAACCTAACAAGTGCTTGCTTAGCCAAGAGTGTAGCAAACGCTTGATTGGTTGTATAGTCGGAGCCTCAGGCCGAGGAGGAGGACCGATGGAGCGACAGGAGCGCACGGAGCTGATCCTGGACTGCGCCGCGGCGCTGTTCGCCGAGAAGGGCATCGCCGGCACCACGGTGCGCGACATCGCCGGACGGGCGGGCATCCTCTCCGGCAGCCTCTACCATCACTTCCCGTCGAAGGATGCGATGGCCGATCACATCGTCACGCAGTATCTGGGCGAGCTGCTCGCGGAGTACGAGCGGGTGATCGACGCCGAGCACGACGCGCGCGGCGCCGTCTCCGGCCTCGTGATGGCGTCGACGCGCGTGAGCCGCGCGCACGTGCACGCCTCCGACATCTACCAGCGCGAAACCGCCTACCTGCGCCAGCTCCCCTCTCACGATCGGATCCGGGACGCCGCCCGGACGATCCGCGAGATCTGGCTCACGGTGCTCGAACGCGGCGTCGCCGCGGGCGACCTGCGCGACGACGTTCCCGTCGAGCTGCTGTACGTGCTGATACGCGATGCCGTGTGGCTGACCTCCCGCTCCTTCTCGCCCGCACCAGAGCTGGGGATCGATGGCCTCTCGCGATCGATCGTCACGGTCTTCCTCGATGGTGCGACCGCGCGGCCGGACGGAAGGAACCAGAGATGAGCCTGCACGACGAGACCGATCCCGGACTCCGCCCCCGGGCGGTCTCCGCGTGGTTCGCCGAGAACATCGACGGCGTCGTCGGCGATGTCGCGTTCGAGCAGATTGCGGGCGGGCGCTCGAACCTCACCTACCTCGCACAGGACCGGTCGCAGGCGAAGTGGGTGCTGCGACGCGCACCGCTCGGCATGGGCGCCTCCCGCTCGCACGACGTGCTGCGCGAGGCCGACGTGCTCTCCCGTCTCGCCGGGACCACGGTCAGAGTGCCCGCCGTATCCGGCCGTACGACGGATGCCGGGATCACCGGTGCGCCGTTCTACGTCATGGAGCACGTCGACGGAACGATTCTGCGCGACCGCGCGACCGTCGAGGCCGCCGTGCCCGTGGACCGACGACCGGCGTACGCCCGTTCGCTCGTGACGACGCTGGCGCTGCTGCACGAGGTCGACCCCCGCGAGGTCGGCTGGGCCGCCCTCGCCGAGCGGGACGACTACATCTCGCGGCAGCTCGCCCGCTGGTCGGCCAACTGGGCCGCCGACAGGGTGCGGGTGCTCGAGGACATCGGCCGCGCGCACGATCGGCTGCGCGAGCTCGTGCCGCCGCAGCCGGCGGCGCGCATCGTGCACGGCGACTACCGCATCGACAACTGCGTGTACGGCCCGGACGGCGCCATCCGCGCGGTGCTGGACTGGGAGCTGACCACCGTCGGCGATCCGCTGGCGGATCTCGGTCAGCTGCTGACCTACTGGACGGAGCCGGGCGACGAGGTCAGGGCGCTGCAGGACCCGCCGACGCTCGCCGACGGATTCGGGACGCGTGACGATCTGATCGAGATGTACGTGCAGGCATCCCCGGATGCCGATGTGTCGAGCATCCGCTTCCATGTCGCCTACAACTGGTGGAAGGTCGCCTGCATCGTCGAGAACGTCTATACCCGCATGTCCCGCGGCGCCATGGGCCAGAGCGACAGGACCCCTGCCTCGTTCGCCGCGCAGGCCGAGCGCATCGCCGCCCAGGCCTGGCGTCTCGCCCGCGAGCTGTGACGACCGGCTGATCTCACGCCGGCGGGGCCGCTCCGAGTCGTGCGCGTGCACTCGCGGTGCGGGCGTAGTCGCGGTGCATGGCCGTCTGCCGCAGTGCCGAGTGCAGCCAGAATCCGCTCATGCCGGACCAGCCGGCGGTCCAGGTCAGGCGCCGCGCGTAGTCCCACACCGGCGCGTCGCCCAGCTCATCGGCCAGGGCGGCGACCTCGCGGGTGCGGCGCAGGTGGTGCGCCGCCACCTGCGCGCGACGCGCCGCGAGGCCGCGGAATCGGAACTCGTGGCCCGGCAGCACGACGAACTCGTCATAGGGCGCGAGGCGATCGAGGGAGTGGAAGTAGTCGTGCAGCGCATCGCTTCCCGGCAGCACCCCGATGCCCACGCCCGAATAGATGCGCGGCAGCACATGGTCGCCCGAGTACAGCAGCCCGCGCTCCTCATCGATGAGGCAGATGTGCCCCTCGGTATGGCCGGGGGTGGCGAGGACGTGCAGCCGGTGTCCCGAGAGATCGAGGACGTCGCCGTCGTCGACCGCGAGATCCGGACTACCCGACGCGACCAGACTGGGCCGGCCGAACGATGCGATCAGCTCGTCCCACCTCGGCTCCGGGACACCCCACCCGCGCAGCGTCTCGCGATAGGCGGAGATGTCCGTCGCCTCGGCAGAGGTCTCGGTGTGCAACACCTGCTGCTCGACACGCGAGAACACGACGCGGGCGCCGCAGCGCTCCCGCAGCTCCGCGGCCGCGCCGAGGTGATCGGGGTGGAAGTGCGTGGCGATCACGGTCCGCACGTCGGCGAGGGCGGCGCCCGCGCTCGCCAGTCCGGCTTCCAGTGCCCGGATGCCGTCGGGGTGGCCCCACCCTGGATCGATCAGATGCACCCCGTCACCGCCGAACAGGGCGTAGCAGAGCGTGTGCGGAATCGTCCCGGCCGGGATCGGAACCGGGATGGCCCAGACCTGCGGCGCGACGAGCTCAGCGACGGGGGGCGTCTGCGCGTCGTCCCACGCGGAGAGCTGCGCAGGACTCAACGGCTCGACCGCACTCACGCCGCCCATTCCTGCAGCCGGTCGCGGAAGTCGCCAGGGATCCGGATCGCCCGCTGCTCGCCGTCCACGAGGACGATGGTCGTCTTGGCGCGCGAGACGACCGCGTCGTCACTCAGGCGCACCATCCGGTAGTCGATTTGGAACGAGGTCACCCCGATCCGGCCGATCCCCAGCTCCAGCCGGATCTCGTCGAACAGTCGGGCAGCCACCAGATACTCGCACTCGGTGGCGCGGGTGACGGTCGTCCACCCGCGGGCGGCGAGGGAGTGATCCTGCCGGAAGCCGCTGCGATACAGGAAATCGCTCCACAGCGCCTCCATCTTCGGGAACCAGCTGGCGTAGTACAGGATCCCGGCGGGGTCGGTGTCGTTGTAGCTGAGGCGGCGTGTATCGCTGTGCAGCATGACGCTCCCGTCGACGCAATATATGCCAAGCAAACGCTTGTGAGGATAGAATAGCCCAGGGGAGGCCGGAATGGCACAGCACGGCGACGAGCTCGAGGGTCGCGTCATCGCGATCACGGGCGCTGGCAGCGGACTCGGCCGGGCATACGCGGTGGCCACCGCCCAGGCCGGCGCCGCCGTCGTGATCGCCGATCTGGACGAAGTGGCGGCTGACGCCGTCGCCGACGAGGTCATCTCCGCCGGCGGCCGCGCCATCTCCGTCCCCGCCGACATCTCGGCGATCGGAGCCGGCGAACGGATCGCGGAAGCGGCCGTGCGGGCATTCGGAGGACTGGACGGCTTCGTGGCCAATGCGGGCATCCTCAGCCCCGGCCGCCTCCTCGCACAGCCCGACGCCGCGGTCCGCCGCACCCTCGCCGTGAACGTCGACGGCACGATCGCCACCGTCGTGGCCGCCGCCCGGGGCATGCGCGAGGGGGGCAGCATCGTGGTGATCGTGTCCGGCTCGATGCTCGGCGCGGAGAATCTCGCGCTGTACGGCACCACGAAGGCGGCGGCACTCGGCCTCGTGTACGGGCTGTCCCTCGAACTGGGCGATCGCGGTCTTCGCGTCAATGGGCTCGCGCCCCGCGCGCGCACCGGGATGTCTGCGCAGATGGGCGATGCGGGCGAGGACAAGGGCGGACCGCCCGACGGCGTCGCCCCCGCCGTGATCTATCTGCTCGGCGACCTCTCGAATCCGCTGAACGGGCACGTGCTGCGTTTCGACGGAGAACGGCTCGGCCTGTTCCGCCCGCCGCGCATCGAGCGCGAAGTCGCGGCCGATGCGTGGGATGCCGCCTCGATCGCAGCCGCCATCGCCGGCCCGCTGCGCGAGGAGACCCGAGCGAGTCTGCCCGGCGCGGCCCACCGGACTGGTGGCTCGCCCGCGGATGTGCTACACGTTGATATCGCGCCTTCAAGCAAGTGCTTGGGCGCAGAGGGGGATGGGTGAATCGTATGCCCGCAGCTACCAAGTCCAAGGCCGAGCAGAGCTCCGAACGCAGGGACGAGATCCTCGCGATCGCAGCACGGCTGATCGCGAAGCACGGCTACTCCGCGACGACGGTCCGCGACATCGCCGATGAGGCCGGCATCCTCTCGGGCAGCCTGTATCACCACTTCTCCTCGAAGGAGGCGATGCTGCAGGAGATCCTGCACGGGTTCATGAACCGCCTGCTCACCAGCTATGAGCAGATCGCGTCGGAGGCCCCGGATCCCCGTACCGGCGTCGATGCACTCGTCGAGTGCTCGTTCAAGACGATCGCCCGCGAGCCCTCAGCGGTCGGGCTCTATCAGAACGAGGCCGCATTCCTCGCGACCCAGCCGGGCTTCGAGTTCCTCGCCACCGAGAGCCGCCGGATCGAGAAGATCTGGATCGGTCAACTCGGCGCCGGACAGGAGCAGGGCATCTTCCGCCCCGGTGATCCCTTCGTGGCGTACCGGTTCATCCGCGACGCGGTGTGGTCGACCGTGCGGTGGTATCGCCCCGGTGGCCGGCACACGGCGGCCAGCCTGACCGACGAGTTCCTGCAGCTCCTGCACGGCGGCCTGCTCGCGCGCTGACGCGGTGGCCTCGACGGGCGTGCGAAGGGGGCAGGGGAGATCCCCAGCCCCCTTCGCACATCACGGTCAGACCGCGAGGACCCCTCTGAGATCCACATCCGTCCGGGTCTGCGCGGCCATGATCTCGCGCACGACGCCCTTCGCCACCTTGCCGCCCGCGGCGCGCGGCAGCTCATCGAGCACGACGACGCGCTCGGGGTACAGGTGCTTGGAGATCCCCCGTCCGGAGAGGTACTGCGTGAGCTCGGCGACCGTGAGCGCAGTGCCATGCACCGTCACCGCGACGCCGATCCGCTCCCCGAAGACGTCATCCGGCACCGGCACCGCCGAGGCCATCAGCACGCCGGGGTGCTGCTCGACCAGCTCTTCGACCTCGACCGCCGAGATGTTCTTGCCACCGCGGATGATGAGGTCGCTCGTGCGGCCGACCACGCGAAGATAGCCGTCCGCGTCGACCGTGACAAGGTCCGGCATCATCAGCCGGCCGTCGTGGAAGAGCTCCTCGTTCGCGGCCGGGTCGCCGTAGTAGCCGAGGCAGATCGTCGGGCCGACCACGCCGGGGCGGCCAGGGCCACCGGTCTCGGTGATGTCCTTGCCGTCCTGGTCGTACAGGCGCATGTTCATGACCTCGATCACGCGTCCTGCGGTGCGCAGGCGCTGCTCGGCGGTGTCGCGCAGGCTGGTGTTGCTGATCGCACCCGACTCGTTCGAGCCGTAGAACTGCAGCACCTTCGCGCCGACGCGCTCTTCGAACTGCAGGGCGCGCTCGTACGGGACAGCCTCGCCGCCGGTGAACATCGCACGGAGCGTGCCGAGCGATGCGCCCTCCAGGACGGGCGCGTCGAGCATCATCTTGAACTGGGTGCTCACGCAGGCGAGGATCGTGACGTCCTCCTCGCCGATCAGGCGGATCATCTCCTCGACGGTGAACTTCTCCATCAGCACGGTCTTCATGCCGAGCATCGCGCTGGCGTAGTGGGCCGTCCACAGCCCGAAGCCGAAGGGACCGGGGACGGCGCCGAGCATCACATCGTCCGGTGTGAAATCCGCCGCATCGAATGCCATCTTCGAGAACGCGATCATGCGGTTCGCGAATTGGGTCACCAGCTTCGGCCGACCGGTCGTGCCAGAGGTCGAGTTGAGCATCGCCAGTTCATTGGGGCCGGCCGCACGCGCACGCGTCTCCTCGATCGGGGCGTGCGGCACGTCCTCGGTCGTGGTCACGCCGTCGACGAACCGGTACATCCGCACCAGGCCCGAGGGCGCGACGATCACGAGGGTGTCGACGTTCCAGCCGTCCTCCGCGAGATCGGCGACGTAGTCCAGCGCCGCACGCTCGCGGTGCTTCTCGCGCATCACGAGCACCGGCGCCTCCGAGCGCGACATGAGGTGGCGGATCTCGTCCCGCCCCGATCGCGCGCCCATGCCCACTGCGACGGTGCCACTGCGCTCGGCCGCGCACAGCGCGACGTGGAACTCGCCCGAATCAGGAAGCAGCACCCCGAATCGCGCACCACGCGGGAGCAGTGCCGTCAGTGCCGTCGCGAGCCGGTCGATCTGCTCATCGTACGAGCGCCACGTCAGACGGGATCCGTCGGCGACGTAGGCGATCCGATCCGGGATCTCCCTGGCGTTCTTCGCCACGTAGTCGGCGACGGTGAGGTCGCCCCACCAGCCCTGTTCGACGTACTCGGCCGTCTTCTCCGCGTCCTGCGCCGGGATGTTCATTCCACTCCCATCTCATGTTGGATGATGCCCATCGCGCGCTGGTACCCGTCATCGAGTGCCGCGACATCTTCGTATGCGGTGCTGAGCTGGGCACGCAGCAGCACGTATCCGCGGTCGATCACGCGCTGCAGCGGACCGATCGCGGGGTCGACGATCAGCACGCTCGCGCCACGGTCCGCGATCTCTCTGATCGCATCGACGAGGCCGCTGACGATCTTCGGAGCGAGCCCGGTCATCATCTCGTCGAGAACCAGGCAGCGCGGTTCGCCCATCAGCGCCCTGCTCACCACGAGCATCTGCTGCTCCCCTCCGGAGAGCACTCCGGCCAGCCGGCTCTCGCGCTCCCGGAGCGCCGGGAACCGATCGAGGGCGTCGTCGACGGCCTTCTTCTTGAGCTTGAGCAGCTCGGCCATCACCTGCAGGTTGTCGCGCACCGTCAGCTTCGGGAAGAGCTGGCGTCCCTGCGGGACGATCGCGAGCCCGGCTCGAGCGCGGTCGATCGAGGCGAGAGACGCCAGGTCGGTGCTGCCGAGCTGGATCGATCCGGTCGCGGCGACGGCCCCGTACACGCCGAGGGCGAGGCTCGATTTGCCCGCGCCGTTCGGGCCGACGACGGCCGTGACCCGGCCGGCGGGCACCGTCAGCGTCGCCTTCTCGACAGCGGTCGCCATGCCGTAGCGCACGCTCAGATCCGTGACGTTCAGGTCCACGCTCATGCGGCCTCCTCCTCAGCTGTTCCGAAGTAGACGCGCTGCATCTCGGGGCTCGCAAGGCACGCGGCCGGCGGCCCCTCGAACACGCGGCGTCCCTGCGCGAGCAGCATCACCCGATCGGCGAGCGATGTGAGCAGGTCGACATTGTGGTCGACCAGGATCACGGCATGACCGCGCGCCTGCACCTGCCGGATCGCGTCGATGATGCCGGCCACGGAGTCGGCGTCGGCTCCGGCGAAGGGCTCGTCGAGCAGCATGACCTGCGGATCCTGCGTGAGTGCACGAGCGACCTCGACGAGGCGCTGCTCGCCGAGCGACAGGTTGGCGCACGGCTGGTCCAGGCCGGGCACGCCGAGCTCCGCGGCGATACGCTCGACCCGCTCGTTCTCCTCACGCCGGTGCCGGATGCCGTCGGTCACGACCCCCGCGGTCATCCGCCACCAGGTGGGGAACCGCTCGGCCGCTGCGCCGACCAGCAGATTCTCCCGCACCGTCAGCTCCAGCGCCAGGTGCGGATGCTGGAACGTGCGCGACAGGCCCCTGCGGGCGCGGGCGGCCGTCGTGCCGCTCAGACGCTCGCCGTTCAGGGTGAGCGCACCCGCGTCGGAGCGCTGTATTCCGGTGATGAGGTCGACGAGAGTGGTCTTGCCGGCGCCGTTGGGTCCGACGAGCCCGAGAATCTCTCCTCGACCGACGTGGAAGGAGACGTCGTCGACGGCCACGAGACCGCCGTAGGCCTTGCTCAGGCCCTCCCCCTGCAGCACGATGTCGGTCGTTGCGCCCTTGTCGGTCATGCGCGTGCCTTTCCGAAGCGCCGTCGCACCCAGACGATGAGCGCCTTCGCGTAGCCGATGAGCCCCGCCGGGGCGATGAGCAGGATCAGCAGCACGCCGATCGCGAGCACCAGCTGTCCCGAGCCCTCGAACACGGATGGCATGTTGGACGTGAGCTGGATCATCACGATCGCGCCGATCACGCAGCCCCACGCCGTGCCCTGTCCGCCGATGAGCGGGATGAACAGCGCCATGAACACGATCGACAGCGTGAAGGTCTCGGGGGTGATGCTCAGCATGAAGGAGACGAACAGCGCACCGGCGAGCGAGGCCACGGCCGCGCCGACGGCGAGTGTGACGGTCGTGAGGGTGGTCGTGCGGGTGCCCATCGCCTCCACGGCCGACGGCACGTCGCGCATGGTGCGCACGGTCACGCCCCAGGCCCCGGTGCGGATCCGGTCGATGAGCGTCGCGATGACGATCACCAGCAGGAGCGCGACGGCGATGAGCAGGAGCCGCGGCGGTTCCCAGCCGAAGATCGTGGGCGTCGGCATGCCGCCGATCCCCGACGACCCGCCGGTCAGCGGTTCCAGGGCGATGAGCCAGGGTTCGAACGCCATGCTGAACAGCAGTGTCACCGCTGCGAGATAGAAGCCGCTGAGCCTCCGGGTGAGCAGACTCAGCACGACCGCGACGGCGGCCGAGATGAGCGGGCCGATGACCCAGCCGACGATCGCCGGCAGGCCGGTCTCCGTTGTGACGATCGCCACGCTGTAGGCGCCGATCGCCGCATAGGCCGCATAGGCCATCGAGAGGGAGCCCGCCATCACGAAAGGGATGTACATGCCCAGCGAGATGAGCGCGTAGACGGCGACCATGACGAGCAGATCCTGGCGGAAGCCACTGCGCCCCGCCCACATCAGCGCGAGAGCGCCGATGATGATGGCCGCGGCCGGAACGCTGAGCCGGCGCAGACCTGCGCGGCGGCCGGCGCCGACCGCCGGCGCGCTGTGCGATGTCACAAGGGTCTCCCGAATGGTCATAGCCGCACCCGCGTCGAGAACAGGCCCTGCGGGCGGAAGGCGAAGAAGAGCAGGGCGATGAGCAGCACCACAGTGGTCGGGCCCATGCTCCCGAAGTAGAACGGTGCGAAGACCTGGATCGCGCCGAGCAGCAGACCGCCGACGAGCGGCGCCCAGGTGCGGCCGGTGCCGCCGATGACGAGGGCGAGGAAGCCGACCAAGGTCCACGCCAGACCGCTCGTGAACGCCACGCCGGTCTTGGGCGCGTACAGCAGCCCGGCCGCTCCGGCGATGAGGCCGGCGAGCACGAACGCGATCAGGCGGATGCGCCCGACGGGGAGTCCGAGCAGCGCCGCGGCGCTGCGGTTGTCGCCGACGGCGCGCAGCAGCCTGCCGGTGCGGCTGTACCTCATCCAGAGGGACACGGCGAGGAAGATCAGTGCCGTGCTGACGATGAGCACGGCAGCCGGGCCCGACAGGTAGGCCCCGCCGATCTTCCACGGTCCGAACGAGACGAGCACCTGCCCGGGCAGGGCGGGGCGGCCGAAGATGGCGCCCGCGCCCTGCTGGACGATGAACAGCACAGCTGTGACGGCGACCAGGGCGGGCAGCTCACCACGCCCTGACCGCTTCTGCACCTGGCGGACGACCAGCAACTCGGTCAGAGCGCTCGCCGCGACGGCGATCACCAGACCCAGCAGCAGGCTGAGCGCGACGGGGATCTTCACCTGGATCGTGAGCCAGCTCGCTCCGAGCGCCGCCGCCATCGCGTACGGCCCGATCGCGAAGTTGAAGAAGCCCGCACCGATCAGCGTGAGCTGGTAGGCGAGTGCGATGAGTCCGAAGAAGCTGCCGATCTCCAGGACCGAGAGCCACAGCTGAGGATCAGTCATGTCAATTGGTCTTGCAGGGGACCTGGTATTCAGGCCATGCGCCGGTGGGCTGGTTGTTCTTGTCGAAACCGGAGAGGACGAGACCGCAGAGGCCGTCGGCTCCCCCGTGCTTGTCGGCCGAGAACGACAGCGTGAAGCCGGCCTGTCCGAACGAGGCCTTGTAGCCGCTGATCTTGTTGAGCTGGTCTCGGACGGCGGTCGGGTTGTCGGCGCCGCCGGCAGCCTCGATGGCCTGCTTCATGAGGTAGACGGAGTCGTAGGCCTGCGCATCGTAGGCCGTCAGGCGGTAGTCGTTGCCGTTGAGCTTCTTCAGCTTCTTCGTGAGCTCGGCCGTCTTGGGGTTGCCCTTGTCGAGGGCGCCCATGTAGACGACGTCCGCCAGCGCGCCCTTGTCGACGCGACTCCACGAGTCGGGCTGGTTGCCGATCGAGGCGAGCGAGAAGCGCCGCACTCCGGGCATCTGCTGGAACAGGGTGTTCTGCGCGAGCACCTCGAAGTTGCCGCCGAGGCTGGAGACCAGGACCGCGTCGGGGCCGGACTCCTTGATGCGCGCGACCTGCGCGGTGAGGTCGGCGACGTCGACCGGCGCCGTCTCCTGGGCGAGGACCTTCACGCAGCCCTGCAGGATCGGGATGATCAGCTTGTTGATGTTGTTGATCGCCGGGGAGGCGTCGGACAGCACCGCGATCGATTTGTGGCCCTCCTTCTGCATCGCACCGCAGTACGCCTTGGCGAACTGGTCGACGCCGTTGGCGAGCATGTAGGTGAACTCGTTGTCCGGCGCGAGAGCGACGGAGGTGGTGACGGCGGTGGGGGCGATGGCCGGGATGGCGGCCTGCTTCACGACCGACTTGCCCTGCAGCACGGCGCCGCTTCCGGTGTCGAGCAGCAGCACC
Source organism: Microbacterium panaciterrae (assembly GCF_039541635.1). Lineage (NCBI taxonomy): Bacteria > Bacillati > Actinomycetota > Actinomycetes > Micrococcales > Microbacteriaceae > Microbacterium > Microbacterium panaciterrae. The sequence goes on from NZ_BAABGP010000018.1 coordinate 137,125, forward strand.
TGGGCGCCGTCGTCGACGAGCTTGCGCACCACGGTCGGGGTCTTCGTGGGATCCGACTCGTCGTTGCCGACGACGATCCGGATCTTCTTGCCGCCGATGCCCCCCGCGGCGTTGATCTCATTGACCGCCATGCGGATCGTCTTGCCCGCGATGGTGGCGTAGGAGGCGCCGGGACCGGTGCTGTCCTCGTCGAGGCCGAAGACGATCTCGCCGCCCGAGGTCGCACTGCTCGTGCTGCTCGGCGAGTCGTCTGCGGCGCAGGCGGAGAGGGAGACGGCCAGAGCGGCAACTCCGACCAGTGCGAGCATTCGCTGTGATTTCACTGAAACCTCCATTGGTTCCCTCGGCGTCTGACGCAGCTGTGCGCCAAACAAGTGCTTGGTTGTTTAGACATTACCGATCGCCTCGGCTCGCGTCAACGTGGCCACGCGGTCGCGCGGCCATCGACCGTCCGTCGTCCGGAGCTCAGCGCGCGGGGAGCTCTCTCTCGCGTACGCCTCTCGGATCGAGCAGGGTCCGGATCAGCTGCAGCTCGCCCCCGTCCGGCTCGCGCGTCACCGGCACCACCGCGGGGATGTGCAGGGCGAAGCCGGTCGCGGCCACGACCTCATCCACGCCGATTCCCGGATGCACGCTGACCAGCGCCATGGTCCCGCCGGGGCCGGAGAGATCCAGCACCGCCAGATCCGTGACGATCGCGCGGACGTCGTGGAACCGCAGGCCGAACTCCGTCGCGCGGTCGGAGCCGACTCCGGTCACGATGTCGACCCGGGGGACGAACACGCGGGGACCGTGCCTCGCCACGAAGTAGCTCGTCGCGTGGTTGCCCGTGTTGGTCGCCGCCCCGCGGGGTCCGACGAGCTGGTGAGCCGGCCGTTCCCTGCGGCCGATCGCCGAGAGGTTCTGATTCCCATAGCGGTCGAGTTGCGGCGCCCCCATGATGACGTGGCGCCGCCCTGTGGCGATCAACTCGAACAGCTTGGCATACGGCAGGTGCCCTTCCGGACGCGTGAACGGGCGGTCCACGGCCGGGGTGTCTGCGAACAGGGTCGCGTCGCCATCGCTCAGCAGCAGCGCGGGCGCATGCGTGAGCCGTGCCAGACGTGCCCCGATCGCCGGGATGACGCCGAAGGAGCTCGCGAGGATGGCACCGGCTCCCCGGAACAGGTCCGAGCAGGCAGTGGCCGCCACTTCTGCGCGCGTGATCACGAGGTCGCCTCCCCCGCGAGAAAACCTGCCAGGAACGCCCGTTGTGTCTCGGGACTGGCCGCGGAGTCGGCATATGCCCGCTGCGCGGCCTCATCCCGGGGACGCTCCGGCAGCAGCGCGGTGAAGCCGGACCCGCCCGGGGCCGCGACGACGACGTCCGTCTCCGCCCGGTTCAGGATCAGGGTGGACGGATGCGCCGTCGCGAGCTCCTCCGTGCTGACGACCCGCTCCGCCGACACCACCGTGCGCGATGCCGCGCGGGCGAACAATTCGTCGAAGAAGGGATCCGGACCGAGGCATTGCGCGTTGCCTGCGGCGTCCGCGCGCTCGACGTGGACGAGCGCGATGTCGAGCGGGATCGCCGGCATCGCCACGAGCGTCTCCCGATCGGCATACGGAGAGACGATCGTGAGGATCTCGGGGTTCTCCCCCACCGCGTCGGATCCGATCCCGTTGCGCAGCACCTCGAACGGGAGCCGCCGGGACGCCGCGCGAAGTCCGGCGACGAGCATGGCCTCGTCGAGCTCGGTCGCGGCGACCGATCCGCTCTGACGGGCCGCCGCGAAATGCGGATCGATCGGGATCGAGTCCAGAGACACGAAGCCGTGCACGATCCGTGAGGCCTGCCCGCTCGCGCAGAGGATCCCGACATCCGGCCCGCCGAAGCTCACGACCGTGAGATCCCGCACGCCGCTGCGCACGAGTTCACGCACGAGCGTCATCGGCTTGCGCCGGGAGCCCCACCCGCCGATGCCGACGGTCATGCCGTCACGGAACAGGGGCGCGAGCTCGTCGAGGGGGATCAGGGCCGACATCACGTGTCCAGCGTCCGCCCGCTGGCGACGAACTCGTCGCGGTGCTCGTCGGCGACGCCGGCCAGGTTCAGCTCGAACGTGAATCCCTGCTCGAACCGGTAGCTGCGGTTCACGTCGATCGGGTCGATCCCGTTGAGCGCCTCCTTGGCGGCACGGATCACCCGCGTGTCCTTCGCCGCGATCTGGCCGGCCATCGCGAGGGCGACGTCGTCGAGGTCGGCGCGGGGCACGACCTGATCGACCGAGCCGAACTCGTGCAGGCGCTGGGCCGTGACGGTGCGGGCCGAGAAGTACATCGCCCGGAGCATGTGATGCGGCACGAGGCGGGCGAGGTGGGTCGCCGCGCCGAGAGCTCCGCGATCGACCTCGGGCACTCCGAAGTAGGCGTCATCGGCCGCGATGATCACGTCCGAGTTCCCGACGAGACCCACGCCCCCTCCGAGGCAGAAGCCGTTGACCGCGGAGATCACCGGCACTGGGCACTCGTAGATGGCCTTGAACGCCTGGAAGCAGCCCCGGTTCGCTCCGAGCAGCCCGCTGAAGCCCGTGATGCGCTGCATCTCCTTGATGTCGACGCCGGCGTTGAAGCCGCGACCCTCCGCGCGCAGCACCACGACGCGGGTGTCGGGGTCGTCTCCGGCGTCCCGCATCGCGGCCGCGACATCGAACCATCCCTGCACCGGCAGCGCGTTGACGGGCGGATAGTTCATGGTGATGATGCGCACACCCTTGTCGTGCATCCTGATTTCGATCGACATGCTTGCCTGCCTAACGTCGGTTCTGGTCTTGTCGTTTCACGGATGCGATCTGCGACCGCATCCAGGCGACGGATCGGGTCAATGCCGATTCCGCCCCCTCGTCCTCGATCGCCGGGCCGATGAGTTCGGCGTCGACGATGCCGTCGTACCCGGCACGGAGCACCTCCGCGAGAAGCTGCTGCATCGGCAGATCCGCGTCGCCGGGCACCCAGCGGCTGGGGAACGACGAGGTGCCGAGGACGAAGTCGGAGACCTGCACGATGGCGATCTGCTCCCGCTGCGCGGCGACGAGCTCGGCGAGCCCGCGCTCCTGCCAGCAGCAGTAGAGGTCGAGGCACACTCCCATGTTTGCCCTCTCGGCAAGGGCGAAGGCGTCACGCGCGGTGTGCGTGAAGCTGATGTCGCTGCGCAGCGACATCGTGTTCTCGACGGCCAGCCCGACCCGCAGCGACCGCGCGAGCTGCACGACCGGGGAGATCCGTGCGGCGAACAGGTCCGCCGCACGCTCCCAGTCCAGATGCCCGGACGGGCCCGACGTCAGGTAGACGACACCCGCGCCGAGCCGGTGCGCATCACGCACCGCCGCGGCGAGCGCGGCGAGCTGCCGCGTCCACCCCTCCTGGTCTTCGGGGTGTGCGGCGAAGGGCTGCACGAGATAGCCGAGCCCGAGTCCGTGCCGATCCAGCAGCTCCGCCAGCCGGGACACGCCGAAGGCGGCCGCCTTCGCGGTCGGCAGCCCCACGAGATCCGTACCCGTGCGCGCATACATGGCGATCTCGTCCGGAACCTCCCAGGCCAGAGCGGCCATGCCGCTCACGCACATCGGGTTGCTAGCGTGCATCGGCGTGCTCATGGCAGGGCGTCGACGCCGGCGACGATCTCGGCGATCGCGCGCTCGACGTCCCCTCGGTCGTAGCCGAGCAGGTCGGTCTCGGCGGCGTCGGGCTCGAACGAGATGACGGTGCCGCGTCCCTGCACGATGAACCGGTCGGGCTGGAAGGGATGCTCCTCGTCGCGCTCCTCGATGATGTTCCCGCTGCCCGCGGCATCCGCCAGCAGCTGGAAGTACTCCCGATAGCTGAGGTTGCGATCGCCGACGAGGTACGCGCGACCGGCCGCACCGTGATCGAGCGCTCCCTGGACCGCCTGGGAGAGCGAGCGGACGGACATGTAGTTCGTCCCTCCGGGCGGGGCGAACAGTGCGGGCTCATCGAGGTCGCCGCGCACCCAGGCGATCATGCGGGCGAACCGTCTGAGACCTCGCTCGTCGGCGCCGACGATCGAGGGCGGGTTCAGCGTGATGGCGGCGAAGCCGTCGTCGCTGAGAGCGCGAGCGCGTTCGTCCGCGTCGCGGCGGGCGGCCACATAGGGGATGCGCTGGGTCCATTCGGGGTGCAGCTGGTGGTAGTAGCTGCCGATCTGGACGAAACGGGAGACGCCGGCCGCTTTCGCGCGGGCCGCGAATCGTGGCACGCCGCCGCCCTGCACGCGCTCCCAGAAGTCGCCGTCTTCCTGCTCGGCCGGCACGTGCCGGATGTCGTGGCCTGCCGAGAACACGATGGCGTCGAAGCCCTCCAGCGGGGCCGGCGTGCCGTCCGCATCGGTGTAATCGCCGATCAGGCGGGCGAAGCCGGCCACGGCAGCCGGATCACGGTCGGACGGGCCCCGTCGCGACATCACGGTGACATCATCGCCGCGGGCGTCGAGATCGGCGGCGACGCGGCTGCCGATCATGCCCGTCGCACCCACGACGAGGACGCGACTCATGCGAAGACCGCGCGTCCGTCGGAGATCGCCGGAGCGCCGTCGCGGCGCAGCGTGAAGGCGCCGTCGGACCAGCTCTCCAGTTCCAGCACGTCACCGGGAACGACCGGTCCGCTGAACCTGCCCTGCAGCGAGGTCAGATCGGCCGGATGCGCGCCCTGCTCCCGCGCGAGCACGAGAGTGGAGGCGGCGAGGGTGCAGAGCCCCTGCAGGATCGGAGTCGGCTGGCCGATGCGTGCCGAGGCCTCAGGATCGATGTGGATGTGATGACGGTCGCCGGTGAGCCGGTACAGCGCCGCCTGCGTCGGGAAGGTCGGCACGGCGAAGAGAGCGCCGGCCCCGCGGGGTTCGGACGGCGGCCGCGCAGGTCCGCGCTCGCCGCCGAATCCTCCGCCACCGGGCGCGAACAGCGACCACATGGCGGTGAACTCGTCGCATTCGACGATGACCTCGAACACGGCCGCTGTGCCCTTGTCCCACACGCCGCCGACGCGGGCGGACAGGGTGAGCTCGCCCGAGCGTGGAAGGGGCCGGTGCACCTCGAGGGTCTGCGAGCCGTGCACCGCCGCGTCGCCATACGCACCGGCCTCGGCGAGGACGTCGGGCGCCCACTGCGAGAGAGTGAGCCCGAACGTGGGCAGCACCCGCAGGCGGTCCTCGAAGACGAGGTCGAGATCCTGGGCGGAGGCCCCGACGGCGAGCGCATAGAGCATCGCGTCCTTCTCGTCGTAGCCGACCTTGCGCTCGCCGAGCGCCCTGCCTGCCCACTCACCGCTGTTCATGCGCCGTACACCGCCTCCGAAGGTGCGCCCTCGGCGGCGAGCGCGCGCACCGCATCGCCGACTTCGGCGGCCGACCAGCGGCGCTCGAGTTCGCGGGCCGGCCCGTGACGCCAGCCTTCCTCCAGGCAGATCCGGCCGCCCTCGACTTCGAGCACGCGACCCGTCACGCTGCAGTCGGCGCTCGCGAGCCAGGCGACGACGGGCGAGACGTTGGCCGGATCCATGCGATCGAAACCGTCCTCCGGTGCGGCCATGGCGTCCGCGAAGGGCCCCTGCGTCATCCGGGTGCGGGCCGACGGCGCGATCGCGTTGACGAAGACCCCATAGCGGCCGAGTTCCTGGGCGGCGACGAGAGTGAGGGAGGCGATGCCGCCCTTGGCCGCGGAGTACGCCGCCTGCCCGACGCTGCCCTGCAGGCCCGCGCCGGACGAGGTGTTCACGACCCGGGCGATCCGCTGCCGCCCTTCCTTGGCCTCGGTGCGCCAGTAGGCGCCGGCATGCCGGAGGGGGGCGAAATGGCCCTTGAGATGGACGCGGATCACCGCGTCCCACTCGTCCTCCGCCGCGTTGACGAGCATGCGGTCGCGCACGAAGCCGGCGTTGTTGACGAGAATGTCGAGCTGGCCGAACGTCGAGATGGCCTGACGGATGAGATCCCCCGCCTGCACGAAGTCGGCGATGTCGGCGCCGTTGGCCACGGCCTCCCCGCCCTCGCCGCGGATGATGTCGACGACCTCCTGCGCGGGACCGACGGACACCCCCGCCCCGTCCAGGGTCGTCCCCAGGTCGTTCACGACCACCTTCGCACCGTGACGCGCGAGTTCGAGCGCATGCTCCCTACCCAGGCCGCGCCCCGCGCCGGTGACGACGGCGACACGTCCGTCAAGAATTCCTGCCATGTTCGACTCTCCTTTGAGACACCGCAGACACGCGATGGCGCCATCCTATCTACCAAGCAAACGCTAGGGCAAGTGATACACTCATCCTCGCGGCATCCGTGACGCGGGGTCGCACGACACACAGAGAGGTGTGCGCATCATGACCACTCCCCCGCTGCTCTCCACCCCGCTCACCCGCCTCACCGGCATCGACCACCCGATCGTGCAGACCGGCATGGGGTGGGTGGCCGGCGCGCGGCTGGTGACGGCGACAGCGCGGGCCGGCGCCCTCGGCATCCTCGCCTCGGCGACCATGACCTGCGAAGAGCTGGAGAAGCAGATCATCGAGGTCGCCGAGCGGACAGATCGCCCGTTCGGCGTGAACCTGCGGGCGGATGCGGGAGATGCGGCCCAGCGCGTCGAACTGCTGATCCGCCACGGGGTGAAGGTCGCGAGCTTCGCGCTCGCCCCCCGCCGCGAACTGATCGAGCGACTCAAGGACAACGGCATCGTCGTGATCCCGTCGATCGGTGCCGTACGCCATGCCGAAAAGGTCGCCGCCTGGGGTGCGGACGCCGTGATGGTGCAGGGCGGCGAGGGCGGCGGGCACACCGGATCCGTGCCCACCTCGATCCTGCTCCCCTCGGTGGTCGCGGCCGTCGACATCCCCGTCATCGCCGCCGGCGGATTCCACGACGGACGCGGCCTGGCCGCCGCCCTCGCCTACGGTGCCGCCGGCGTCGGCATGGGCACGCGCTTCCTGCTCACCAACGACAGCGCGGTCCCCGCAGCCATCAAGCAGCGCTACCTCGACTTCGGGCTCGACGGCACGGTCGTCACCCGCAAGGCCGACGGCATGCCGCACCGCCTGCTGCGCACCGAGTTCGTCGAGGGCCTCGAGCACGGAGGCGCGCTCGGCCGGCTTCTGCCGACGATGCGCCGCTCGCTGGCGTTCAAGAAGATGTCGGGCATGAGCTGGTTCGAACTGGCGAAGGACGCACTCTCGATGAAGAGGTCCACCGGCCGTTCCTGGGCGCAGATGACCCTCGCCGCCAACACCCCCATGCTACTGAAGGCAGGGCTCGTCGACGGCGACACCCAGGCCGGCATGCTCGCGGCCGGCCAGGTCGTCGGCATGATCGACGACCTGCCCAGCTGCGAGCAGCTGGTCGACCGCGTGGTGCAGGATGCCGTGCGGCACCTGCGCGCCGCCGCCTCCTGCCTCCGCGACTGACCCGTCCCCGCCGTCGAGTCGCGCGCCACGACCACCGCCACGACCGCCGCCGCGACCGACGAGAAGGGACGACCCCCTCAGGAGCCGCCCCTTCTTGATCCCGATGCGGATCAGAGGCGCTCGATGATCGTCACGTTCGCGAGCCCGCCGCCCTCGCACATCGTCTGCAGACCGTACCGGCCGCCGGTGCGCTCGAGCTCGTTGAGCATGGTCGTCATGAGGCGGGTGCCCGTCGCCCCGATCGGGTGCCCGAGCGCGATGCCGCCGCCGTTGACGTTGACCTTCTCGCGCGGGACGCCGGTCTCGCGCATCCAGGCGAGCACGACGGAGGCGAACGCCTCGTTGACCTCGAACAGATCGATGTCGGACAGCGACATCCCCGAGCGCTCCATCGCGTACCGGGTCGCCGGGATGGGTGCCGTGAGCATGAAGACCGGACTGTCGCCGCGCACCGACATGTGGTGGATGCGGGCCCGCGGGGTGAGGCCGTGAACCTTCACGGCCTGCGCGCTGGCGATGAGCACAGCGCTCGAGGCGTCGCTGATCTGCGAGGCCACGGCCGCGGTCAGCCGCCCCCCGGGAGTCAGCGTGGCGAGGCCCGCCATCCTCTCCAGCGAGGTGTCGCGCCGTACGCCTTCGTCCGCGGTGAGACCGTTCAGCGGTGCGATCTCGTTCGCGAAGCGCCCCTCGTCCTGCGCGATGGCGGCGCGCTGGTGACTCTCCAGGGCGAACTGCTCCATCTCCTCGCGTGAGATGTCCCACTTCTCGGCGATCAGTTCGGCGCCGACGAACTGCGAGATCTCCTGGTCCGGATAGCGCGCCTGCCACCCCGGCGACTCGGCGAACGGGGTCGTGAAGCCGTAGGCCTCACCGGCCACCATGGCCGAGGAGATCGGCAGCTGCGACATGTTCTGCAGGCCGCCGGCGATCACCAGGTCGTTCGTGCCGCTCATCACGGCCTGCGCGGCGAAATGCACCGCCTGCTGGCTCGATCCGCACTGGCGGTCGATGGTCACCCCCGGCACGTGCTCGGGGAATCCGGCCACCAGCAGGGTGGAACGGCCGACGTTGCCGGACTGGCCGCCGATGGTGTCGGTCGCGCCGATGATGACGTCGTCGAGAGCGCCGGGGTCGATGCCCGTGCGTTCGACGAGCGCCTTCAGGCTGTGCGCACCGAGGTCGGCGGGATGGATCTTCGACAGCGAGCCGCCGCGCCTTCCGACCGGCGAACGTACCGCGTCGACGATGTATGCCTCTGCCATGTTCTTCCTTCTCTCTGAACTCACGCGTGCTGACTGCTGACGGACACGACCTCGCCGGTCATGTAAGAGGAGTACCCGCTCGCGAGGAACACCATGACGTTGGCGACCTCCCAGGGTTCGGCCGCCCGGCCGAACGCCTCGCGGGAGGTGAGCTGCTTCAGCAGCTCCGGCGTGGTGACCTTCTCGAGGAACGGGTGCATCGCGAGCGACGGGGACACCGCGTTGACGCGGATCCCGTGGGAGGCGAGGTCCATCGCGGCGCTGCGGGTGAGCGCCATGACTCCCGCCTTGGCGGCGGCGTAGTGCGCCTGATCGCCCTGGGCGCGCCAGCCGATGACCGAGGCGTTGTTGACGATCGCCCCGGCCGTGCCGGCCGCGACCATTCGCCGCCCGACGGCGCGCAGGCAGCGGAACGTGCCGGTGAGCGTCACATCGAGCACCTTGCCCCACTGCTCATCGGTCATGTCGAGGATCGACACCGACCCGCCGAGACCGGCGTTGTTGATCATCACGTCGATGGGCCCCGCCTCCTCGGCGAAGTCGAGGAAGGCGGTGATCTGCCCCTCGTCCGTCACGTCGCACACGGCCGTTCGCACCCGCTCGCGTCCGAAGCGCCCGCCGAGCTCCTGCTGCGCCTCGGCGAGGCGACCGGCATGCGTGTCTCCCAGAACGACGACGGCGGCCCCCTCCTCGAGGCAGCGGACCGCAGCGGCCTGGCCGATGCCGGCCCCGGCGGCGGCGGTGATGACGATGTTCTTCCCGGTCAGCAGACCGTGGCCTTCAACATACTCCGGTGCGGTGGCGCTCATGGGCGGGCCTCTCTGGGAAGGCCGAGCACGCGCTCGGCGATGACATTGCGCTGGATCTCATCCGATCCGCCGTAGATCGTGTCCGCACGACTGAACAGAAAGAGCGTCTGCAGATCGTCGAGTTCGTAGTCGGAGCCGACCCGCAGCGCGTCGGGACCGGCGACCTCCATCGCGAGCTCGCCCAGGGAGCGGTGCCAGTTCGCCCACAGCAGCTTCGCGACCGAGGCTCCGTCATCCTGCTGGCCGCCCAGAGTGCGCAGCGCATGCTGCCGAATCGTCTCCAGCTCCATGCGAGCGCGCACCAGGCGGTCGCGGATGACAGCGTCCTCGATCGCACCCGTGCGCCGGGCCGTCTCGATCACCACATCCAGCTCCCGGCGGAAGGCGATCTGCTGCGCCAGGGTCGACACGCCGCGTTCGAACCCGAGCGTCGCCATGGCGACCTTGAAGCCGTTGCCCTCGCCGCCGACGACGTTGCCCGCGGCGGTGCGGGCCCCGTCGAAGAACACCTCGTTGAACTCGCTGGTCGCGGTCAGCTGCAGGATCGGGCGCACCTCGACGCCGGGCTGCGCCATCGGCACCAGCAGGTAGGACAGGCCCTGATGCCGCACGGATCCCGGGACGGTGCGCGCGATCACGAAGCACCAGTCCGCCTGCTGCGCGAGCGAGGTCCACACCTTCTGGCCCGTGATCGACCACTCGTCGCCGTCGAGAACGGCCTTGGTCGACACCGCCGCGAGATCGGATCCGGCACCGGGCTCGGAGTACCCCTGGCACCACAGCTCCTCGACGGCGACGATGCGGGGAAGAAAACGCGCCTTCTGCTCCTCGGTGCCGTACGCGATCAGCGTGGGACCGACGAGTTCCTCGCCGAGATGATTGACCCGGGCCGGCGCAGCCGCCCTGGCGTACTCCTCATGGAAGATCACCTGCTGCTGGATGCCGAGCCCGCGTCCGCCGTACTCGATCGGCCACGCCACGCAGGTCCAGCCGGCCGCGGCCATGTGCCGGTTCCATTCCAGGCGGGCCTCGAAGTCCTCATGCTCGCGACCGGATCCGCCCCGCCCGCGCAGGTCGGCGAAGCGTCCGGCGAGGTTCTCCTCCAGCCACTGGCGGATCTCGGCGCGGAACTGCTCATCCGCGTCGCGCGGCATCCCGTCCATCTGTGCTCCTCATCGAGTCATGGTCTTCGGCATTCGGTTCACGTATAGTATCAACAAACCAAGCGATTGTTTGGTGCCTTGCTCGAGTTCAGAGAGGAACCGTCATGACCGTCGAATCTGCCGACGCCGTGGTCACGTACGAGATGAGCGGTTCGACCGCGATCATCCGGTTGAACCGCCCTCAGTATCGCAACGCGCAGAACTCCCGCGTCACCTATGCCCTCGATGCCGCCTTCACCCGCGCCGTCGACGACGACCAGGTGAAGGTCATCGTGCTCGGCGGCAACGGGCGTCATTTCTGCGCGGGTCACGACATCGGCACCCCCGAGCGCGACGTCGACCAGACCTTCGAGCGCAAGGCCGTGATCTGGTGGGACCACGTGGGCGCACAGGGCGTGGACGCGCGCTTCGCCCGGGAGTCCGAGGTGTATCTGGGCATGTGCCGGCGCTGGCGCGAGATCCCCAAGCCCGTGATCGCGATGGTGCAGGGCGCCTGCATCGCGGGCGGCCTGATGCTCGCCTGGTCCTGCGACTTCATCGTCGCGGCCGACGACGCGTTCTTCCAGGATCCCGTCGTCTCGATGGGCATCCCGGGCGTCGAGTTCTTCGCCCACCCGTGGGTGACCAATCCGCGCGCGGCGAAGGAGATGCTCTACACGGGCGACCGGATGCCGGCGACCCGCGCGCACGAACTGGGCATGGTCAACCACGTGGTCCCGCTCGCCGAACTCGAAGAGCGCACGCTGGAGCTCGCCGAGCGCATCGGAAGGATGCCACGACTGGGCCTCGCGCTGACGAAGAAGGCCGTGAACCAGGCCGAGGATCTGCAGGGCATGCGCGCCGGAATGGATTCCGTGTTCGGGCTGCATCACGCCGCGCACGCGCACAACGCCGAGGTCGGCGGCGACTCCCTCGGCGGAGTCGATGTGCGCACCATCAAGGCCGACACCGCACAGGGGGCTCGCAAATGAACCTGGATCTGACCCCGGAGCAGCAGGCGTTCGCCGCCGAGGCGCGTGCGTGGCTGGCCGAGAACGTGCCGCAGCCACTGCTGCCCTCCATGGACACCGCGGAGGGCTTCGCCGCACACCGGGACTGGGAGGCGACGCTGGCCGCAGGCCGCTGGTCGGTCGTGTCCTGGCCCGAACAGTACGGCGGCCGCGACGTCGGCATCGCGGAATGGGTACTGTTCGAGGAGGAGTACTACCGCGCCGGGGCCCCGACGAGGGTGGCGCAGAACGGCATCTCGCTGCTCGCCCCTATCCTGTTCGAGCACGGGACCCCCGACCAGCACGAGCGGTTCCTGCGTCCGATGACCGACGGCTCGCTGATCTGGGCGCAGGCCTGGTCCGAGCCGGGCGCGGGCAGCGATCTCGCGGCCATCCGCAGCACGGCACGACGCGACGACGAGCGCGGCGGCTGGGTGCTCAACGGCCAGAAGATCTGGAGCTCCCGCGCGGTGTGGGCCGATCGCGGCTTCGGGCTCTTCCGGTCCGACCCCGAGGCGCAGCGGCACCGCGGCCTCACCTACTTCCTTTTCCCGATGGACTCCGCGGGCATCACGGTGCGCGGGATCGCGCAGCTGGACGGCACGACCGGGTTCGCCGAGATCTTCTTCGACGACGTGTTCGTACCGGACGAGGACGTGCTGGGCGCCCCCGGCGACGGCTGGCGGGTGGCGATGAGCACCGCCGGCAACGAGCGCGGCCTTTCGCTGCGCGCCCCCGGACGCTTCCTCGCCGCGGCCGACCGGCTGATCGCGCTGCAGTCCGCGCGCCCCTCCCCCAGCGAGGTCGACGCGGTCGTGGACGCCTGGATCGGCGCCGAGGCATATCGGCTGTTCACCTGGCAGACGGTCAGCACCCTGCTCGACGGAGGCTCCGTGGGTGCCGAGGGCAGCATCAACAAGGTGTTCTGGTCGGAGCTCGACGTGCGCATCCACGAAACGGCTCTGCGCATCCTCGGCCCCGAGGGCGAGCTCCGCGGCGCGTCGGCCGTCGACGAAGGCCGCTGGGTCGACGACTACCAGTTCTCTCTCGCGGGCCCCATCTACGCGGGCACCAACGAGATCCAGCGCAACATCATCGCGGAGCGGATCCTGTCCCTGCCCCGCGGTGCAGACGGAAGGCGAGCGTGATGAGGTTCCTGCCCACGGAAGAACAGGTCTCGTTCGCTGAGGCGATCGACGAGATCGTCGAGGGCGCCGGCGGTGCCGACATCGCCCGGAGCTGGGCCGATGGCGACACCGCGGCCGGACTCGCCCTGTGGCGGCAGTTCGCCGAGCTCGGGCTGCTCGGACTGCGCGTGGACGAGGAGTTCGGCGGCTTCGGCGGCACGGCGAGCGACCTGGTCGTGGTGTTCGAGCGTCTGGGATATCACGGCGTGCCAGGGCCGTACATCGAGACGGTGGCGCTGCTGCCCGCTCTCGTCGGCGACGACGCGCGCGCCGAGCTCGCCGCCGGCGCGATCGCGACCGCGGCCGTCGACGGTGTCGCACCGGCAGCGCTCGATGCCGCGATCGCCTCGCACCGCTACCTCGTGCGAGAGGGCGCGCTGCACCTCGCGACCGTCGGCGAGGAGTTGAGCTCCCTCGCCCCCACCCGCCGCCTCTCCCGGCTGATCGCCTCGTCCGAGCCGACGCCGCTTGCCGACGGTGTGCTGGATCGCGCGCTGAACGAGGCGACGCTGGCCGCCGCCGCCCTGGTCCTCGGCGCCGGAGAGCGGATGCTCGATGAAGCCGTCTCCTACGCGAAGATCCGCGAGCAGTTCGGCCACCCGATCGGAGAGTTCCAGGCGCTCAAGCACCAGCTCGCCGATGTGAAGGTCGCGTTGAGCTTCGCCCGCCCCCTGGTGTGGAACGCGGCGCTCCGGGCCGATGAGGCGGAGGCGGATCGCGCGATCTCGGCTGCGAAGGTGGCGGCAGGGGACGCGGCGATGCGCGCGGCTCGCACGTCGCTGCAGGTGCACGGCGCGATCGGGTACACCGGCGAGCACACGCTGCGGATCTGGCTCGGCCTCGCTCCCGCGCTCTCGGCGGCCTGGGGCACCCCGGCGTTCCACCGTGCGCGCATCGCCCGCGCCATCCTCCCGAAGGAGCGGTGATGTCTTTCGAACCCGATGAGGATCAGCGCGAGCTCGTCTCGCTCGTGCGCGGCATCCTGGGGCAGCGCGCAGACGGCCCGGCGACGCGACGCGCACTGGCGCGCCCGGAGCGGTACGACGTCGATCTCTGGCGGCTCCTGTGCGAAGACGTCGGGATCGCCGGGATGGCGATCCCCGAGGAGTTCGGCGGCGCCGGCTTCACGCTCCGCGAGGCGCAGCTGGTGCTCGAGGAGATCGGATACTCCCTCACTCCCTCCCCGTACCTAGGATCGGTCGCGATCGCGGCGCAGGCGATCCTCGCCAGCGGCGATGAGGAAGCCTGCGCCCGCCTGCTGCCCGCAATCGCCGACGGCTCGTCGAACGCGGCGCTCGCCTGGGCCGACCCGAGCGGCCGCTTCGCCCCCGCGCAGGTGGACGTGCACGCGCAGGAGGATGCGGGGTGGACGCTCAGCGGCACCAGCGGCTTCGTGCTCGACGGGGCAATCGCGGATGTGCTGCTGGTCATCGCGCAGACGGATGCGGGACCCCGTCTGTTCGAGGTCGCCGAGCCCGGGGCGGTCGCGCGCGCGGATGTCCCGACGATGGATCAGACCCTTCGCCTTGTCACGCTGCGTTTCGACGCGGTGCCGGCGCGTGCCCTGGGCCCGGCGGATCCGGCCGCGCTCGAGCCCATCCGCGCGCTCGCCCTCAGCGCGATCGCCGCCGTGCAGGCGGGAACCGCGGCGCGCGCGCTCGACATGACCGTCGCGTACGCGCGGCAGCGCGAGCAGTTCGGTCGTCCGATCGGATCCTTCCAGGCCGTCAAGCACCGCCTGGCGGACATGCACGTGCAGACCGAGATCGCCCGCACGGCCTCGCGCGCCGCATCCGCAGCGCTGGCCGCGGGCGATGCCGATCGATTCGCACTCAGCGCCACCGCCAAGGTCGTCTGCAGCGAGGCGCTGCAGCACGTGGCCGCCGAGACCATCCAGCTGCACGGCGGCATCGCGATCACCTGGGAGCACGACGCGCATCTGATCTTCAAGCGGGCGCACGCCCTGGGCGAGCTTTTCGGGACCGCCCGCGAAGAGCGCCACCGCGCCGAGAGCTGGGCGCTCGCCAGGCACTGACACGGGTCCGCCCCGCCCTGCGTCAGCGCTTGAGCGGGGCGGACTCGGTCCAGTCGGTGTACTTGCGACGCTCCTGAAAGCGCCAGCGCTCACCGACCCTGATGAGGGCGTCCTCGTAACGATCCGCAAGCGTGAAGCGCACTCTGCCGTCGGGAGTGTCCCGGATGTGGTGCGACATGCAGTAGGTGTGCGCCTGTGCGGCATCCCCGTCGACGAGGACTTCGCTCGGGGATAGCACATGGCTGGTCGCCGAGAAGGCCGTGAGCGCACCGAACGCCTCGATCAGCTCCGCGGTACCCTGCGGTGCTTCGGCGGGTGCGGCGGTCCGCGCGCGGAACATGAGCATCCGCCCGTCCGGGGTGAACAGCTCTGCCATCTCCGTCATGCGGCGCTGATCGGCCAACCTGCCGTACTGCGTGATCAGCCGGGTGATGGCGTACCAGTCGTCGAAACCCGTCATCTGGCGCCGCCCGCCGACTCCCCGCGCTGCACATGCAGCGGCGTCGCCGTGTCCGGCGACCAGGACGTGCGCCGCCGCACAGCCTCGACGGCGATCAATGGCTCAGTGCTGCGCAGCGTCTCGAGGCTGCGCCGCGCGAGTGCCTGGTAGGTGCGCACGCCGTTGCGCTTCCACTCCAGCGCCTGCGCGTCGAGGGGCCCGATCACCCTGGCCGGAGCGCCCAGCACCTTGGACCCAGGCGGCACGATCGTACCCGCCGTCACAAGGGCCCCCGCCCCGATCAGCGAGTCGGCGCCGATGTCGGCACCGTCAAGCACCGTCGCGCCGATCCCGACCAGCACGTAGGAGCCGATCCGGCAGCCGTGCAGCACCGCGCCGTGACCGACGTGGCTGTTCGGCTCCAGCACAGCGTCCGCTCCTGGGAAGGCGTGGATCACACACGAATCCTGCACGTTCGCCCCCTCCCCGACGGTGATCCGACCGAAGTCACCGCGCAGACTCGCGAAGGGTCCGATGTAGCAGCCGGGTCCGATGATCACGTCGCCGATCAGGCTGGCCGACTCGTGCACGAATGCCGTCAGGTCGACCACCGGCACCACACCGTCGAAGGCGTAACAGGGCATCAGGAGACCTGTCCGCCGTCGATCACGAAGTCGCCGCCGGTGCAGTAGCTGCTCGCCGGGCTGGCGAGGTAGGCGACGAGATTCGAGATCTCCTCGGGGCGCCCGGCACGCGGGATCGGGATGCGTGAGATGAAGCCGACCCCTGCGCGGGTGTCCTCGGTGATCATGGGCGTGTCGACGGCACCTGGGCACACGGTGTTCACCCGGATGCCGGTGCCGGCGAGCTCGCGCGCCAGCGAGTGCGAGACACCGCGCAATCCCCACTTCGACGCCGCATACGGCACCCGATTCGCAAATCCGGTCACCCCGGCGGTGGAGGCGATGTTGACGATCGAGCCACCCTGACCCATCAGCGGAAGCACGGCCTGCACGCCCAGCATCGGGCCGACCAGGTTCACATCGAGGGTGAGGCGGATGACGCGCTCCGGTGTCGCGGCGAGCGGGCCGTCAGGGCAGAAGCCCGCGTTGTTGACCAGCACATCGACGCGCCCGAATCTCTCCTGGGCGGCCGCCGCCACGCGCGCCCATGCCGCGGAGGACGAGACATCATGCTCCAGGCCGATGGCGCGATCGCCGAATTCCGACGCGCACGCGCGTGCGGCGTCGCCGTCGAGATCCGTCAGCACGAGATCCGCACCGAGCTTGTGAAAAAGCGCGGCATGCGAGCGTCCCTGCCCACCGGCGGCGCCTGTGATGACGGCCACACGGCCTGTGAGGTCGATGACGGGCGTTGCATTCATGGCATTCCTCCGAGATAGTTATCAAACAAGCGCTAGTTTGGAGAGCAGATGACGAGGTTGCATCACATCGGCATCACGGTCAGCGACACCGAACGCGCCGTCGACTTCTACACCGCGGTCGGAGGCGGAACGGTGATCGGCCCCCTCGTCAAGAGCGGTCCTGCCGTGGATGCAGCCACCGGGCATCCCGGCGTCGAGGTCGTCCTGACCTTCGTGCAGCTGGACGACGGCATCCTGCTCGAGCTCGCGGAGTACCGCGGCGCCGACGCGCCGCGCAACGACCCCGACACCGGGCACATCGGGGCGGCGCATCCCGCGATCGTGGTCGACGACATCGAGGCGGTGCTCGGGCGCGCGGCCTCGCTCGGTTACCGCGCGCAGTCGGCGGTGCAGTCGGCGACTGCGGGCCCCATGCTGTCGTGGCGCTACGTGTACCTGCTCGGCCCGGACGACGTCAGAGTCGAGCTGCTGCAGATGCCTCACTGAACGACCCCGTCGAGCATCCGCCGGTCCTCGTCGTCGAGCATCAAGCTCGGCGACATCGCCGAATCGCGCACGCTCTCCGGGCGACTCGCGCCCGGAATGGGGATCATCGCGGGACTGCGCCCGAGCAGCCAGGCCAGCGCGATCCTCTGCGGGCTTGCGCCGTAGCGCGAGGCGACGCCAGATAGGGCCGCGGAAGCGTCCGCGATGCTCTTGGCCGCTGCACGCCCACCGAGCGGACCCCAGGCGAAAAACGCCAGCCCGCGCTCCTCGCACAGGCGCAGCACAGGCTCACTGGCTCGCTGCGGCAGCGAATATTCATTCTGCACGCTCACCAGATGCGCTCCGAGGATGTCGATCGCGACTTGCAGCTGGTCGACGCCCACGTTCGAGACCCCCAGGCGCTGCACGACACCGTCCTCGACGAGCTGTCGCAACGCGCCCATCGATTCCGCGTAGGGAACCCTCGGATCCGGTCTGTGATGCTGGAACAGCGGCAGGGCATCGAGTCCCAGACGTTGGGCCGACTCCCGAGCGGCCCGGGCGAGATACTCGGGCGATCCGTCGATCCCCCAGGTCGCTTCAGGCCCCCGAGTATGACCGCCCTTGGTCGCGATGATCACTCGCTCGAGCGCATCGGGGTGCTCCCGCAAGGCGGCGATCAGCGCCCGTTCATTCACGCCCATCTCGCCGGACGGGCCGTAGGCGTCTGCGGTGTCGAAGAGCGTGATGCCCGCCTCGACCGCGGCGTGCACGGCACGCACGCCCTGCGCGACGTCAGCGTCGGGGCGCTGCGTGATCGTCATGGCTCCCATGCCGATCGCCGACACGTGAAGGTCTCCGACCGGGCGTGTCGCGATCATTTCCCGACCACCGTCCAGCCCCCGTCGACGGGGAGGCATTGCCCGATCACATGCGACGCATCGCACAGCATCCAGGCCACCGCCTCCGCGATCTCCTCCGGTGCCGCCAGCGTTCCGCGGGGGGTGCGCCGCTCGGCGTCGCCGATGTCGTAGCCGCCGGCGATGAGGCTCTCGACCATCGGCGTTCGGGTGTGCCCAGGCGCGATAGCGTTGACGCGCACGCCGAGCGGCGCCCACTCGACCGCCAGATTCTCCATGAGCTGACGCTCGGCCGCCTTCGCGGTGCCGTAATCTACCTGATTCGCCCAGCCGCGGTACGCGGTCGTCGAGGAGATGAGAACGATAGACCCCGGTGCACCGTCGAGCCTGCGTACGACCGCCCGCGCCACGCTGAAGCTGCCGACGACATGCACCTCGAACTGCTCCCGTAGCCGGGCCACGTCCATCTCGAGCGCGGGCACGTACGCACCGCGGATGCCGTGGCAGGCGACGACTCCGCCCACCGGGCCCCGTCGCCAGGCCGCAGCGACGGCTCGGTCGACGGCGGCGTCATCGCGCAGGTCGACGAGGTCGCTGTGCACGTCGTCCCGGTCGGGCGGATGCAGGTCGAACACGCTCACCGCCAGACCGCGATCCCGCAGATTACGCACCACCGCGGCGCCGATGCCGCTCGCACCACCGGTCACGATCACATGACCGGCCATCGTCCGGGTCCCCATCTCCAGCTCCTTCGCTCTCGACTCTCCCCGCATGCTACTGTGATTCCCAAACAAGCGCTAGGTTAGCGTTTCGCGCAAAGGAGCGGGGATGGCAGACAAGCGGGTGGCGCTGGAAGAGGCCGTGTCGAGTCTCGAGAGCGGCATGACCATCGGGATCGGCGGCTGGGGCTCGCGGCGCAAGCCCATGGCGCTCGTACGCGAGATACTGCGGCGCGACGACCTCACGGACCTCACTGTCGTGGCCTTCGGCGGGCCGGACGTCGGGCTGCTCGCCGCAGCAGGGCGCATCCGCCGCCTCGTCTACGGCTTCGTGTCTCTGGACAGCATCGCCCTCGACCCCCACTTCACCAGGACCCGCGAGCGCGGCGAGCTGGAGGTCGAGGAGTACGACGAGGGCATGTTCGTCCTGGGTCTGCGCGCAGCCGGCGCACGTCTCGACTTCCTCCCCACGCGAGCGGGGATCGGATCCGACGTGATGACGGCGAACCCGCACCTGAGGACCGTCCGCTCACCCTACTCCGAGGAGGAGTACGTCGCGATGCCCGCGTTCGACATCGACGTCGCGCTCGTGCATCTCAATCGCGCCGATGCGCAGGGCAACGCCCAGTACCTTGGACCGGATCCGTACTTCGACGACCTCTTCGCGATGGCCGCCGCACGCACGATCGTGTCGGCCGAGCGGATCGTCCCGACCGCGGAGCTCCTCTCCGAGGGCAGCTTCCACACGCTGCTGTTCAGCAGGATGTATGCGTCCGCGGTCGTCGAGGCGCCGGGAGGAGCCCACTTCACCACCTGCGCGCCCGACTACGAGCGAGACGAGCCGTTCCAGCGCCACTACGCCGCAGCGGCGAAAGATCCCGAGCTGTGGGCCGCGTTCGAGCGGACGTTCCTGCAGACCGACGAGGCCGGGTATCGGGGGGCCGTGGCACGCTTCCACGCCGAACAAGGAGAGTCATGAGCACCGACGCCACCATCGCCGAGATCTGCATCGCGGCCTGCGCCGACACCTACCGCGAATCGGGCGAAGTGCTCGCCCACGCCGTGGGCATCATCCCGACGCTCGGAGCACGTCTGGCCAAACTCACGACGGCTCCCGATCTCGTGCTCAGCGACGGGGAGGCGCTCTTTCAGAGCGAGCCGCCAACCCCGGGAGACGCCGATGCAGCACCTCCAGCGATCGAGGGATGGGCACCGTTCCGCCGCATCTTCGACATCGTGGCCAGCGGGCGCCGGCAGAGCATGATGGGCGCGAGCCAGATCGATCGAAACGGCAACCAGAACATCTCGCTGATCGGCGACTGGGCACGACCGACCCGCCAGCTCATCGGCGTGCGCGGAGTGCCCGGGAACACAGCCAATCATCGGGTCGACTACTGGGTGTCACGACACAGCGCACGCATCTTCGTGGAGACTGTCGACATGGTTTCGGGCGTCGGCAACGATCGCGCCAGGGCCGCTGGCATGAGGCACCATCAGCTGGGCGTGATCATCACGAACCTCGCGGTGCTCGACTACGCCGACAACGGCACGGTGAGGGTCCGCTCGATTCACCCCGGGATCGACCCGCAAGACGTTGTGGCGGCGACCGGCTTCCCCGTCGACTTCCAGAGCGCTCCCCGCACCCGCATCCCCGATGCCAACGAGCTGCACCTCATCCGCGACGTGCTCGACCCGCACGGCACCCGCACGCGTGAGGTCGCAGATTGACCCGGGCTCCGTCGCCCCTTCTCGAGAACCGCATCGGAGAGTACGAATGAGCTTGGAGTGGACCACCATGACCGTCTCGAACGCCACCACGGTTCCGGCGCTGCTCGCCGAGAAGGCGGAGCAGCTCGCCGCGCATCCGGCGATCGTCGACGGCAAGGTCACGATCAGCTATGCCGACCTGCACGCCCGCGTCAGAGCTGTCGCCCGCGGATACCTCGCCCAGGGCATCGTGCCGGGCGACCGCCTCGGCCTATGGGCCCCGAACCGCTACGAATTCATCCTCGCGATGCTGGGCGCGCAGTACATCGGCATCGCCGTGGTGCCGCTGAACACGCGCTACACGGACCACGAGGCCGCCGAGATCCTCGCGCGTTCCCGGGCGACGGGCCTCGTGCTCGCAGACGGCTTCCTCGGCAAGTCGTACAGCGGCTCGCTGCGCACCGCCGCGGCCGATCACGGATCCGACGGAACCGTCCTTCCCGGACTCCCCCACCTCCGCACCCTGATCACCCTTGACGATGACGTCCAGGCGCCGGTGATCTCGTGGGCTGCGTTCCTCGCGGACGGTGCACTGGTCGACGATCAACGGGTCACGGAGGCCGCGGCCGCCGTGAGCCAGGACGACGTCATGGATGTGCTCTTCACGTCAGGTACGACCGGTGTGCCGAAGGGCGTGCTCACCGCGCACCGGCAGACGCTCGCCGTGGCCCGCGCCTGGGCCCTCGGCGCCGATCTCGTCGCGGAGGATCGCTACGCCGTCGTCAATCCGTTCTTCCACGGCTTCGGGTACAAGGCCGGGATGATCGCCTCGCTGCTGGCCGGCGCGACGATCTACCCTCTGGCCGTGTTCACCACCGATGCACTGCTCGAGCTCATCCAGTCCGCGCGCATCACGGTGCTCCCCGGGGTGCCGACGATCTTCACGTCGCTGCTGGATCACCCGCATCTGAAGGACTATGACCTGACCTCCCTGCGGTTCTCCATCGCCGGGGCCACCGCGGCGCCCGCGACGCTGTTCCACGACATGGTGAACGTGCTCGGGTTCAGCCGCGTGGCCCAGGCCTACGGGCTGACCGAGTGCGTCGTGGCCACGATGTCGCGGCCGGGCGAGTCTCTCGAGCACGCAGCGCAGACGACGGGCCCGGCCGTAGCGGGCACCGAGATCCGCGTCGTGGACGAGAACGGCGCAGACGCGGGGATCGATGTCGACGGCGAGATCCTGCTGCGCGGCGACTGCGTCATGCTCGGCTACTTCGAGGATCAGGCGGCCACGGATGCCGTGATCGACGCCGACGGCTGGTTCCATACGGGCGATGTAGGTCAACTCGACGAGCACGGGTGCCTGAAGGTGACCGATCGCATCAAAGACATGTACATCGTCGGCGGGTTCAACGTGTATCCGGCAGAGGTCGAGAACGCGCTGCGCCGCCATCCGGCCGTCAACGAGTCCGCCGTGATCGGCGTCGACGATCCACGCCTGGGCACGGTCGGACGCGCCTACGTCCTGCTCCTCAGCGGCGTCGAGCCCCGGCCGGACGGTGAGGAACTGGAGGCGTTCTGCCGCACGCAGCTGGCGAACTTCAAGGTCCCCCGCGAGTACGTGTTCGTCGAGGACTTCCCGCGCAACGCCCCAGGCAAGATCCTCAAGTCCGCGCTGCGCGCGCAGGCCTGACGCGGCGAAGACCAAGGGCGGCCCCTCCCCTGGAGGGGCCGCCCTTCTCCGTGGATCGGGTCAGCTCAGGCGCTCGAGCACCATCGCCATGCCCTGGCCGCCGGCCGTACACATCGTCTCGATGCCGAACTGCTCGTCGCGCTCGCGCAGGGCGTTGATCATCGTGGTGGTGATGCGCGCACCGGTCATGCCGTACGGGTGACCGAGCGCGATCGCCCCCCCGTTGACGTTGACACGGTCGGCGTCGATGCCGATGTCGTCGATAGAGGGGATGACCTGCGCCGCGAAGGCCTCGTTGATCTCGAGCATGTCGATGTCGCCGATGCTCATCCGCGCGCCGGCGAGCGCGCGCTGCACCGCCTCGACGGGCCCGAGACCCATGATCTCGGCCGACAGCGCCGACACGCCCGTGGAGACGATCCGCGCCAGCGGGGTGAGCCCCAGCTCCGCGGCGCGGGTGTCGCTCATGATCACGAGAGCCGCCGCTCCGTCGTTCAGGGGGCAGCAGTTCGCCGCCGTCACGGTGCCGTGCGGGCGGAAGACCGGCTTCATACCGCTGACGCTGTCGAGCGTAACCCCCGCACGCGGACCGTCATCTCTCGTCACCAGAGTGCCGTCGGCAAGCCGAACGGGCGTGATGTCAGTCTCGAAGAACCCGCGGGCGATCGCCGCCTCGGCACGATTCTGGCTGATCACCGCCCACTCGTCCTGGGCCTGACGCGAGATACCGCGCACAGATGCCACGTTCTCGGCCGTCTCGCCCATCGAGATGTAGATGTCGGCGAGCTCGCCGTGCTCACGCGGGTCCGACCACACGAAGGACGGGTCCTCGGCCTGCCGTGCCGTGCGCAGGGCAGCATCGGCCCATCGCGGGTTCTTGGTGTCCGGCATCCCGTCGGACTTGCCTGCGGCGTACTGCGAGATCGCTTCGACTCCGGCGGAGAGGAACACATCGCCCTCTCCCGCCTTGATCGCGTGGAAGGCCATCCGCGTGGTCTGCAGTGACGAGGCGCAGTAGCGGTTCACTGTGGTGCCCGGCACGCCATCCCAGCCCAGCTGAAGAGCGACCATGCGTCCGATGTTGTAACCCTGTTGCCCCGCGGGCTGTGCGCACCCCATCATGAGGTCGACGATCTCGTTCGGGTCCAGCCCCGGTGCCGCATCCAACGCGGCCTGGATCATCTGCGTGGCCAAGTCGTCGCCGCGCATGTCCTTGAGGCTTCCCTTGAAGGCACGTCCGATCGGCGATCGTGCGGCCGAGACGATGACGGCTTCGGTCATGATGTAGCTCCTCCGTTGGTAGTGGCGCGGTCGGCCTGCCGCACGATGTCCGCATTCGGTGTGTGGGCGAGGAATGCGGGCCACTCGCCGCCGCCGTCGACGGCCAGTACGGCCCCCGTCACGTGCGCCGAGAGTGGTGAGGCGAGCATGACGCAGACGTCGCCGAGCTCGCGCGGAGAGGCCATCCGTCCGCGAGGGATCGTGCGCGCGACCTGCTCGTACTGGGTGGACGTGCCGTAGTGGCCGGCCGCGCTCTCGGTGTGCACCAGGCCGCTGCTGACGGCGTTGACACGCACCTCCGGCGCCCACTCGACGCCGAGGCTGCGCGTGAGGCTCTCGAGCGCGGCCTTCGCGGCGCCGTACACCGCGGTGCCGGGGCTGGGCCGACGCGCGCTGATCGAGGTGATATTGATCACGCTGCCCGATGTGACCCGCAACGGCCCGAATGCGGCGCGCATGGCGACGGCGGCAGAGAGGAAGTTGATCTCCGTGACGGCCTGGAAGTAGCGGGCGGATCCTTCCTCGAAACGACCGAAGGGGGATCCGCCGACGTTGTTGACGAGGACATCCAGTCGCCCGTGCCGCTGGACCAGGTCGGCGATCCAGGCCTCATTCTGCGCGGCATCGCGCACATCGACGGCACAGAAGCGCGCGGTGCGACCGGCTCGCTCTGGAAGGCTCTCGGGTTCTGATCGACCGCAGAACTCGACTTCGGCGCCCGCATCGAGGAAGGCCTCGACCACGCCCCGGCCGACGCCTCGTCCGCCGCCGGTGACGGCGACGACCTTGCCTGAGAAATCCAAGACCAGGCTCATCCGACCTCCTCTGCGCGATGCTCCGGCGCATCGCCCTGTCCATCCTACCAACCAAATGCTAGGTTTGTTGCATGAGTCACGACGAGATTCCGCACCGGCATCCGCGCGCCGTCGTCGTCACGGGCGGCGCGCTCGGGATCGGCGGCGGAATCAGCCGCCGCTTCGCCCGAGACGGCGACCACGTCGTGCTCGTGGACATCGACGCGGCGGCCGCCGACGCGACGGCCGCGGAGATCACCGAACGCGGCGGCCGATGCACGGTGCTCCTCGGCGACATCACCCTCGACGACACCGTCGCCCGCCTGGCGGCACACGTCGCGTCCGCGCACGGCCACGCCGACGTGCTCGTCAACAACGTCGGCGACTTCCGCCCCGCGAAGTCGTTCTTCGCCAAGAGCCCCCCGGAGCAGTGGCGGCGTCTGCACGAACTGAATCTCTGGCACGTGTTCGCCGTCACGCACGCGCTGCTACCCGGCATGATCGCCGCGGGCGGCGGCAGCATCGTGAACGTGTCGACCGTGGAGGCATTCCGCGGCATCCCCGGCAGCGCGGTCTATTCGGCGTACAACGCCGGAGTGTCCGCGTTCACCAAGAGTCTGGCGGTCGAGCTCGGCCCCTCCGGCATCCGCGTCAACGCGATCGCCCCCGACCTCGCCGACACGCCGCAGACACCGGCGGAGCTCATGCTGGCCGGCCGCGACCCCGCCCTGTTGCGCTCCTGGCTCCCGCTCGGCCGATTCGGTCGCCCCGGGGACTTCGCCGGTGTCGTTTCCTTCCTCGCCTCCGAGGACGCGGCGTTCATCACCGGTCACACGATCCCCGTGGACGGTGGGACCCTTGCCGCGTCCGGCTGGTACGGCAAGGCGCTGGGACGAGGATGGACGAATATGCCGGATCAAGCATGAGCAGCGTTGACGAGACGGCCGACCGCCGACTGATCCACGATCTGGTGCTGCGCTACTGCACCGCCGTCGACCGTGGCGACTACCCGGGCGTGCGGGCGGTGTACGCCTCCGACGGCGTCGACAATCACACCGGGTTCTCCGGGCCCGCCGACGAGTTCGTCCAGTGGCTGCGTGTGCGCATCGCCGGGTTCGACGGCACCATGCACCTGGTGGGCAATCATCTCGTAGACCTGTATGGCGACCATGCCTTCGCCGAGACCTACGGCATGGCCGTGCACTGGGGCTCCCCGTTCGACGACGAGACCCTCAACTTCACCAGCGGCTTCCGATACCTCGACCACTTGCGCCGTGATCCCGAGGGCTGGCGGATCGTCGAGCGCACCGCCGTGCGGGACTGGACGCGATCGGATGCCGGTCGCATGCGCTCTCCCGAGGGAGACGGCCCCCAGGGGCGTCGCGGACCGGCGGACCCGCTCGAGGCCTGCCGCGACCGGGTGCGCTACATCGCCGGACTGACGACGACCGCACAGGGGGAGACAAAGGCCGCGCGGGCGGAGAACGAGGAGAGCACATCATGATCCCAAGCATCGAGCAGCGCCTGCAGGCCACTGAGGACAGGCTGGCGATCATCGACCTGGAGGCCACCTACGCGCGATCCTTCGATGAGCACGACGGCGCGACCTGGAGTTCTCTGTTCACCGACGACGGAATCTACCAGTCCAGGCCGGTCGGCGACGAGCCGCCTGCGACCTTCATCCAGGGCGCCATCGAACTCGAACGCTACTGCCGCGAGGCGCCGTTCGACGGCATCCATCTGCTTCACCTTCCACAGCTTCGCCTGGACGGAGACAGCGCATCTGCGCGCATCCATCTCCAGTTCCACGGCTCCTGGTCGCAGGATCTCGACGCTCCGCGCCTCGCCATGCAGGGCTACTACGACGTCGCCTATCGCCGGCTCGAGGGCCGGTGGCGCATCGCGCACCGGGTCACGACCGCGTTCGCACGCGAGCAGCGCACGACGCTGGGCTATCCGCGCCAGCCCGCCCTGCACTGAACTGAGCAGACGGACGGAGTGCGGGGGGGAAACCCCCTCTCCGCACTCCCGTCTCAGGCAGTCCCGCCGAAGTAGGCCCGCTGGAGATCATCCATGTTGATCTCGGCTGCGGCGCCGTGCAGCGTCGTGCGCCCCATCTCGATCACCGACACTTGATCGGCGATCGCGACGGAGTCCTGCACCGCCTGCTCAACGAGCAGGACACCGAGACCGGTCGATTTGAGCTCGCTCACGCGCTCCATGACTTCTTTGACGATGACCGGTGCGAGCCCTTGGCTGGGCTCGTCGAGGATCAGCAGCTTCGGCCTCGCCATCAGCGCCTGCCCGATCGCGAGCATCTGCTGCTGGCCGCCCGACATGCTCGCCGCGATCAGCGCGCGCTTGGTGCCGAGGATCGGAAACAGCTGGTAGATCTCGTCGACGGAAGCCGCCAGGGCGCGCTTGCTCATCCGGCGCGAGAACCCGCCGAGCAGCAGGTTCTGCTCGATCGTGAGCTCGCGAAACACCCGCTTTCCCTCCTGGACGTAGGAGATCCCCTTCGCCACGCGCTTGTGCGAGGGGTCGGTCAGAGTCTCACCGAGGTAATCGACCGTCCCGCCGGACACCTTGTTCAGACCGGTGATCGCGCGCAGCGTCGTCGTCTTGCCCGCGCCATTGCGGCCGAGCAGCACCGTGATCTCGCCCGCGCGGACCGTGAGCGACACATCCCTCACGACCGTGAGATCGCCGTAGCCGGTCTTCAAACCCGCCACTTCCAGCAGTACGTCACTCATCGTCGCCGCCTCCTGCCGCGCTCGTCTCCGCTGTCACACCGAGGTACTCTTCCATGACGCGCGGGTTCCTCTCGATCTCGTCGGCCGCTCCGTGTGCGACCACGGCTCCCTGAGCGAGCACGTAGATGTCACTGGCGATACGGAGCACGAGCTGGAAGTTGTGCTCGACAAGGATCACCGTCATCCCTGCATCGCGCAGGCGGATCACCAGCTCCTCGAGCATCTCGAGCTCGTCCTCGTCGAGTCCCGATGCGACCTCGTCCAGCAGCAGCACCTTGGGCGAGCTGACGAGACCGCGCGCCACTTCCAGCAGCCGGCGGTTGCCGAGCGGCAGCGAGGCGGCCAGCTGGTGGCGCTGCTCGCTGAGCCCGACCAGAGCGAGTGCGCGCTCGGCGTCTCGACGGTCCGCCCGGCGAGCCCGCCAGTAGCGGGGCAGCCGGAGGACCGAGGGCAGGATTCCTGCGCGGTCTGCGGCGTACCGACCGGCCTCGACGGCCTCGATCACCGTCAGATGGGCCGGCACGTTCGGCGTCTGGAACGTGCGCGAGACGCCGCCACGGGCGACGCGGAAGGACGCCAGCCCCTGGATCGGCTCCCCATCGAGCGTGATGGAGCCGGAATCGGCCCGATAGAACCCCGAGATCATGTTGAGCAGCGTCGTCTTGCCAGAACCGTTCGGGCCGATGATCGCCGTGACAGCTCCGGGTGCGGCGTCGATCGACACGTCGGACAGCGCCTGGTTGCCGCCGAACGCCTTCGAGATCCCCTCGGCACGCAGGCGCGCACCGTCGAGGGTGTCCAGCTCCGCCACCACGGCGGGCTCTGCGACGACTCCGGCCTTGCGGTGAGCGGCCGCGTCGGCCCTGCGGATCAGGCCTCGGAGCAGCCCGGACAGACCGCCGGTGAACGCGACGCCGCCCAGGAGCAGGAAGGCGCCGGAGATCACGAGCCCGTACTGCTGGAAGTTGGTGGACTGGTTCATGCCGAACTGCAGCACCGCGGAGCCGATGAGGGCGCCGTAGATGCTCGCCGAGCCGCCGAAGATGCTCGCCGCGAGCACCGTCATCGCGAACGAGAACGTGAACGCCTCAGGGGAGATGAACAGGTCGAGGTTGGCGAACAGCGCTCCGGCCACACCGGCCGGAATGGCTCCGATCGCATAGGCGGTGAGCTTGGCGCGGAACACCGAGATGCCCATCGCGGATGCGAGCACGGGACTCTGCTTGAGCACCCGCAGTGCCATCCCGTGCTCGGAGACGATGAAGTTGCGCATGAGCGCGAAGACGACGATCGCCACGGCCACGATGATGAGGTAGTAGCCCTTGGGGTCGATCATCTGCCCGAAGGAGGTCGGGGGCATGATCCCCGCCAGCCCGTTGCGGCCGCCGGTCTGCTCCTTGAAGATCGACAGCACGTCGGGGACGAGCAGGATCAGGAAGAACGACGTCATGGCGAGCGACCAGCTGCCGAGCCGCAGGCCGGGGATCCCGGAGATCAGGCCGACGACGAGCGCAGACGCGGCGCCGATCAGAATCTGGAGCCAGATGTCGGTCACGCCGAGCTTGCTCGCCATGCCCGCGATATAGGCGCCGGCGGCGTACATGGCCGTCTGGCCCATCGCGAGCTCGCCGGCGAAGCCCAGTGAGAGGTTCATGCCGACCACGATCAGGGACAGGATCAGCGTCAGCTCGATCTGCCGGGTCGCGGTATAGCTCAGGCCGAGGGAGGGCAGCAGGAGCAGGAGGGCCCCGCAGGCGAGCGGCCAGATCCAGCCGGGGATGGCGCGCACCCGCAACCACAAGTTCGCCACGGTCACACCGTCCGTTCCACTCGACGGGCGAACAGGCCCGTCGGCTTGACCATCAGAATCACGATGAGGATGACGAAGACCGTCAGCCCCGAGTAGTCGGCGCCGATGTAGCGCGTCGCGAGCGCCTCGGCGAGGCCCACGATGAGGCCGCCGACCAGGGTTCCCCCCAGCGACCCGAAGCCGCCGATCGCGAGCACGACGAAGCCCTTGAGCGCGAGGGAGGCGCCGAGGGTCGCGACGGCATAGGTCTTGGGACCGATGAACACACCGAGGAAGCCGGCGAGCACTCCGGTGAAGACGAAGGCGATGAGGGCGAACCGGCGCACGTTCACGCCGCGCAGCTGCGCCGCCTCGCTGTCCTGGCTCATGCCGAGCAGCGCGATGCCGGTCATGCTGCGCTTGGCGAACAGCGTGAGACCGATCACCAGGACCAGGACGAGGACGATGAGGGCGAGTTCGACGGGATACACGCGGCCGCCGAAGAACTCGAGCACTTGGTCGCCCATGAAGAACGGCACCCGCTTGGGCTCACCGCCCCAGATCACCTGGGCCACGCCCTCCATGATGATGGAGGCGCCGAGCGTGGTCACCAGGAGGTTGTGCGGATCCTTGACGGGGCGGATGGCGACGCGCTCCTCGAGCGCGGCGATCGCGCCGATGATGATCGCGGCGCCGATCGCGACGACCCACCAGGGCAGGCCCAGCACCCCGATGCCGACGTACGCCATGAAGGCGCCGAGCATCATGAGCGCAGCCTGTGCGAAGTTGAAGGTCTTCTGCGAGAGGAAGACGATGTTGTAGCCGATCGCCACGAGCGCGTAGATCGCACCCAGAGCGAGACCGGACCAGATGATGGTCATTGCGGTCGGGTTCCTTCCATCAGGTCTTGGTGTGCCGACGGCTCGGATCCACGTCGAGATCCGAGCCGTCGGCAACGGTCACTGCGTACAGCCACTCTCAGGGCTGGAACTGGCCGTTGACCAGCTTGCCCGGTGTGATGAACGCGAACTGGTCGGCGCTGATGTGCGGCCCGTGCATGTCCTTCGTGAACGCGTAGTTGCTGAGGATCGCCGTGCCGGCGCCCTTCTGCACCGTGGGGTCGAGCATCGCGGTGACCAGCGCGTTGACGTCGGTGATGGTGCCCGCCTTCTCCGCCGCGGCCTTGAACAGCAGCACGGAGTCGTAGTTGTACGCCGTTATCAGCGACGAGCGGATGTCGCCGGCGGCGACCATACGCTTGACGGCGTCATTGACGACCTTGTCCTTCGCGTTGTACTGGGTGCTGCTGTACACCTGCATCGTCAGGTTCTTGACCTGGTCGGTGCCGAGCACGCCGTCGGGGGCGGGGCGTGCGATGAGGCCGGTGGCCGCGACAGACGTGTTGCCCATGATCGGCACGTTCCAGCCGAGCTTCTCGCGGCTCTGCAGCACGTAGCCGAGGGGCGCGCCGTAGGAATCGAGGACGAGGGCGTCCGGCTTGCCGGCCTGCAGAGCGGACAGCTGCGCCGTCATGTCGAGAGCGGCGTTGTCGAAGCCCTCCATGCCGGTGACCGTGATCCCGGCGGCGGTGAGGGTCGTCTGCGCCTTGGAGCCGAACAGCTCGCCGTAGGCGCTGGAGCCGTGCAGAATGGCGACCTTCTTGTATCCGCGCTTCTTGATCTCGGCGACGAAGGAGCCCAGGTAGTCGGGAACGGAGGCGCTGAGGTCGAAGCTGTACGGGTTGACCTTCGGGTCTCCGGATGTGGCCGTCGGGCCTATGTTGAACGAGAACACCTTGTTCTGCGTCAGGATCGGCAGCATGGCCTCCGTGATCGTGGACGGCCCGCTGTTGAGCACCAAGGAGGGCGCGCCCTTGGTCGCGATGTACTCACGGAGCTTGGTGACGGCGACTGTCGGGTCCGCGTTGTCCTCCAGGTGGGTGATCACGACCTTGCGGCCGAGGATGCCTCCCTTGTCGTTGACGGCGCTGACCGAGGCCTTTGCCGCGGTGACGGCCGTCGTCGCATTGTCGCCGAGGATGCCCGGGGCTCCGAGCCCGCCCAAGACGACGACCTGGATCGGCTCCTTGCTCGCGGCACTCGCCGTCGCACCGCCCGCATCGGCGTTGCCGGAGCAGCCTGCGAGCGCCAATGCTGATACCACGATCCCTGCGGCAAGCGCCGCGCCTCTGATGAATCGCATAACTGAACCCTCTCGTCGTTGAGTTGGAATGACCAAACGCTTGCTTAGTCAAGCACACGGGGAGTCGAAGGGCAATGCCCAAGCGGTCAATTGCTTGGTTGCCGCGACCGATCTTGGTAGGTTGCCGGATATGGACACGACTCGCAACATCGGATCCCGCTCGATCCGCGAACTTCCGGGCGTCGCCGTGGTGACCGGAGCCGGCGGCGGCATCGGCTCGGCGATCGCCCGCCGGCTCGTCGCCGACGGTGCCCGCGTCGCACTCACATATCGCTCGGCGCCCCCGGAGGAGCTGCTCGGCGAACTCGGATCCGCCGCGGAGGCGCACCACCTCGACGTACGAGACGAAGCGACAGCGACCTCCCTCGCCGAAAGTCTGCAGGCCCGCCACGGCGCCGTGCACACCGTGGTCCATGCGGCCGGCCCGCACGTGCCGATGGTGCACCTGTCGAAGGTGTCGGTCGCGCAGTTCGCCGCGCAGGTGGACGGCGATCTCGTGGGATTCTTCACCGTGGCGCGGGCCTTCCTGGCCGCGCTGCGCGCGAGCTCGGGCTCGCTGACCGTGATCACCAGCGCCGCGACGCGCCGCTATCCGGTGCGCGACGGGCTGTCCGCGGCACCGAAGGGCGGAATCGAGGCGCTGGCCCGCGGGCTCGCGGCGGAAGAGGGCCGCTTCGGCGTACGGGTGAACTGCGTCGGCCCTGGCATGCTGCACGACGGCATGTCAGCGCGACTCATGGCATCGGGCGATCTGGACGAGCGCGCGCTCGACGTCGCGATGAGCAACATCCCGCTGCGCCGATTCGGCACCGCCGACGACATCGCCGCCGCCGTCTCCTTCCTCGCTTCCCCCGAGGCGGGCTTCATCACCGGCCAGAAGCTCGATGTCGACGGCGGCTTCGGGGTCTGATCCCGCGTACGATCGAAGGAGATGCTGTGAACGAGACGGAGCGCCTGCTGGGGCTGCTGAACGAGACTTTTCCGGACCTCGCCGCAATGCCTCCGGCCGACGCCCGCGCGGCCGCGGACTCCCGGGTACGCCCCGCCCCCAACCTCGACGACGTCGCCCGCGTGGATGACGTCTCGATCGAGGCCGGCGCCCACGTCATCCCGACACGGACGTACCATCCCCATACCCGGGTCGTCGGCGCGCCGGCGACGGTCTTCGCCCATGGCGGAGGATTCCTGCACGGCTCGATCGCGAGCCACGACGGCTTCTGCCGCCGATGGGCCAGGAACACCGGCGCGCCCGTGATCTCGGTCGAGTATCGGGTGGCGACCGAGGCGCCGCCCCCCGCTGCGCGCGACGATGTGCTCGCGGCCGTCTGCTGGGCGCAGGACCACGGGATCGCGGACCACGGGCTCGTTCTCGCCGGCGACAGCTCGGGCGCCACCCTCGCCGCCTCCGCCGCCGTCGCGCTGCGCGATCGCGGCGACACCACAGTGACGGGCCAGGTGCTGCTGTATCCGTTCCTCGATCCGAGCATGTCGACCGAGAGCCACTGCACCCGCGGCGTCGGCTTCTTCGTCACGGACAGGCTGCTGGCCTACTACTGGCGCACGTATCTTGCGGGCCGATCTGCGAACGACCCCGACGTCACCCCGCTGGCCGTCGATGACCTCACCGGCCTGCCGCCCGCGATCATCGTCACCGCCGGACTCGATCCGCTGCGCGACGAGGGGGAGCTCTACGCGCAGCGCCTGCACGACGCCGGCGTCCCCGTGGTGCTGCGCCGCCACCCCGATCAGTTCCACGGATTCCTCACGATCCTCGGCTACGGTCCGGCGGCGAGCGCCGCAGAGCTGCTCTGGTCGGACATCCGCACCCTCTCACCCGCCTGACCGGAACGGATCACGATGACCACCCACGAACACGACCTGATCGTCGTCGGCGCAGGATTCGCCGGCCTCTACACCGTCATCCACGCCGCGCGCGCCGGCCTGGATGTGCTCGGACTCGAGGCAGGAGACGATGTGGGCGGCACCTGGTATTGGAACCGCTACCCCGGGGCGCGGTGCGATGTCGAGAGCATCGACTATTCGTACTCGTTCGACGACGACCTGCAGCGCGAGTGGCGGTGGAGCGAGCGCTACGCGACCCAGCCCGAGATCCTGGATTATCTGAGCCATGTCGCGGACCGGTTCGACGCGCGCCCGCACTACCGATTCGGCGAGCGCGTCGTCTCGGCCGCCTGGGATGAACCGGCACAGCTCTGGCGGGTCCGCACGGACTCGGGGCTGACCGCCTGCGCACGCTGGCTGATCATGGCGTCCGGCGGACTCTCCGCCCCGCAGCTTCCCGACATCCCGGGGCGCGACTCGTTCGCGGGCGAGGTCCTGCAGACCTCCGCCTGGCCGGACCGGGCCGTCGATCTCGCGGGCCGGCGCGTCGCCATCATCGGCACGGGATCGTCCGGGGTGCAGGCGATCCCGTTGCTCGCCGAGGCCGCAGCGGAGCTCGTCGTCTACCAGCGCAGCGCCAACTACAGCGTCCCGGCATTCAACCGCCCGATCGACGACGAGGAGTGGGCACACGCGCAGGACGACCTCGCGCACCGGCGCGAGCTGTCCTGGAACGGGCCGGCCGGATCGCCCTGGACGAGCCACCCCGTTCCCTACGCCGAGGCCGACGAGGCCGAGCGCGAGGCGGTCTTCGAGGAGAGCTGGACCCGCGGCGGCGTGCTTTTCGCCAAGGCGTTCGCGCAGCTGACGGTCGACCCGGTCATCAACGACGCCGCACGGGTGTTCTTCGAACGCAAGCTGGCCGAGAAGGTGGACGATGCCGGGATCCGCGCACTGCTGACGCCGCGTGACCACGCGGTAGGCACCAAGCGGATCTGCACCGACTCCGGCTACTACGAGACGTACAACCGCGATCATGTGTCGCTGGTCGATCTGCGCAGCGAGCCGATCGCCGAGGTCGCCCCGGCCGGGATCCGCACCACGGCACGGATGCGCGCGCATGACGTGATCGTGTACGCCACCGGCTTCGACGCGATGACCGGCGCTCTGACCGCCATCGACATCCGTGGGCGCGACGGCCGATCCCTCCGTGAGGACTGGAGCGGATTCCCGTCGACCTACCTCGGCGTCGCGCTGCCCGGTTTCCCCAACCTGCTCGTGCTGAACGGCCCCGGCACCCCCAGCGTGCTATCGAACATGGCACTCAGCTCGGAGCAGCAGGGCGCCTTCGCGCTGCGGCTGGTCGCGTACTGCCGCGGCACCGGATTCACCTCGGTCGAGGCACGGGCGGATGCCGCCGCCGAATGGACCGCGCACGGTCTCGAACTGGCCGACCGGACCCTTTTCGGCGCGGCGCCATCGTGGTACACGGGCGCGAACATCGACGGCAAGGCTCGGGGCTTCCTGCCGTACATCGGTGGATTCAAGACGTATATCGATCACTGCGAGGCGGTTGCCGACGCGGACTATGCCGGGTTCGTCATGGGCCGCCGCTGACCGCGGTTGCCGTGGTCAGGCCGACGGCACTAGAGTAAAACAAGCAAACGCTTGGGCAAAGGAGCGCAGGATGAGCAAGGTTGATCTCGGATTCAGCAGCGGCGAGACGCTGCTCATCACCGGCGCCGGCAGCGGCATCGGGCGGGCGACGGCCGTGCGGGC
The DNA here is from genome assembly GCF_039541635.1 of Microbacterium panaciterrae. Classification (NCBI taxonomy): domain Bacteria; kingdom Bacillati; phylum Actinomycetota; class Actinomycetes; order Micrococcales; family Microbacteriaceae; genus Microbacterium; species Microbacterium panaciterrae. The sequence continues at coordinate 171,717 of NZ_BAABGP010000018.1, forward strand.
CGCCGAACTCGGTCTCAGCCTGAGCCTGTGGGACCTCAACCCCGCCGGGCTCGAGGAGACCGCGGCCCAGGTGCGGGCGACCGCGCCCGTCGTGCACACCTGGGTCGCCGACGTGTCCGACGGCGACGCCGTCGACCAGGGCATCGCGAGCGCGATCGAGTCCTTGGGCGCGATCCGCTATCTGCACAACAACGCGGGCCCGGCGTCCAGTTCGTCGCTGCCGTTCGAACGGGCGCTCGAGATCTGCGTGGGCAGCGTCCGCCGCGTCACCGACACCTGGGCCGCCACGAACCCCGGCGACGGTGCCGCAATGGTCGCGACCACATCTGTCGCGGGCAACCTGATCGGCACCGACAGCCCCTGGTACTCCGCGTCCAAGGCCGCGATCATGGGCTACGTCCGGCACCTCGCGGCGTACCGTGCCGACGAGTTCCGCGCGAACGGCGTCGCCCCGGGCATGACCGACACCCCGCGCCTCGTCGGCTTCGCGGGCAGCGAGACCGGACAGCGCGTGCTCTCCCGCATTCCGCTGCGACGCATGGCGAGCCCCGACGACATCGCGTGGGCGACGTTGTTCCTGCTGTCCCCGCTCGCGAGCTACATCAACGGTGTGCTGCTGCCGGTCGACGGCGGATGGATGGTGACACAGTGAGCGCCGCCGACCGCATCGACGTGGCGACGCTGATCGCCCGCATCGCTCAGCTCGCCGACTCCGGAGCACCGGAGGACTACATCGCGTGCTTCACCGCCGACGCGGTCTGGGAGCTGGCCGACGCCGGCGACCTGCCCATGGACAGCCAGCGGGTCGTCGGTCACGACGAGATCCTCGCCGGAGTGCACCGACGCCGCAGGGACGGCATTCAGGGACCCGGCTCGCACACGCGGCATGACGTGTCGAGCATCGTGGTCGACGTGGACGGCGACCGCGCGGACGGGCGCTCGTATTTCCGCTACTACACCGACACCCTGGGCGCCCCCGTGCTGGCGGGCATGGGCACGTACAGCGACACCTTCCTGCGCACCGCTCACGGGTGGAAGCTCGATCAGCGCATCATCACGCGCAGCTGAGCTCGGCGACGGGACGTGGCAAAGGACGGTACGCACCAGGAGCGGTTGATCGTGGGACTGCTGGCCGGCTGCGGCATGCTGAGCTCGCTGCAGTTCACCCTCATGATCCCCGTGCTCCCTCGCGTGCCGGAGATGCTCGGCACCACCGCGCCCGACGCCGCGTGGTTGATCACGATCACGCTGCTGGTCGGCGTGGTGGGCACGCCGGTGATCACTCGGCTGGCCGACATGCACGGGAGGCGCCGTCTGCTGCTCACCGCGATGGCCCTGCTCGTCACCGGATCGCTCATCGCGGCCGTCATCCCGGGGTTCATCGCCGTCATGATCGGGCGGGCGCTGCAGGGCTTCGGCACCTCGGTCGTCCCGATCGGGATCGCGCTGATGAGCACCCAGGTGTCTCGACGTCTCGCGATCTTCGGCATCGCCGTGATGAGCGGCACGCTCGGGATCGGCTCGGCCCTGGGACTGGCCGTCGCGGGACCGCTCGTGGCCTGGGGTGGACTCACGACGATCTTCTGGGTGTCCGCCGCGATCGGCACGACGTTCTTCGTGCTTATCCTGCTGCGCATCCGGGAGGTGCCGACATCTCGTCCCGGGAGCTTCGACGTCCCGGGAGCGGTGCTGCTGACGGTCGGGCTGGCCGCGCTTCTACTGGCGATCTCGCGCGGGCAGCTCTGGGGGTGGACGAGCCCGACCACGCTCTGGCTGTTCGCGATCTCGGCGGCCGGGCTCTGGATCTGGCTGCTGTGGGAACTCCGGCGGCCGCATCCCATGATCGACGTGCGGATCGCGATGTCCTCGCCCATCCTGCCGATCAACCTGGCGTCGTTCGTCGCCACGTTCGGGATGTACGCCAATCACCTGCTCACGACCCAGGAGGCCCTCGCTCCCGCCGCGACCGGCTACGGCGTGGCCGCAGCCCCCGCCGCGGTCGGACTGTTCCTGCTCCCGTCGGCCCTGGTGATGGTCGTGCTGGCTCCGCTCACGGCACGCGTCATCACGCGCCACGGCAGCCGGTTCGCCCTCCTGTTGGGGGCATCCATCATGACGGCGGCATTCCTGTTCCGGATGGCGGTGCACGGACAGCCCGCCGCGATCATCGCCGGATCCGCTCTGGTGGGCACGGGCGTCTCCTTCGCCTTCGCCTCGATGCCCTCACTCATCACGGCATCGGTGCCTCGCGATCAGGTGGCCTCCGCGAACGGCGTGAACTCTGTCGTGCGGACCTTGTCCGGCGCCGTCGCCGCCGCACTGTTCGCGTTGCTGATCGCCACGCTCCCCGCATCCGGCGACAGCGCCTACCTCTCCGAACCGGCGCTCCGGATCGCTTTCGCCACGGCCGCCCTGTGCGGCGGCGCGACGATCCTCATCGCCGCCGCTCTACGACTGCCCCACCCTCAGGAGCCTGCATGACCCTCTTCAGTCCCCTCGCCGTGCGCGACGTCGCCCTTCCGAATCGGGTCGGCGTGTCGCCGATGTGCATGTACTCCTCCACCGGCGGCGTGGCCGGCGACTTCCACGTCGCGCATCTGGGCCGCTTCGCACTGGGCGGTGCCGGCGTCGTGATCGCCGAGGCCACCGCCGTGCACCCTCAGGGACGCATCTCGCACTTCGACTCCGGGCTGTGGAGCGACGAACAGGTCGAGGGATGGCGCCGGGTCGCGTCACTCGTCTCGGCATCCGGATCCGTTCCCGGGATCCAGCTGAGCCATGCGGGGCGCCGCGGCGCGGTCCGAGAGCCCTGGTATGCCGGAGCCCCGCTCGTCGACGCGGATGCCGCGGCCGGTCAGGCACCCTGGCCGCTGTCGGCGCCGTCAGCGATCGCAGCCGGGCCGGGACATCAGATCCCGGCCGCCATGAGCATTGCCGACATCGCCCGTTCGGTGCAGGACTGGCACGACGCGGCCGCGCGCGCGATGGCGGCAGGATTCCGCTTCATCGAGCTGCACGGCGCCCACGGCTACCTGCTGCACTCGTTCCTGTCCCCCGTCTCGAACCACCGTACGGACGCCTACGGCGGTACCGCAGAGCGCCGGCTGCGGTACCCCCTCGAGGTGATCGCGGCTGTTCGCGACGCGATCGGCCACGGGGTCCCGCTGTCATATCGGATCTCGACCGTGGATGGCGCAGACGGCGGCTTGGACGTCGATGACACGGTCCAGGTCGCCCGCGCGCTTGCTGCCGCGGGAGTCGACATCATCGACACCTCGTCGGGCGGGATCACCACCGATCGATCCTCCGACACCCGGATCAGGCGCGGCTTCGCGTTCCACGCCGACTTCTCCCGCCGCATCCGACACGAGGTCGAGGTGCTCACCGCGACGGTCGGCTTCGTCGTCGATCCCGAACAGGCCGCGATGCTGATCGAGCGCGGAGACGCCGACCTCGTGCTGCTCGGCAGGCAGATGCTGGACGACCCGAACTGGACGCACCACGCTCGTCTCGCCCTGGGCGACACGAGTCACGAGTCCTGGGACGTCCGGTTCGGCAGCGCGCTGGGCCCCCGCCACCGGACGCTCACGAGACTGCAGGAGGCGGGGGAGACCCCGCTCAGTCGCTTCCGGAACTGAACAGCAGACGCGCCTCGGGCGCACCGTCGAGCAGACGGTTCACCCTGCGCTGCACACGCCACCCTTCGGGCAGCCGACGCAGTTCCCACCGGTTGGCGCTCACCCGCTCGCCGAGCCATCGGGTGCCGTCGTGGATCATGACGGCCGAGTGGGTGATCGCGACGGCGGTGTCGCCGTCGATGCTGATGCGGGGCGCGGACAGGATGTGCGCGCAGCCGCGCTCCATGTAGTCCATGTGAGTCGGATACGACACGAGAGCCCGCACGCCCGTCGCGTCCAGTTCGACGTCATCGAACCGGTACGTGCCATTGGGCGCCCAGAGGGCCGCGACCGCCGCGCCGTCGCCGGAGTCCACCGCCGGCCCGTAGCGCGCGATCAGCTCGCCGATCTCGGCGCGATCCTCCAGCGCCAGAAGACGCCTCTCCAGCTCGCCGCTCACCAGTCCTGCCACGGGATGATCGTCGACACCGGCGCCGACAGCACGAGCTGTCCGGCCACGGGAGGTGCCTGCTCCTGCACCGCGCGAAGCTTCGGCGCGACGACCGCGGGATCATCTTCGAGGTAGACGAGTCGGATCCGGATGCTCCCGGGCTGATCGGCGGGGCTTTCGTCGAACGGGAGCGAGGAATGCCGTTGCGGATGGCTGTACGAGAAGGTCCAGGCCCCCGCGACGCCGTCCACCTCGAGAAGTGCGGGGATCAGCGTCTGGTCTTCATACCGGTGCGCCTCGTGCGCCTCGCTCGCGTGCGGGTCGTCGAACCGGGTCACGGTGACGTGTACCCCGCGGTTCGGGCGGTAGGGCAGCACCTCCGGCGCGACGAGGGCGCGCGGCGCGCAGTAGCCCTTCACCGGACGGAAGAACGCGAGCATCGGGCGGCGGATGCCCGGGATGAGCGGCCCGCGCCCCCACTGGAACGAGGCCTCGCCGAGCGCGTCCCAGGCCTGCACGGACTGGTCGACGGGTTCACGGAACCAGTACATCGCGACGAAGTCGACGTCCGCCTTCAGAGCGCCGTCGACGAGGGCGGCATGATCCTGTCGGATCTCCCAGCGGTCTCCCCAGGCGACGCCGGGCAGCGCAAGGTTCTCCGGTCGATGATCGAGCTGATGCCAGCGGTTGTAGGAGGTGTGCAGAGCACGATCCTCGAGGCGGACGAAGGAGAAGAAGGCGAGAGGGGCGAACACACGCTTAGTCAAGCGCTTGCTTGGTAGCTTTGTCAAGGGTCATCGATCACCAGGCCGCGCACCATCATCCGGCCGCGGTCAGCGCGCGGATACCTGCCCGAACAGCTTCGCGATCGGGGCGAGCACCAGCGGTCGCGCGGCGATCCACCCCACCGCGACCACGACCATCGCCAGCACGAACACCCAGAACCCGGTCCACCCGACCGCGTCCGACGAGGCGAACATGTGGTTCAGGTTGCGCAGCATGCCCGTGAGCAGCACCAGCGCCACGTGCACCAGGATGAACAGCGCGAAGAACAGCATGATCGGAAAGTGCAGGGCCCGTGCCCACTCGATCGGATAGGCCTTCGACAGCCGTTCGGCCTTCTTCGGCCACAGACCCGACATCCGGAATCCGGTGACAATGGCGACGGGAGCGGCGAGGAACACGATCGTGAAGTAGGCGATCTGCTGCAGGCTGTTGTAGTTCACCCAGCCGTTCTCGGTGGGCCAGTCGAACGAGACGTAATGCAGCGCCGCGGAGAGCGCGTTCGGGAACACGTCCCAGCTCGTCGGCACGATCCGCATCCACTGCCCGGTGACGAACAGCAGGACGACGAAGATCACGCCGTTCACGATCCACAGCAGATCGAGCGACTGGTGGAACCAGAGCGTCAGGCTGATCTTGCCCTTCGGATCGCCGCGCGGCGTCCAGAACGCGGCGGGCCGCTTCTGGTGCCGCACCTGGGTGCCGGATCGGATGATCAGCGTCATCAGGAAGATGTTGAAGAAGTGCTGCCAGCCGATCCAGCCGGGGATGCCCACGGGCGCGCCCGCGGGCAGGTGGTACTCGCCGGGATAGGTTGCGAGGAAGTCCTGCATGAACGGCAGGCTGAGGAACGCGCGCACGAGCGCGACCGCCGCGGCGGCGAGGATCGCGAGACCGGCGGCGGCGAAGAGCCCACTGAAGGCCTGGGGCCACGTCGGGCGCAGTCTGCCGACCGGCGGTTCGGCCACGCGCGCTGGCGCCGTGCCCCGCCACACGGTGCGGGTGAACGGCAGCGGCGCCGACACGTCCGGGCGGAGAGCGACCGCCGCCCCGATCGGGACGTTGAGCGAAGACGCCGCAGGCGACTGAGACCAAACGCGGTCCGCACCTGGCGGCATCGCGTCGCCCTCGACGGCACGGAAGACGATGGCCCCTGCAGGAGGCCACGGATCCCCGCCCGCCGTGCGCGGAAGACCGCGACGCAGGGCGGATCCGATTCCGGGCGAAGGTTCGGTCACTGAGCCTGTCGAAGTGCCGGAGGTCTCGGTGGGGTCCGCGTCGAGCGCCCGCGCGGCCCGCGGAGGTGTCTCTTCGACGAGCTCAGAGACCGGGCTGGGCACCGGTGTCGAACCGGCTATGCCGGCGGCTTCCCCCACCGGAGGCCACGGATCCCCGCCGGCGACGCGGGGCAGACCCCGGCGGAGCGACCCGCCCGAGACGGACGCGAGAGGGGTGCGAGCCCCTTCGAGAGCCTCAGGGACCGGGCTGATCTCCGGGACCGGGCCGGCCTCGGCCGCTGGGGCCGGGCTGGCCACGACCGTCGACTCCTCGGACACCGCAAGCGGCGCGTCCGGCGTCACGAGCCCGGCGGGCGGCCACGCCTCTCCGCCCCGGATACGGGGCAGTCCCCTGCGCACGGTCGCCATCGCTACTTCTTCCGCGCGCGCAGTGCCTCGACCACCTGCGGCACGACGGTGAACAGGTCGCCGACGATGCCGAAGTCCGCGACGTCGAAGATGGGCGACTCCGGATCCTTGTTGATCGCGACGATGGTCTTCGCGGTCTGCATGCCGGCGCGGTGCTGGATCGCGCCCGAGATCCCGAGGGCGATGTACAGCTGCGGCGACACCGAGACACCGGTCTGGCCCACCTGATGCGCGTAGGGGATGTAGCCGGCATCGACCGCGGCGCGGGAGGCGCCGATCGCCCCGCCGAGCTCGTCGGCGAGATCCTCGACGAGGGAGAAGTTCTCCTTGGATCCGAGTCCGCGCCCGCCCGAGACGACCACCTTGGCGCCGCGCAGCTCGGGCCGGGACGATGCGGCCTCCACGGCCTCGATCGCCTCCCCGGTCGCTGCCGGGGCACCCGACGCCTCGACGGCGAGCGCCTCGACGCGGCCGTCGGCGACAGCTTCCGCTCGGGCGTCGATCGCGCCCTGCCGCACCGTGATGACCGGGGTGCCGAACGTCGGTGCAGAGTCGGTGAGGAACGCGCCGCCGTAGACGGAGTGGTGTGCGACCACGCCCTCGTCGTCGCGGGAGACGCCGATCGCGTCGACCGACAGCGCCAGGTGCTCGCGCACCGCCAGCCGCCCGGCGGCGTCGCGCCCGGCGATCGAGTTCGAGACCAGCACCGCATCAGGGCGGACCGCGCGGTAGGCGGCCTGCACCGCGTCGACGGCGGGGACGGTGACGGATCCGCCGTCGATGTCCGCTGTGAGCACGACCTGCGCGCCCGCGGCGAGCGCGGCATCGACCGCCGCCTGAGCCGTGCCCGCGGGAGCGGCGACGAGCGCCACCGCCGCGCCGAGCTGCGCCGCGGCGCCGAGCAGGCCCGCGGTCGAGGGCGCGGCGCCGCCGGCCGGGGTCACGTCGACGAGGACGAGGATCGCCTTCTCCGGGAACGCCATGTCACACCAGCCTGTTCTGGACCAGGAACTCGACGAGCCGGGTGGCGGCGTCGCCCTCGTCGGTGATCTTCACGCCCGCCGTGCGCGGCGGCTTCTCCGCCACGGCGGTGAGGATCGTCTGCGGCGCACCGGCCGGATCCGCGCTCACGCCGAGGTCGGCGAGGGACAGCACCTCGAGCGGCTTCTTCTTGGCCGCCATGATGCCCTTGAAGTTGGGGAAGCGCGCGTCCGGCAGCGCCTCGGTGATCGAGATGACGGCGGGTAGCGGCACGGTCACCTGCTGCGATCCGAAGTCCGTCGCGCGGGTCGCGGTCACTGCGTCGGCGCCGATCTGCACTGCGCTCAGCGCCGTCGCCTGCGCGAAGCCGAGGTGCTCGGCGAGCATGGCCGGGATCACGCCGCCGGATCCGTCGGTGGAGAGGTTTCCCGTGATCACCAGGTCGGGCTCGCCGCGCTTCAGGGCCGCCGCGAGCACGGCGGCGGTCAGGCCGAGATCGGCGCCCCGCAGCGCGTCGTCGGCGATGTGCACCGCGGATCCGGCTCCGATCGCGAGGGCCCGTCGGATCGACGCGGTCGCCGTCTCCGGTGCCATCGACAGCGCCACGACCTCGGTGCCGGGATTCGCGTCGGCGTAGGTCAGAGCGACCTCGAGCGCACGCTCGGTGATCTCGTCGAGCACGACGTCGCCCGCCGCACGATCGGCGAGACCGGTCTCCAGGTCGAGCTTGCGGTCCCCGTAGGTGTCGGGTACCTCTTTCACCAGGACGAAGATCTTCATCGATTGCTCCTCACGACATCGCGAGTCTATAGGCATTCGCCTCTATGTAGCCAAAGACTGGGTTTTTCACGAGAATGTCCCCCGAACACCCCATCTATGTATACATTGCCGACAGATCGGAAGACGTCGCGCATCAGCTGCCGCGATGGACGGATCCCACCTGCGGCGATTGCGTCACGACTCCCGCACGCCGCCCTCCCCGGTAGCGTAGGGGCATGCCGAGACCGCACCCGCTGCCCATCGATCCGCTGGCCGAGGCCAAGCGGCAGTGGCTCGCGCACGGCTGGACCGATGCGGCCGACGGCATGTCGCTGGTCACCTCGGTGATGCGGGCCCAGCAGCTGCTGCTCGCCCGGGTGGATGCGGCGCTGCGTCCCTTCGCGTTGTCGTTCGCCCGCTTCGAGGTGCTGCGGCTGCTCGCGTTCAGCCGCACAGGCGTGCTGCCGCTGTCCAGCGTCGTCGCGCGTCTGCAGGTGCATGCGACCAGCGTGTCCAGCACCGCGGACCGGCTCGTGCGCGACGGCCTCATCATCCGGCATCGCGATCCGCACGACGGCCGCGCGGCCCTGCTGGAGCTGACCGAGGCCGGCCGGGAGCTCGTCGAGCGCGCCACGACGGCCCTCAACGGCGAGGTGTTCGCCGATCCGGGGATCGACGACGCCGACGCCGCGGATCTCGTCGCGATCGTCGCGCGCATGCGCAAGGCGGCCGGCGACTTCGCCGACCCGCGGCCGCAGCCGGATCCGCTCTGATGGGATCCTTCGTCCGGGAGCGGGTGATCGCCGCGCCGGTCGAGCGGGTGTTCGCGCTGTCCCTGGACGTGGGCGTTCACGTCGACTCGATGACGGCCCACGACGAGCGGATCGCGGGCGGGGTCCGCTCGGGGCGGATGGCCGAGGGCGACATCGTCACCTGGGATGCCCGGCACTTCGGGATCCGGTTCCGGATGACCTCGCTCGTGTTCGACGTCGACGCGCCGCACGCGTTCTCGGATCGGCAGATCCGCGGCCCGTTCGCCGAGTTCCGGCACCGGCACACGTTCGAGCCCGCGCCCGGCGGCACCCTCATGCGCGACGAGATCGTGTTCCGCTCGCCGTTCGGCCCGCTCGGCCGCCTGGTCGATGCGGTGATCATGCGCCGCCATCTCATCCGGCTGATCGATGAGCGCAATGACGTTCTCGCCGCCCAGGCGGTCGCGTCGTAGGCTGATCGGCATGACCGAGCTGCGGATCCGCACCACCCTCGAGCCCCTGGGCCCGGCGGGCGCTATCGTGCTCAGCGACGAGCAGGTCGCCGCGCTCAGCACGGCGAAGGCCTTCCCCGTCACCGTCACGGTCGGCGCGAACACCGCCCGCCTGCGTCTCGCGCGGATGGGCGGCAAGAACCTGATCGGCTTCAGCAAGGCGACCCGCGCGGCGATGGGGCTCGAACTCGGCGACGCGTTCGACGCCGTGATCGTGCCCGATGTCGCGGCGCGCACCGCCGAGGTGCCCGCCGACCTCGCCGCAGCTCTTGAGGGTGCGGGCCTGACCGCGGCGTTCGAGGCGCTCAGCTTCACCCGCCGCAAGGAGCTCGCGGTCTCCGTGTCCGGCGCGAAGCAGGACGCCACCCGCGAGCGCCGCATCGCCAAAGCCCTGGACGAGCTGCGCGGCTGAGTGCCTTCGGGTCCGGATCCGGATCCGTCAGTCGCCGTCGTAGACGTACGCGTCGAAGCGGGCGGGGATGTTCATGCGCTGCCAGGCGAGCTCCTCGTCGCGGCGGGAGCGGTCTCCGGGGAACGCGCGGGCGGTGTGCCGCGGCACCTGACGGCTGTGCCCGGCGAGGTGCGCGACCGCGACGGCCTGGCCGCACACGCGTGCGGCTGCCTCGGCGCTGGGATCCTGCGCCTCGCGCGCTGCCGCATGACACGCGAACGCCTTCTCTCGCACCGCGGCGATGTCAAGCTCTCCGCGCAGGAACGCCTCGGCCGCGGCGAGCGCCTCCCGAGGACGGTCGTCGTCCGGCCGCTCGGCCTGGAACACCGGCAGGAGCCGCTCCGCGCAGGCGATGGTCCAGGTCACCAGCTCGCGCCGATCGGCCTCGGAGAGGCGCAGGTCCGTGACGTCCGGCAGCGCTCCGTCGGCGAAGAGCGGCACGACGTTCGACGCGGCGTCCTGGGCTGGGGACGCGGGCGTGGACGAAGGATGCGGATCGGCGAAGGATCCGAGGGAACGGATGTCGGTCATCTCGGTCACCGGTTCACGAACTGCGGCGGGCGCTTCTCGCGGAAGGCAGCCATGCCCTCCTTCTGATCCGCGGTGTCGAACAGTGCGGCGAACGCTGCGCGCTCGGTATCGAGCCCGGCCGCGAGAGGAGTCTCCATGGCGGCGTCGAGCATCGCCTTCGCAGCGATGATCGAGGGAAGCGACTTCGCCGCGATGCCCTCTGCCAGCGTCGCGGCCTCGGCGAGCAGCTCCGCCGCGGGGACGATCCGCGAGACCAGTCCCGCGCGCTCCGCCTCCTCGGCGCCCATGATCCGCCCGGAGAGCACGAGCTCTGCGGCCTTGTAGTAGCCGACGGCGCGGATCAGCCGCTGCGTGCCGCCCATGCCGGGGATCACGCCGAGGTTGACCTCGGGCTGGCCGAACTTGGCGGTGTCAGCAGCGAGGATGATGTCGCACATCATCGCGAGCTCGCAGCCGCCGCCCAGCGCGAAGCCGGAGACGGCGGCGATCACGGGCGTGCGCACGGCGGCGAAGTCGCGCCACACGCCGAAGTGGTCGGTCGCGGTCATCTCCGCCGCCGACATCGACTCCATCTCCTTGATGTCGGCGCCGGCGGCGAACGCCTTCTCCGATCCGGTGACGACGATCGCGCCCACGCCGTCATCGGCGTCGAAGGCGGTGGCGGCGGCGGTCACCTCCGCCGCGATCTGCGAGTTCAGCGCGTTCAGGGCCTGCGGCCGGTTCAGCGTGATCCATCCGACGCGCCCCCGCTGATCGACCAGAATCGTCTCGTACTCCGCCATGATCCGTCCCCTCCGCCGCTCCGTCGTGGCACATCCAGTATCTCGCGTTTCCCGCCGACCACCCTCCCCGACCGCGCCCCGACCCCGCCGCGACTCGGCCGCGCGCAGGGCGATCAGGACGCGTCGCGGATGTCGGTGATGATGCCGGAGAAGTCGCGAGCGGCACCGGGGCCGGCGGCGAACGCGGCGTAGACCTCCTGGGCGAGGCGACCCATCCGCGCGTCGGTGCCCGTGCCCTCGATCGCCTGCAGCGCGAGGCCCAGATCCTTCGCCATGAGCGCGCCCGCGAACCCGGGCCGGTAGTCGCGATTGGCGGGGCTGGTCGGCACCGGGCCCGGGACCGGGCAGTTCGTGGTGATCGACCAGCACTGCCCCGACGCCTGCGACACCACGTCGAACAGCGCCTGGTGCTCGAGCCCGAGCCGCTCGCCGAGCACGAATGCCTCGGCGACCGCGATCTGGGAGACGCCGAGGATCATGTTGTTGCAGATCTTCGCCGCCTGCCCGAGGCCCGATCCGCCGCAGTGCACGATCCGCTTGCCCATGATCTCGAGCAGCGGGAGCGCGGCGGCGAAGTCGTCATCGGATCCGCCGACCATGAACGCGAGAGTGCCGTTCTCCGCACCCACCACGCCACCCGACACCGGGGCGTCGATGTTGCGGTGCCCCGCCTCGACGGCGAGATCGTGCGCCGTGCGCGCCTCGTCGACGGCGATCGTCGAGGACTCGATGAACAGCGTGCCGGGTTCGGCGGCGGCCAGCAGCTCATCCCGATAGGCGGCGATCACGTGCTTGCCGGCCGGGAACATCGTGATGACGACCTCGGCGCCGGCCACCGCGTCCACCCCGAACGAGGCGACGGGCAGACCCGCCGCGGATGCGGCCTCGACCGCGGCGGGCATCACGTCGAACCCGCGCACGTCGTGCCCGGCGGCGAGGAGGTTCTTCGCCATGGGCAGGCCCATGTGGCCGAGCCCGAGGAACGCGATGCGCGTCATGATGCCGCCCGCACGTGCGGGCTGTCGCCGCTGCGCTGCAGCGTCGCGGATCCGGCGGGACGCAGCATCTCGCGTCCGACGATGAGTCTCATGATCTCGTTCGTCCCTTCCAGGATCTGATGCACCCGCAGATCGCGGACGACCTTCTCGATCCCGTAATCCTGAAGGTACCCGTAGCCGCCGTGCAGTTGAAGAGCCCTGTTCGCGACGTCGAACCCGACATCGGTCGCGAAGCGCTTGGCCATCGCGCAGCGCATCGTGGCGTCCGGCGCCTTCTCGTCGACGGCCTCTGCGCCATCGCGCACCATGAGCCGCGCCGCTTGCAGGTCGGTGCGCATGTCGGCGACGGTGAACAGGATCGACTGCTTCTCGGCGAGGGGCTCCCCGAACGCCTCCCGTTCGTGCACGTACTGCACGGCACGGTCCAGCGCCCACTGCGCGCCGCCCACGGAGCAGGCGGCGATGTTCAGGCGCCCGCCGTTCAGGGCGCTCATCGCGATCGCGAAACCCTGCCCCTCGGATCCGAGCAGGCTCGATGCCGGCACGCGCACCTGATCCAGGATCACCTGACGGGTGGGCTGCGCGTGCCAGCCCATCTTCTTCTCCAGGGCACCGAAGCTCAGCCCCGCCGCATCCCCGGGGACGAGAAAGGCGGAGATGCCGTGCGCGCCGCGCTGGCCCGTGCGCGCCATCACGATGTACACGGCGGCCTCGCCGGCGGCGGAGATGAACTGCTTCACGCCGGTGAGCACGTAGTCGTCACCGTCGCGCGTCGCGCTGGTCGCGAGCGCCGCGGCGTCGGATCCGACTCCCGGCTCGGTGAGGCAGTAGCTGCCGAGGCCCTCCATGGCGGTGATCTCCGGCATCCAGCGCGCACGCTGCGCGTCATCGCCGTAGCTGTCGATCATCCAGACGACCATGTTGTGGATGGATATGTAGGCGGCGATGGTGGGATCGCCCTTCGCGAGCTCCTCGAAGATCGCGACAGTGTCGACGCGCGGCAGCCCCGTGCCGCCGGACTCCTCACGGACGTAGATCCCGCCCAGGCCGAGCTCGCCGGCGCGGCGCAGGGTGTCGCGGGGGAACAGGTGCTTCTCGTCGCGCTCGATGGCGAACGGGGCGAGCTCGGTCTCGGCGAACTCGCGGACGGCGCCGATGATGGCGGCACGCTCTTCGGTCGTCATCGCGACCGGGGTGGTGACGGTGGTCATGGTGATCCTCCTCAGTGCATGGTCGGGATGACGAAGCTGGCACCTTCCCGGACGCCGGCGGCGGGCCAGCGCGACGTCACGGTCTTGGTCTTGGTGTAGAAGCGGAAGGCGTCGGCGCCGTGCTGGTTGAGGTCGCCGAACCCGCTGCGCTTCCAGCCGCCGAACGTGAAGTAGGCGATCGGCACGGGGATCGGCACGTTCACGCCCACCATGCCGACGTTCACCCGGGCGACGAAGTCACGGGCCGCGTCGCCGTCGCGCGTGAAGATGCCCACGCCGTTGCCGAACTCGTGCTCGGACGCCATCCGCAGCGCCTCCTCGTAGTCGGCCGCGCGGGCGATCACGAGCACCGGGCCGAAGATCTCCTCACGGTAGATCGACATGTCGGTGGTGACCCGGTCGAACAGGGTCGGGCCGAGGTAGAAGCCCTCCTCGTGACCGACGACAGAGAAGCCGCGGCCGTCGGCGAGCAGCTCGGCGCCGGCGTCGACGCCCTGCTGGATGTAGTCGGTGACGCGCTCGACCGCGGCGCGGTTGATGAGCGGGCCGTAGTCCATCCCCTCCGCGAGCGACGGGCCGACCTTCAGCGCGGCGACGCGCTCCGCGAGCTTCGCCGCGAGGGCATCCGCGGTCTCCTCGCCGACCGGCACGGCGACCGAGATCGCCATGCAGCGCTCCCCTGCCGAGCCGTAGCCGGCGCCGATGAGGGCGTCCGCGGCCTGGTCGAGATCGGCGTCGGGCATGACGACGAGGTGGTTCTTCGCGCCGCCGAAGCACTGCGCGCGCTTACCGTGCGCGTTCGCGGTCGTGTAGATGTACTCCGCGATCGGGGTGGATCCGACGAAGCCGATCGCACGCACCCGCTCATCGGTCAGCAGCACGTCGACGGCCTCCTTGTCGCCGTGCACGACGTTCAGGATCCCGGCGGGCAGACCCGCCTTCAGGAACAGCTCGGCGATCCGCACCGGCACCGAGGGGTCGCGCTCGCTGGGCTTCAGGATGAACGCGTTGCCCGAGGCGATCGCGGGACCCATCTGCCAGAGCGGGATCATCGCCGGGAAGTTGAACGGGGTGATCCCGGCGACCACGCCGAGCGGCTGGCGCAGCGAGTACACGTCGATGCCGGTGCCGACTCCCGTGGAGTACTCGCCCTTGAGCAGGTGCGGGGCGCCCACGCAGAACTCGATGACCTCGACGCCGCGCTGGATGTCGCCGCGAGCGTCGTCGAGCGTCTTGCCGTGCTCGGCCGAGAGGAGCGCGGCGAGATCGTCCATCTCGTCGCGGATGAGCTCGAGGAAGCGCATGAACACCCGCGCCCGCTTCTGCGGGTTGGTCGCCGCCCATCCCGGCTGCGCGGCCTCGGCGTTCGCGATCGCCGCGCGCACGTCGTCGCCCGAGGCGAGCGGCACGCGCGCCTGCACGGCCCCGGTGCTGGGATCGAAGACGTCTCCCCAGCGGCCCGAGGCGGCCTCGGGTGTGCCGGGGATCTCGGATCCGCCGATGAAGTGGGTGATGTCACGGACCATCGTGTGCTCCTGGTTCCGCGTCGTCGTCGACGCTCCCTCCAGAATACGTGGTGTTCCATGCAAGTAGTAGGGGTTCCATGTAATTCATCGACACCTCCCAGCGCCGTTCACCTCCCGGACACCTCGGGCCCGTACAACGGTTCCAGCGCGGGACATCGACGCAGACCGGATCGGGTGCTCGTCTTCTCCCGCGCGACGGGATCCGCCCGGTGGTGCCTAGTGCACCCGGGCGCCCAGGCGGTCACGAACCGCGGGACCCCCGCCGAATCGGGTCGGCGGGGGTCCTCCCGCGTGCGGGCCGGAGATCGCGAAGGGGGACCGGTCCGCACGGATCCGATCCCCCTCTGCGATGCCGATGTCAGCGGATCACTGCTCCCAGACGACCTTCGGAACCGCTGCCGCGAAGTCGACCTTGGGCGTATCGAGGTAGCCGCCGGACGTCACGGTGTACGTCTGGCCGTCGCTGCCCTGCAGCGACATGTCGACGCTGACCGAGTCGTAGCTCGTCACGACCGTGGGCGTGGATCCGGACACCTCCGGCTGCAGCGCATTGAGCGCGGCGCTCCCCTCGGCGGTCAGGGTGCGCGTGACCGATCCCTCGACCGGGGTCGCCCCGGACAGGTCGATCGAGGTGATGTCCATGCCGCAGGGCGTCGCCAGGGTCTTCATCGCCACGCACACCTCGACCGAGGCGCGCACCAGCGAACGGTACTCGGTCGTGCCCGCATCGTTCAGCGCGACCTTGACGTCGTACAGCGCCGAGGTGTCGTTCTCGGTCGCGATCGTGAAGGTCGAGTCGCCGCTGAAGGAGAAGTACTTCGACGCGAGCGACAGGGCGTAGGTGCCGGGGAAGACGTAGGGCTGGTCGAGCTTCGCCGTGGACACCCCGTTGATCGTGGCGTCGAGCCCCTTGAGCGTGCTCAGCGAGATCGGCTGCACGCCGTCCGCGAGCTTCCAGGCGTCCTTCGTCTTGTAGAGGCCGTAGGTCGTGACGACCTTCTTGTCACCGAGCGTGAACGTCGCCGCGACCTCACTGGAAGACGAGCTGCTCCTGGCCTGCTTGACCGCGATGTGGCCGAGCGGAGCGAGCTTGTTCGACTCCTTCAGCACGGCGTCGGTGAGCAGCGTCGTGTCCGGCGCGCTCTCCAGGTAGCCGAGCGCCGTCTTCGCGTCGCTGTGCGACACGGCGGTCAGGTAGCCCTTGACCGCGTCGGCCGCCGTCGCGGACGAGCGCGTGATCGCCGGCACGACGAGCAGTGCCACGATGAGCACGATCGCGATGAGCACCACGACGCCACCGCCGATGAGACCCCAGAGCAGCCCCTTGGACGACTTCCTCGGCTCCCCGGGCTGACCGGGGTAGGGCTGGGCGCCGTACGGCTGGGTCGGCTGCGCGCCATAGGGCTGCGCGGGCTGGGCGCCATATGGCTGGGTCGGCTGCGCGCCATAGGGTTGCGCGGGCTGCCCGTACTGCGGCGGCTGGGGCTGAATCGGATCCGGCTGCGCGGGCGGAACCGGGACGTCCGGCGCCGCCGGCGGAGACGGCGCGGCCGGCGGTGGCGGCGGATCCTGTCGTCCAGATCCGAAATCCAACTGATGACCGCCCTGCAGCGGCTCCCCCTCATTCACCATGGCTCACACTCTAGCGAGGCGCCTCCCGCGAGGCACCGGTGCGAAACCGCTCCCGAGCGCGCTCAGAGGCGATGGATCCGCCACGACGCCGCGTGCTCCGTGCCCGGCGCGATCGACACGAGCCCCGCACCGGAGTTGAACGCGTCCGGTGCGCAGGTCATCGGCTCGACCGCAAGGCCGATGCGGTGCGATTCCGGCTGGGCAGGGGTGTCCGCCGTGTGGATCTGCACCCACGGGCACGCCTCACCCCAGGTGACCCCGACGCCGCCCACGGGGCCGCGCAGCTCGACGGTCGCCGCCCCTCCCGTGCGGGACAGGTCCGTGAAGGCGTGGTCGATGAAGGTGGCGCCGATGCGCCGCGGAGAGCGGAAGTCCCACTCCTCGTGCGCGTCGACGGGCTCCACTGCGATCGGGCTCAACCGGTCGGGGGTGACCGTGAGCACCGACGCGGCGGGGATCGTGAGGGTCCAGTCGTCGACCGCGCGCGGGCCTTCGATCGGCTCCGCGACCAGGTACGGATGCGGACCGGTCCCCCACGGTGCGGGGTCGGTGCCGAGGTTGCGTCCGGTCACGGTCTGCGTGAGCCCATCGCTGCCGATCCGGTACTCCACGTCGACCTCGACGCGGAACGGGTATCCGTGCTGCGGCACGATCGTCGTGGCGAGCACCACGCGATCCGGTTCGACCACGACGTCCGTGAACTCCGCCCACGCGACCAGGCCGTGCAGCGCATGCCCGCGATCCGGCTCGGTCAGCGGCAGCCGATGCTCCTCGCCGCCGAACGCGTACCGGCCGTCGACGACGCGGTTCGGCCACGGAGCGAGCGTCGCCCCGCGATACCCGGGGCGCACCTCGTCGGCCCCGAACGGCACCACGAGATCCCGGCCCTCGAACCGCAGCGCGCGCAGCGTGGCGCCGATGCTCGCGATGTCCGCCTCGTACCCGTGCCCCGCGATCCGGATCCGCCGGCCGGAGCGCGGCAGTGGCCCTTCGACAGGCTCAGGGACCGTGACAGGCTCAGGGACCGCGACAGGCGTGGGGACCGCGACGGCCGCTGCTGCCGCGGAGGTCACAGGCCCTGGGCGAGCCGGTAGTACGCCTGGTTCCAGCGCACGGTGCGCTGGAAGTCACCCAGCGTGGTGCTGTCGTCGATGACGAGCAGCTCGACCTCCGCCATCTCGGCGAAGTCGCGGAACGCCTCGATCTCGACCGCCGTCGACATCACGGTGTGGTGCGCGGCACCCGCCGTCAGCCAGGCGGCGGCCGAGGTGGTGAAGTCGGGCTGCGGCTTCCAGACCGCCCGGCCGACCGGCAGCTTCGGCAGGGCGGCGCGCGGCTCGACGTTCTCGACGACGTTCGCGGTGAGCCGGAACCGGTCGCGCATGTCGCTGAGCGCGACGACGACGGCGGGCCCGGAATCCGCGGTGAAGACCAGGCGCACCGGGTCGTCCTTGCCGCCGATGCCGAGCGGGTGGATCTCCAGCGTCGGCGTCGCCGTGGTGAGCGACGGCGAGACCTCGAGCATGTGCGCGCCGAGGATGAGCTCGTCGCCCGGGGTCAGGTCGTAGGTGTAGTCCTCCATGAGGCTCGCACCGCCCGGCAGTCCCGCGCCCATCACGTTCGCGATGCGCACGAGCACGGCGGTCTTCCAGTCGCCCTCGGCGCCGAAGCCGTAGCCCTCGGCCATCAGCCGCTGCACGGCGAGGCCGGGCAGCTGCCTCAGCTCGCCGAGATCCTCGAACGACGTGGTGAAGGCCGCGAACCTGCCCTCCTCGAGGAACGAGCGCAGGCCGAGCTCGATCGCCGCGCCGTCGCGCAGCGACTGGTGCCGCTCCCCGCCCTTGCGCAGCTCGGGGGCGACCTCGTACAGCTCCTCGTACTCGGCGACGAGGGCGTCGATGTCGGTCTCGCTCGCGGCGGCGACCGCGGCGGCGAGCTCGTTCACGCCCCACGTGTTCACCTGCACGCCGAAGCGCAGCTCGGCCTCGGTCTTGTCGCCCTCGGTGACGGCGACGAAGCGCATGTTGTCGCCGAAGCGCGCGAGCTTCATGTCGCGGCTCGCGGCGAGGCCCGCCGCGGCGCGCTGCCAGGTGCCGAGCTCGCGCTGCACGCGCGGGTCGGAGGCGTGGCCGACGATCGTCTTGCGCGGCACGCCCAGACGGGTCTGGATGTAGCCGAACTCGCGGTCGCCGTGCGCGGCCTGGTTCAGGTTCATGAAGTCGAAGTCGATGTCGGCCCAGGGCAGCTCGACGTTCGCCTGGGTGTGCAGGTGCGCGAGCGGCTTCTGCAGCGCGTCGAGGCCGGCGATCCACATCTTCGCGGGGCTGAACGTGTGCATCCACGCGATCAGGCCGATCACGTTCTCGGCGGCGTTCGCCTCGAGCGCCGTGCGCTTGATCGCGGCCGAGTCGGTGAGCACCGGCTTCCAGACGATCCGGACCGGCACGTCGCCGGCCTCGTCAAGGATCCGCGCGATCTGCTGCGACTGCGCGGCGACCTGCGCGAGCGTCTCGGGTCCGTACAGGTGCTGGCTGCCGGTGAGGAACCAGACCTCGTAGCCGTCGAGGGAGGTGGTGAGCGCGGGCATGAGGGGTCCTTAAAGAGCGGAGACGGCGGCGGCCTCGATGGCCAGCCCCGCCCGGTAGCGGTCGAGGTATGTGGAGAATCCCGCGACGTCGGCGGGATCAGGATCGGTGACGGCGAGCGGCACGGAGGCGAAGACCTGCTGAGCGAGGTAGTCGCCGAGGGCGAGCTTCTCAGCGCGGGACAGGTACGACGCGAGCACCGCGATCCCCCACGCCCCGCCTTCGGAGGCGGCATCGCCGACGGCGACGGGAGCGTCGAGCGCGGCGGCGAGGAACCGCTGCGCCACACCCGCGGTGCGGAACATGCCGCCGTGCGCGAACATCCGGTCCAGCTGCACGCCTTCCGCGGCGAGCACCTGCATGCCGAGGGCGAGCGTGCCGAACACGCCGTAGAGCTGGGCGCGCATGAAGTTCGCAAGGGTGAAGGCGCTGTCGGGGGTGCGCACGAACAGCGGCCGTCCCTCGGTGAGCCCCGCGATCGGCTCCCCCGCGAGATGGTTGTAGGCGAGCAGACCGCCCGCATCCGCCTCGCCCGAGAGCGCCTCGTGGAAGAGGGCCTCGAACGCGACGTCGTCGGAGATCGGCCGGCCGGCCACCGCGGCGAAGCGGGTGAATAGTCCCGCCCACGCGGCGAGCTCGCTCGCGCCGTTGTTGCAGTGCACCATCGCGACGGCGTCGCCGGCCGGGGTGGTGACGAGGTCGAGTTCGTGGTGCGTGCCGGTGAGCGGACGCTCGAGCACGACCATCGCGAAGATGCTGGTGCCCGCGCTCACGTTGCCGGTGCGCGGGGCGACGGCGTTCGTCGCGACCATGCCGGTGCCGGCGTCGCCCTCGGGCGGGCACAGCGGGATCGCGGCCTCCGAGAGTGCTGCGGCGAGGGATCCGGAGGGATCCAGCAGCAGCGCACCCTCCGCGGTCAGCGCGCCGGCCTCGGCACCCGCGGGCAGCGGATCCGGCAGCAGCGCGGTGAGCGGCGCCGGCAGCCGGCCCGCGGCGAGCGCGTCATAGGCCGCGACCATGCCGGCGTCGTACCCCCCGGTCGCCGAGTCGATCGGGAACATCCCCGACGCGTCGCCGACGCCCAGCACGCGACGGCCGGTGAGGCGCTCGTGCACGTAGCCGGCGAGTGTCGTGACGCTCGCGATCCGCGGCACGTGCGGCTCGGCGTCGATCACGGCCTGGTGCAGATGCGCGATCGACCAGCGCAGCGGGATGTTCACGCCGAGCAGCGCGGTGAGCTCGGCGGCCGCGACCGACGTGTTCGTGTTGCGCCAGGTGCGGAACGGCACGAGCAGGTCGCCCGCGGCGTCGAAGGCGAGATAGCCGTGCATCATCGCGGAGATGCCGATCGCGGTGAACCGTGCGGGGCGCGCGCCGTGACGGTCGTGCGCGTCGGCGGCGAGCGCGGCGTACGCCTCCTGCAGCCCGCGCCACACCTCGTCCAGGTCGTAGGTCCAGAGCCCGTCCTCGAGACGGTTCTCCCAGGCGAAGGATCCGGTCGCCAGCACCTCGGAGGCATCGGATCCGATCAGGCACGCCTTGATCCGCGTCGATCCGAACTCGATCCCGAGGCTGGTGCGGCCGGCGAGGATGTCGTCGCGGGCGGTCATCGGCGGGTGTCCGCGCTCTGGCCGTACACGTTCTGATACCGGTGGAAGAGGCTGTCGATGGCTTCCTGCGGGATCGGGACGAGCGGGCCCGCCTCGCGCGCGTGGTGCACGGTGCGCGCGACGTCCTCGACCATGACCGCGGCCTTGACCGCATCCTTCGCGTCCGTCCCGATCGTGAACGGCCCGTGGTTCTGCATGAGCACCGCACGACTGCGGTGCCCATGCAGGGTCTGTACGATCCCGCGACCGATCGAGTCGTCGCCGATGATCGCAAACGGACCGACCGGGATCGGACCGCCGAATTCGTCCGCCATCGCGGTGATCACGCAGGGGATCTCCTCGCCGCGCGCGGCCCAGGCGACCGCGTACGTCGAGTGCGTGTGCACGACCCCGCCGACCTCGGGCATGTGGCGGTAGACGTACGCGTGCGCGGCGGTGTCGCTGGACGGGCTGCGGTCGCTGCCGGGAGTGCCAGGGACCACGACGCCGTCGAGATCGCACAGGATCATGTTCTCCGGCGCGAGGTCGTCGTAGCTCACCCCGCTCGGCTTGATCACGAAGAGGTCGGCGCCGGGAACGCGTCCGGACACGTTGCCGCCGGTCCAGACGACGAGGCCGTAGCGGACGAGCTCGCCGTGCAGTCGCGCGACGTCGGCGCGGACCGCGACGATCGTCTGCTCGACGTCGGGGGCGAAGGTGGTCATTCGGATCCTCTCGGGTTCCGCCCGCGAGGTACGTTGGGCGGGCGGGTGACTGTGACCGGTCACGGTTATTGTGTCACCGACTCCTGTGCCCGTCAAGCGCGAGCATCGGGCGACGGGCTGCGCTCCGAACGGGCGGGTGCCTCCGCTATCGCCCCGTGGGCGGGATCACGGAGTCGCGGACGATGAGCACCGGAGCGATCGGATCCGACGCCATCGCGGCCTCCATGAGCGCGCCCGACGATCCGGATCCGGATCCGCTCTCCGCGATCACCTGCGCGACCGCGCGGCGGGCGAGCTCTTCGAAGTCCTGCCGCACCGTCGTCAGCGGCGGCCACGCATAGGCCGCCTCCGGGACGTCGTCGAAGCCGACGACGCTGATCCGCTCCGGCACCGACACACCGGCGGCGCGCAGGCCGCCGATCAACCCGAGCGCCATCTGGTCGTTCGCGGCGAAGACGGCCGTCACGCCCGACGCGATCAGGGCTGCGGCCGCCTCGTGTCCGGAGCGGGGACTCCAATCACCCGCGAAGACCGTGCCCTCCGGCAGGCCCCTGGCCGCGAGCTCCTCCGCAAAGCCGGCGGCGCGCGCCTCGGCCTCGAGCCAGTCCACGGGTCCCGCGAGGTGCGCGATGCTCGTGTGACCGGCATCGACCAGTGCGGCGACGGCCATCCGCGCGCCGGCGCGCTGATCCAGGGAGAACGCGGACCGCTCGGCCGCGTGCAGGATCACCGTGGGGATCCCGATCCGCAGCTCGTCGAGCACGGCGAGTGTGCGGGCGTGCGGCGCGAAGACGACCAGGCCGTCCACCGCCTGGGCCCGCAGGTGCTCGATCGCCGACGTCACCGAGACCGCATCGCCGGAGTCGGCGAACGCCGCTGTGAGCCAGTATCCGGCGGCCCGCGCCGCGGCTTCGACCGCGGCCATGCTGCGTGAAGGACCGTACTGCAGCGCATCGGAGGCGAGTACGCCGATCGTGCGCGTGCGGTGCGTGCCGAGCGCCCTGGCCGCGTTGTTCATCCGGTAGCCGAGTTCCTCCATCGCCGCGACCACGCGGGCGTGCGTCTCGGGTGCGACGTCCGGATGGTCGTTGAGCACGCGCGATACGGTCTGTCTCGAAACGCCCGCGAGCGCGGCGACGTCCCGCACGCCGACGGCGCGCTGCGGCTTGGACTCACTCACGCCTGCGAGTGTACGGGCCGCGAGGCCGGAATCGTCGGCGTCGAGCCCGAGCCGCTTCACGACGTCTCCGCTCCGCCCCGGATCAACGCGGCGCCGTGCGCCTCCAGATTCAATCGCACGGCATGGCTGCCCGGCGCCACACCGCGCGCGGCGTCGGACTGCACCGCCACGGTCTCGATCGGGATCGGGGTTCCGGTCCACAGCTCGACGAGCTCGGCGCTGTCCGCGCCGCGTCGTGCGAATCCGAGCGACCCCGCGTCCAGGAGGAGCTCCCGTGGGTGCCCTGCGAGGTTGAACACCGCCGAGTAGCGGTCGCCGCCGGGCCCCTCGGCGCCCCAGATCACGGTGTCGCCCTCGCGGAACAGCTCGCGGTTTCCGGTCGAGGCACGGTGCACGGCGAGCACCCCGGCATTGCTCAGCAGGGCGATCGTGTCCGGATCGCTCGTCGGCAGGTCGCCGCCGATCATGAGCGGAGAGCGGGCGATGCACCAGAGCGTCAGCAGCGACACCCGCTCCGCCCGCGTCAGCCGATCCTGCCGCGGCTCGCCCCGCTCGGCGCGGATCCCGATCCGCCCCAGCGGCAGCATGTCGCCATCCGGCCAGCCGTATGCGGACGCCTCCGGCGCCCAGCGGGCGAACCGGGCGAAGTTCGCTTCGACGTCCTCCCACCGGTCCCAGAGATCGTCGCAGATGCGCCACATCGTGGCGTGAGCGCGCAGGTGGTCGAGGTGCGCGAGCGACAGGTCGCGACCCGGGGAGAGGCTCAGCTCGATCGGTCGCCCGCAGCGCTCGATCGCGCGGGCGTACGCCTCGATGTCGGCCGTCTGGTACGGCCACAGCATGTCGTCGGCCTTGATGAAATCGACGCCCCATTGCGCGTAGAGCGCGAGCGTGCTGTCGTAGTAGGCCTGCGCACCGGGGTGCGAGTGATCGAGCCCGACCATGTCCGGATTCCACTCGCAGGCGTTCGACGGATCGGCGATGTCGCCCGCCCTCGCGTCGGAGCCGAGCACGGGGGCGTCCGCGGCGAGCGCACGACGCGGGATCCCCCGCATCGTGTGGATCCCGAACCGCAGGCCGAGCGCATGGATCCGGTCGGCGAGCGGCGCGAACCCGTACCCACCCGCAGAGGACGGGAACCGCTGCGGATCCGGCACCAGCCGCCCGTGGTCGTCCGTGCACAACGGCGCGCCGTCGTTGTAGCCAGGGCTGCGCGCCGTGGGATCCGACCAGTCGATGTCGACGACGATCGTGTCCCAGCCGTGCTCGAGCAGGTGCTCGGCCATGAATCGGGCGTTCGCGAGCACCTCCTGCTCTGTCACCGTCGTGCCATAGCAGTCCCAGCTGTTCCACCCCATCGGGGGCCTGGTCGAGATCGGTGTGCGCACAGGAGCCTTTCGTCGGAAGTCGCGCCGGTCAATCAGGGGGAGCACTCTCGCTGTTCGCACGCCGGAGCGGCGATCAGCGCGCGGAGGACTCGCGCGGGACGAGGACGACCTCGCCCACGACGGTGCGGAAGTCCTCCGCACCGCGGGCGCCCTCGATCCGATCGACGATCATGCCGATCGCCGCGTCGGCCATGGCCGCGTGATCGGGAGAGATCGTGGTGAGCGAGGGCGTGGTGAAGGCGGCGAGCGGCACGTCGTCGAACCCGACGACCGCGACGTCGTGAGGCACCCGGCGGCCCGCGTCCGCGAGGGCTCTGATCGCGCCGATCGCCACGACATCGGTCGAGCAGAACACGCCGTCGACGTCGGGCGCATCGCGCAGCAGCTCGGTCATGGCGCGGTGGCCGCCCTCGAACGAGAAGTCGCTCGAGCGCACCGAGGCCGCGTCCTGCAGCGCCCCCCGGACGCGCAGCGCGTCCTCGAAGCCGCGGGTGCGCAGCGTCGAGACGTCGATCGCGTCGATTGCGCTGTGATAGCCGCCGAGCATCGCGACCCGGCGGCAGCCGCGATCGAGCAGATGCCCCGCGGCGAGCGCGGCGCCGACCTCGTTCGCCATCACGACACGGTCCAGGGGGCCGGTGAACCCGCGCTCCCCGAGCAGCACCGTGGGGAAGTCGCCGCGCAGCAGCATCGCGTCGTCGTCGTGCAGCTGCACGGCGCTGAGGATCAGCCCGTCGTAGTTGCGCAGCCGCGAACGCGAGATCGCATCGAGCTCGCGGTCCCGGCGCGCGGCGGTCTGCTCCACGACGAGCTCGAAGCCGCGGTCGGCGGCGCGGTCGATGAGCAGGCTCGCGAGGTGACCGAAGTAGGGTCGGTCGATCTCCGGCACCGCCAGGCAGATGACACCCGTGCGCCCCTGACGCAGGGTCCGGGCGGCGGTGTTGACGTGATACCCGAGCTCGGCGATCGCGGCGAGGACCCTCTGCCGCGTCGCCTCCCGGACGTGCGGGTGGTCGTTGATCACGTTCGACACGGTCATCGCCGAGACACCCGCGTGCCTGGCCACGTCCTGCATCGTCGTCATCGCGAGGATCCTACTCCGCGACGCTCAGACGCACGGTCGC
Source organism: Microbacterium panaciterrae (assembly GCF_039541635.1). Taxonomy (NCBI): domain Bacteria; kingdom Bacillati; phylum Actinomycetota; class Actinomycetes; order Micrococcales; family Microbacteriaceae; genus Microbacterium; species Microbacterium panaciterrae. The sequence goes on from NZ_BAABGP010000018.1 coordinate 196,940, forward strand.
GACGGCGTGCGGCGGCAGCACGAGGCGCGCCCGCGCACCGTCCACCGTGACAGGGAGGTCGGCGAGGGCGACCGCCTCCGGGTCGTCGAACGTATTGTGCGCGGTCGCGGACGCGGCCCCGAGCACCTGCGCGCGCAGCACCTCCTCGATCCGGCCCGGCAGCTCGAACTCGACGGCGACCTCGCGGTCCAGGGCTGTGTTGGTGAGGCTGACGGCATAGGCGCCGTCCTTGAAGGATGCGGTCGCGTCGATCTCCGCCCCGAAGGACCCGGCCGGCATGTCGACGTACTCCGCGTCCTGGTGATCGGTGTAGAGGTCGAACACGTGATAGGTCGGCGTGGTGAGCATGCGGGATCCGTCGGTGAGGATCATCGCCTGCAGCACGTTCACCATCTGCGCGATGTTCGCCATGCGCACCCGGTCGGCGTGCCGGTGGAAGATGTTCAGCGTGATCGCCGCCACAGCCGCGTCGCGCAGGGTGCTCTGCTGGTACAGGAAGCCGGGGTTCGTGCCCTTCTCCACGTCGTACCAGGTGCCCCACTCGTCCACGATCAGGCCGACCCGCTTCGCCGGGTCGTGCCGGTCCATGATGCCGCCGTGCCGGGTGATGAGCTCATCCATGCGGCGCGCCTGGCGCAGGGTCTCGTGCCACTCGTGCGGGGTGAAGTCGAGGGCGGATCCCTTCACGTCCCACTCCCCCGTGGGCAGCGTGTAGTAGTGCAGGCTCAGCCCGTCCATGTGCCCGGCGGCGCGCGCCATGAGCACCTCGGTCCACTCGTAGTCGTCGGAGTTCGCGCCGCACGCGATCTTCGAGATCGGGTGCTCGCCGTACTGGCGCACGTAGGTCTGGAACTGCCGGTACTGGTTCGCGTAGTGGAGCGGCAGCATGTTGCCGCCGCAGCCCCAGCTCTCGTTGCCGACGCCGAAGAACTCGACCCGCCACGGCTGCTCGCGTCCGTGCCGCCTGCGCAGCTCGGCCATGGGGGCCGTGGCGTCGAGCGTCATGTACTCGATCCAGTCGTGCATCTCGGCGACCGTGCCGCTGCCGACGTTTCCGTTGATGTAAGCCTCCGCATCGAGCTGGTGCAGCAGCTCGAAGTACTCGTGCGTGCCGAACTCGTTCGATTCGACGACCCCGCCCCAGTGCGTGTTCACCATCGGCTGCCGCTCGGAACCGACACCCTTCAGCCAGTGGTACTCGTCGGCGAAGCAGCCGCCGGGCCAGCGCACCAGGGGCACCTTGATGTGCCGCAGCGCCTGGATGACGTCGGTGCGCAGGCCGTTGCGGTGCGGGATCGCGGACCCTTCCCCGACCCACAGCCCTTCATAGACGCAGCGGCCGAGGTGTTCGGCGAACTGGCCGTAGATGCGGCGGTCGATGACGGGCGCGCCGGAGACGCGGGCGATGCGGATCATGCGGGTTCCTTCACGACGACGATTCTTTGTAGCGATACAAGCATGTTCTGTGTAGCGATACAACCCTACGTCCGGCTGCTCCGCTGAGCCTGATCCGGCTCGCACGGCGGGCGCCGGACCGCGTCAGAGAGCCACGGGGATCCGGGTGGTGAGAAGACCCGCGTCGACGAGGAAGCGCTCGAGGGCCGTGATCGCCATTCCTGTGGCGACGGAGTTGCCCCCCACGGTCGACACCTCGAGCTGCACGGATCCGCCCGCTCCCGCCGGGGACTCCGTGCGGAGGCGCTCGAGCGCCTCCGGCACGAGCTGGTCGCCGAGCGCCCAGGTCGTCCACCCCGTCAGGGTGACGACCTCGGGGTTCACGACGGCGACGAGGTCGGCGAGGGCCGATCCCAGATAGTAGGCGGTGCGCGCCACGGTGTCGCGGGCGGCGGGGTCCGGATCCGGACCCGCCGCGGCCTTCGCGAGCGAGGTGATGAAGTCGGCCTGGAGCTCGACCTCGGCGAGCGGATGGCGAGGGGCGAGCTCTCGCAGCGTCTGGTGGATCCCCGGCACGCCGACGTACGCCTCCACGCAGCCCCGGCGGCCGCATCGGCACAGCCGCCCGTCCAGCATCAGCAGCGAATGCCCCCACTCGCCCGCGGAGTTCGTCGCACCGCGCAGCACGGTGCCCTCGAGCACGATCCCCGCGCCGACGCCGGTGCCGAGGTTCACCGTGACCATGCTCGAGGCGCTGCGTCCCCGGCCCAGCCACAGCTCGGCGGCGACCATGGCCTTGAGCGGATTGTCGATCACGAGAGGCAGCCCCACCCTCTCGCGCAGGTGGTCGAGCTCGACGCTGCGCCACTCCCAGTTCGGCACCACGACCGCCGCGACGCCCCTGGGCCCCTGCACGAGCCCGGGCAGCGACAGGCCGACGCCGAGCACGCGCTCGCGCGCGCCGTCCTCCTGCGCGAGCAGCCGGTCCAGCACGGCCCCGATGCCGTCGACGATCGAATCGGGATCCAGCACGTGCTCGTCGCGCGCGCCCTCGACGTATCCGATCCGGTTCAGCGCGGTGTCGAACATCACCGCCCGCACGTAGGTCTCCGCGACGTCGATCCCGACGACGCGGCCGCGGTCGGAGTTCATGCCGACGGTCGCCGTGGGGCGGCCGACCCGGCCGATCGTCACCTTGGTCTCGGCGATGATGCCCTCATCGATCAGCTCGCCGACGATCGTGACCACCGTGGCGGCGCTGAGTCCGGTCGCCTGGGCGATCGCGCTGCGCGTGGTCTCCCGGGCCGACAGCACCGCGTGCAGGACCTCGAGCCGCGAGTCGCTGCGGATGTCGCGCGACGTGCGCCGCTGCGGGATCTTGCTCATGCACGAACCGTAACAGCCGGGAGGGATCCCGCGGCGACGCGGATCGCACCGTCCCCGCCGACCCGTGCGAACACGATCAGCCGCCCGCCGGAGGTGCGCCGCGAGGTGCTCCGGTAGGGCGTCACGTCGCCCAGGTCGCCGTTCTCCAGCCCGAGCAGCTCACCGCCGTAGATCTCGGCCGAGATCTCGGCCTCGCCGCGGGCGAGAGCCCCGTGCGCATCCCGCAGCACGCATTCCACCTGGCGCACGTCGGAGTCCCCGCCGACGTCGATGCCGGCCGCCCGGCAGCGCTCGGCCGCGTGCGCCGGCGCGGTCCACACGGACGCCTCCAGCAGCATAGGCGCGCCGGCCGCACGCAGCTCGTCGCGCGCCACGGCCTCGCCGTCCGCCGACAGCACCTCGAGCACGAGCGGATCCGCGGGTGCGGAGGGTCCCGCCGACACGTCGCGCACGGTCGTCCAGTATCCGCCCGTCTCGTCGAACGCGAGCGGCAGCTCGACACCGCCCGCCGTCAACCGCGGCGTGCCTCCCCCGGCGAACGCGAGCACCTCGACGGCCCCCGCCTCCGGCAGGTCCCGGGCCACCGGATGACTCCACAGGTTCGTCGCGACGCCGGCCCCGGCGTGCGGTCTCGCCACCAGGTGAGCGGTCGGGTCCGCGGACCACCAGCTCCGGCGCAGGTGCCAGCCCGGCTTGGCGAAGCCGGCGAGCGTCAGCAGCCCCGCCCCCGATCCGTGCACGGGCCAGCCGCGAGCCTCGCCGAGGTAGTCGATCCCGGTCCACAGGAACTGTCCCGCGACGAAGTCGTTGTCCGTCACCGCCCGCCACTGCGCGTAGCCGTGGCCGTTCTCGCTGCCCAGGATCGGCGTGCGCGGGAACCTGCGGTGGTCGTCGGCGTACAGCTGCTCCTTGTAGTTGTAGCCGATCAGGTCGAGGTCGTCGAGCAGCCCGGTACGGCTGGAGAGCTCCGGGAACGCGGCGGCGAGAGTGACGGGACGGGTGGGATCCACCGCCCGCACGATCGCGGCGAGTCGGCGGGCGATCGTCGTGAGACGACGGATGTCCGGCCGGTGCGGATCGTACCGGCGCTCCTCGGCCGGCTTGTCCGCGTCGTTGTTGCCGGTCATCTCGGCGAACAGCGGGCTCGCATACGGATCGTTCGGGTAGTCGACCTCGTTGCCGATGCTCCACGCGATGATCGAGGGGCGGTTGCGGTTCGGCTCGACCATCGCGCGCAGGTCCCGCTCGTGCCAGTCCGGGAAATGCGCCGCGGAGCCCTCGTGCGCGGGCGGATACACGTTGTGCCCCCGCCACCACTTGTTCTTCGGGCTCTCCCACTCGTCGAAGGCCTCGTCGATCACGAACAGGCCGAGCGCGTCGCACAGCGCATACAGCTCCGGGGCGTGCGGGTTGTGCGCCATCCGGATCGCGTTGCACCCGGCGTCCTGCAGCGTCAGCAGCCGGCGCAGCCACACCTCGGCCGGCACGGCGGTGCCGAAGGGGCCGGCGTCCTCATGCAGGCACACGCCCTTGAGCACCCGCGGCTGCCCGTTCACGAAGAAGCCGCGGTCCGCGTCGAACGCGATCGTACGAATTCCGACGATCTCCGCCTGCTCGGCCCGGTGCGGGCCGTCGTCGGCCGTCCAGGTCAGCACCGACGTCAGCCGGTGCAGATCGGGCACGTCGTCCGACCACAGCTCGGCGTCCGGAACGGTCGCGACCAGGACGGATCCGGCGCGGTCACCGGCCGGCACCACGAGGTCCGTCTCGAAGACGTGCACGCGATCCGAGCTCAGCGACCGGAGCTCGTGCCGCGCGTGCACGGCGACGGGCGCGGCGAGGTCGCTGACGACGACCTGGTCGATCCGGATCGTCGCGGCACCCTCGTCGACCGCGAGCGTCGCGAACGCCGTGCCGTGCTCGTCCACGCGCACGGCGTCGTGCGCCTCGAGGCGCACGCCCCGGGTGATGCCGGAGCCGTTGTACCAGCGCGCGTCAGCGATCTCGGTGCGGTCCACCCGCACGCTCACGACGACGTCGCCGTCGGGCGCGTAGGAGAGGATCTCGCTCACGTCGAAGGAGAACCCCGCATGCCCCGAGGGCCGCCCGCCCAGGTGATAGCCGTTCACCCACACCTCGGCGTTCTTGTACACGCCGTCGAAGACCAGCCGCACGTGCGGGCCGCCGGCCGACCACGCCGCATCCTCCGCACCGCGATCCGCGGCCGGCTGCAGGAGGGCGAGCGGCACGTGCGCGCGATACCAGCCGATGCCGCCCGGCAGATAGCCCGTTCCGCTCGCGCCCTCCGGGGAGAAGTCGAGCTCCACGCTCCAGTCGTGCGGCACCCGCACCGGCCGCCAGGCGGAGTCATCGAATCCCTTCGTCCAGGCGTCGGGCTCGTCGGCGAGCAGGAACGCCCACCGCTCGATCGGGATCGAGGACATCGCGCTCACTCCTCCTCCGCGCGTCGCGCGGCTTCGGTCGGCTCCCAGGCAGACGGGACGACGGGCGCCGGTGCGACCGCCGGGATGTACCGGTCGAACACGCGCCGGAACAGCACGCCGTTCACGACCGCGATCCCGGCGAAGCCGATCAGGAACCAGGCCAGCCCGTAGCCGGTCGCCTGCGGCGAGAAGATCGTGACGACCGCCGCGAGCCCGATCACCGCGACCGCGAGGATCGACGCGAGCGGATGCCGCCACGACAGCAGCCGTGCGTTGCGCAGCACCTCGCGGGTGCGGCCCTCGAACGCGGCCAGATAGGGGAAGGCGTACAGCGCCGTGAGGGCGGCGACGGCGACGAGCAGGTACCAGACCGCCAGCAGCAGGAGTTGCAGGAGCGCGCCGGGCACGAGCTGTGTGACGACCAGGTACCAGGCGGCGAACACCACTGCGAGCGCCGCGAAGATCCCGAGGATCCCGGTCGCCTGGCGGAAATCGCTGCGGAACGAGCGGAAGTAGTCCCCGGAGACCGAGGTGCACTCGCCCAACCCGATCCGCAGCGCGGTGAAGTGGAGCGCGGTCAGGGACGCGCCCAGCGTCACCAGCGGGATCGAGGTCGCCAGGAACAGAAGGTTCAGGATCATCAGGTCCGCGATGCGCGTGAGCACGCGCATCAGCGCGGAATCCGCGGCGAGGATGCTCGCCATGGCTCCTCCTCAGTGAGCAGGGGGATCCAGCCGGGCGCGACGGCACCCGACCGGATCCCGGATGGACGGGTCAGCGGGTCACTTCAGCTTGTGCGTCTTCGCCCAGCTGTCCAGGTCCTTCTGGATCGAGGCCTTGACGTCGTCGTAGCCGGCGTCCTTCAGCTTCTGCCGCATCTCCTTGATGGCCGCGGCCGGGTCGGCGAACTTGCCGTACTCGAGCTGCGGGATGTACTCGGACAGCACGCTGCCCATGGCGGCGAGCTCGGGATCGATCGCGCTCTTGTCCACGATCAGGGTCGAGTACGGGTAGTCGCGGGCGACCTTGTCCAGACCGGAGTAGATCTCCTTCGCCTTCGGGTCGTCGGTGACCTTCGCCGGCTCGTACTGGTCCATCCGGCCGGCCCAGAAGTTCGATCCGAGGGCGTCCTTGGTGGCGTCGTAGCCGGCGGGATAGCCGAGCTTGCCGTCCTTCATCACGTAGTCCGTGCCCTCGATGCCGAAGTTCAGCAGGTCGTAGTCCTGCTTGTCGTTGCGGATGAGGTCGTAGACCTGCAGCGCCTTCTCCGGATTCTTCGAGTTCGCGCTGACCGCCATGGCCCCGTGCGTGAGGATGTCCTTGTAGAGGTTCTTGTTCTCCTGCCCGAAGTAGTACATCTTCGGATCGGAGCCGGGCTGCTTGGTCGTCATGTTGTTGTAGATCTGCCCGATGAAGGTCTGCGTGTGGTGCTGGTCCGTACCCGACTGCCCCGCGTAGAACTCGTCGCGCGTCGTGCCGGTGTAGTTGACCGCGTCCTGACGCCAGACGCCGATGTCGTTCCACTGCTTCGCGAGCTGCGCGGCCTTGACCAGCTGATCGCTCTCCATGTACCAGGAGGTGAGCTTGGCCGGGTTCGACTCCGAGGTCTCGAACGGCGCGTAGTTCCCCGCGCTGACGCCCTGCAGCGGAAGCGCGTCGGTGTGCGACTGCAGGTAGCCGGTCAGCGCGGCCTCGCCGTTGCTGGCCCCCGCGACGTCCCACGGCACCACGCCAGGCTTGTTCTGCTTGATCCACTGGAAGTACTTGGTGAAGTCCTCGTACTTCGTGATCTCGCCGTTCGCGAAGCCGGCCTCCTTCGCCCAGTCGCCGCGGTAGAACAGACCGTGGTTGGTGTACTGCGTGTAGTTGTCCTCCGGGATGAACTGGATCTTGCCGTCGAGCTTGGTGAGATCCCAGTGCTTGTCCTTGTTCACCTGTTCCCACGTCTTCGGCGCGTTCTGCTTGAGCATGTCCTCGGTGAGCGGCAGGAAGGCGCCCTTCTGCGCGTTCTCCCAGCCGAACAGCCAGTCGGTGGCCGTCGTGATCAGGTCGACCCTGCTGTCGCCGCTCAGCAGCTGCACGTTGTACTGCGTCTGCCAGTCGGCCCACTCGACGTAGAACAGGTCGAGGGTGGCGTTGGCCTGCTTCCTCAGCCGTTCGTTGAGCTTCTTGAGCATGGCTTCGAGGTGCCCGTTCGTGGGCTTGTCGCCCAGGACCAGCATGGTGATCTTCGTGGGCGCGCCGCTGTCGCCGGCCCCGCCGGCCGTGCAGCCGGCGAGCGCACCGGCTGCGAGGCCGAGCGTGACCGCCGCGGCGGCGATCTTGATGATCTTTCTCTTCATAGGAGTCTCCTTCGACTCGTCTCTCGGTGAGGGGTGATGCAGGAGGGTGGTGGTGCTCAGGAGGAGGGCGGGATCAGCCCTTGACCGCGCCGACGGTGATGCCGCTGACGAAGTACTTCTGGATGAACGGATAGAGCAGGAGGATGGGCCCGGTGGCCACGACCGCGCTCGCCATCTTCAGGGTGTTGCTGGGCAGATCCGCGATGCTCACGTTGGCGCCGGCGACGGAGTTCTGCAGGGCGTTCGCCGTGTTGATCACGTTGTAGAGGTAGTACTGCAACGGCTTGAACTCCACCGTGCTGCCCAGATACAGCGAGGAGAGGTACCACTCGTTCCAGTACGCGAGCGCCAGGAACAGGCCGACCGTCGCGAGCGCGGGCTTCATCATCGGCAGGGTGAGCTGCACGAAGATCCGGAAGTCCCCGGCGCCGTCGATCTTGCCCGACTCGACGATCTCGAACGGCACGGTGCGCATGAAGTTCTTCATCAGGATGATCAGCCACGGCGTGATCAGCAGCTGCAGGAACACCGCCGCGTAGCTCCCGCGCAGCCCGAGCGTCTTGCCCACCCAGAGGAAGGTGGGGGCGAGGCCCGCGGAGAACAGCGTCGTGAAGTAGATGAAGAACGAGATCGCGTTGCGGAACGGGAAGTCCTGCCGGAACAGCGCGTATCCGGTCATCGAGATGATGAACAGCCCGATCGCCGTGCCGAACGTCGTCATCAGGACCGTCACCACGTACGCCCCGAGGATCTGCTTCGGCGACTGGAAGATGTACTCGTACGCCGTGAGCGTGAAGCCCTTCGGCAGCAGGCCGAACCCGTCCTTGCGGATTGCCGACTCGCTGGACAGCGACGCCGACAGGATGAGCACGAAGGGGAGCAGGCAGAACAGCGTGAACAGCGTGATGGTCGTGTACGAGATGCCGCGCACCCAGCGGTCGCTCGCGTCGAGGCGGATCGGGCGGCGGGAGGTGCGCTCGAACAGCGTGCGCCGGCGATGCGGCAGGACGATCGCTCTGGTCGCTCCGGTGGCCGTGTCAGAAGAGTGCATAGTCCTTGTTCATCCTTCGAACGATCCAGTTCGCGGTCATCACGATCGCGAACCCGAACAGCGACTGGTAGAGGCCCACCGCGGTGGAGGTGGTGAAGTTGTTCTGCGACATCACCATCCGGTAGACCGAGGTCTCGATGACGTCGGTGGTCTGGAAGAGCTGGGCGTTGTTGCCGACCAGGTTCCAGAACAGGCCGAAGTTGCCGTGCATGATCCCGCCCAGCGAGAACAGCAGCAGGATCACGAACGTGGGCTTGAGGCTTGGCAGGATCACGTACCGGATCCGCTGCCAGGCCGAGGCGCCGTCGATCTCCGCGGCCTCGAACAGCCCCTTGTCGATGCCCATGATCGCCGCGAAGTAGACGATCGAGCCGTAGCCCGTGCTCTGCCAGAGCTGCACCACGATGATGATGAACGGCCAGAGCCCGGCCATGCTGTAGATCTTGACGGGGTCGCCGCCGGCCTGGGTGATGAGGGAGTTCAGCGCGCCGTTGTCGTAGTTCAGGATGTTGAAGGCGATGACGCCGATCAGCACGACGGAGATGAAGTACGGCAGGAACATGATCCCCTGCGTGATCTTCTTGAAGTACTTCAGGCGGATCTCGTTGAACATGATCGCGATCGCGATCTGCAGCGCGTTGCCCAGCACGATGAACGCGACGTTGTACAGGATCGTGTTGCGCGTGAGGGTCCAGAGCTGGCCGGACTTGAACAGGAACTCGAAGTTCCGCAAGCCCACGAACGGGCTGCCGAAGATGCCGTCGCGATAGTTGAAGTCGGTGAACGCGATCCAGATCCCCGGCAGCGGCGCGTAGTTGAAGACGAGGAAGAATGCGACCGCCGGCAGGCACATCAGCAACAGCACCCTGCTGGTCTTGACCTGCCGCCACAACGGCTTCCGCCGGACTGGCACCTTGTTCAGCGACATCCTCCGCCTCTCTGCGTGGGTCGTGGCGTCCGCGACGCCGAGGAACATCAGGGATAAAACTAACCCTCGATATAACTCTGGGCGAGACACTAGCAGGAGGATCTGTAGCGATACAAGAGCCTCGTCGAACCTTGCGTCGTACTCGAGGTGGCGTCCGATCCGTTCGGCCTGCCACGAACTGTGACCGGTCCCTTGACGGATCCGCTTCGCCGATGGCACGATCGGTGCCCACCGGGTGCGGCGAGACCGCACCCGGAAAGATTCCCACCACGAAGATCGACGAGGATCCCATGCGACACCATATGTTGACGTCAACACCACGGAGAGGCGGACGGAGGAGCCTGATCACGGTCGCGCTCGCCGGCGCCCTCCTGCTCGCCGGTCTCGGCGGAGCCGCACCGGCGCAGGCCGACCAGCCCAACCCCTCCCACGGCCCCGGAACGTCCGAGTTCAAGGGCGTGAACTGGGCGGACCCGAGAGACAACTACGCGAGCGACGCCGTCGTGCCCACCGGCCTGAGCGCCACCGACGACTACGCACGGGTGCTCGCCGTGTCGCAGCGGATCCTGAGCGGCTTCGCCCGGAATCTCGGCGCGAACACGGTCCGCCTCCCGATCAACCCCGCCAGCGTGGGAACGAGCTGGTGGAGCTCGTACCGGGCCACCATCGACGCCGCAGCCGCACGCGGCGACAAGGTCATCCTCAGCTACTGGGAGGCCGCGGACAGCAAGGACGGCCTCGTCGACGACGTCGCGTCCTGGAAGCGGATGTGGGACACCGTCGTCGACGAGTTCCAGCACACCTCGAACGTCTACTTCGAGCCGATGAACGAGCCTCACGGATACTCCCTCGACCAGTGGGTGGGCGTGGCCTCCGGATGGCTGGCGGACCATCCGCAGGTGCCGCGCAACCGCGTCGTCATCAGCGGATCCGGCTACAACGACGACGTCGTCGGGGTCGGCGACGCACCGCAGCTGAAGGGGACCCTCCTGTCGCTCCACTTCTACGGATTCTGGGCGTCGCACACCACCGAGGCCGACTGGACGGCCGACCTCAGCGCCCGGATCGGCGCATACTCCGGCCGCACGATCATCGACGAGGCCGGATCCCCCATGACCATCGGGCTGAACTACGGAGCCCACGACGGCAACGTGTACACCTCGTACCTCGCCGCCGTGACGGACTTCGCGCGCGCGCATCGCATGGGGATCGTCTACTGGCCCGGCCTGCGCGCCGGCGACTCGTATTCGATCGAGTCGCTCCAGCCCGACGGCACCCTGCGCGACAACAGCGCATCCGGTGTCGCGCAGCTGAAGTGGGGCTATGGCTACGGGGACCAGGAGCCGGTGAACGACCTTCCGGCCTCGCCTCCGGGCCAGGCGCTCGTCGGCCAGGCGTCCGGGCGCTGCGTCGACGTGCCCGGCTTCAGCACGTCGCCGGGGACGACGCTCGACCTCTGGGACTGCAACGGGGGCGGCAACCAGTCCTGGAACGCGACCGCCGAGGGTCAGCTCACGGTGTACGGCGACCTGTGCCTGCAGGCCGGCACCGATGGGAGCACCGTGTCCGCGGGAGCGCCGGCGACCATCGCCGCGTGCGCAGGCACGGACGTGCAGCGCTGGAACACGAACGCGGACGGCACGATCACCCCGGTCGCCGCGCCGGATCTGTGCCTCGATGCCGCAGGCGCCGGCACCGGCAACGGCACGGCGATCGACCTCTGGCACTGCAACGGGCAGCCGAACCAGGTGTGGATCCGGAAATAGGACTCGCGCTCCGCCGGTCGGGCGTCCGAACACCCGGATGCCCCCGAGCCACGGCGGGTCCGGTCATCCGCAGGACGGAGGCCGGGCCCGCCGCCGTGCGGCGCAGCCCTCAGAGCCCGAGGCGTTCGAGGTGCGCGTTGCGGAAGCGACCGGCGGGATCCGTCCGCGCCACGAGGGCCGCGAAGTCGTCCCAGCGCGGGGTACGGCGGCGGATCTCGGCCGCGTCGAGCGTGGACAGCTTGCCCCAGTGCGGGCGGGCCGTCTCCGGCAGCGCATCCTCGATGACCGGCAGCAGCGCCTCGACCGCGGGCTGATCCCGGCGCCACGTGAAGTGGATCGCGACCGCCCCCTCGCCGCCGGAGGGACTCAGCCAGAGGTCGTCGGCGGCGACCGTGCGGATCTCGTTCACGAGCAGCAGCGGAGCGATCCGACCGGCGAGAGCCCGCACTGCTTCGAGCGCGCGCACCGCGTCGCGTCGGGGCACGAGGTACTCGCTCTGCAGCTCCTCCCCCGCCGAGGGCGTGAACTCCAGGCGGAAGTGCGGCAGACGCTTGTGCCACGGGCCCGCCTCGCCGAGCTGCGGAGTGCACGCCTCGGCGGCGGAGCCCAGGATCGGATGCCGCTGCACGGTGGCAGGGCGCGTGCCGAGGCGGGCGAGCAGGTCTTCATCGAGCGCGACGCCGCCGAGCCGGTTCTTCACCCAGAGCTGGTCGGCGCTGTCGCGATCCGTCCACCGGCTGAACAGGCTGACGCTCGTGCCGAGGCCCGTCACCCCGTCGAACTCCGCGAGGATCGCGTCCCAGGCCGGCCCCTCATGCACGGTCTGCGCGACGTCGTAGGTCGGCTCGACGTCGAGTTCGAGCTCGACCATCACGCCGAGCGCGCCCAGCGACACCACGGCGCCGGCGAAGTCCGCGTCGCCGCGGCGCAGGGTCCGCTCCCCGTCCGGACCGGCGAGCGTGAGGGCGCGCACGGCCGTCGCGAGGGATCCGATCCGGTCGCCGGATCCGTGCGTGCCGGTGGAGACCGCGCCGGCGACCGAGATGTGCGGCAGCGACGCGAGGTTCGACAGCGCCAGACCGCGCCGGTGCAGCTCGGCGCCGAGCTCGCCGTACCGGATGCCTGCGGAGACGCGCACCGCGTCGGAAGCGGTCTGCTCGATCACCGCCGGCATCGCGGACAGATCGACGAGGGTCCCGGTGGTATCGGCGATGGCGTTGAAGCTGTGCCGGGACCCGAGGGCGCGCAGCGGCCCGGATGCCCCCAGGGCCGCACGCAGCTCGGCGCGACTGCGCGGCCGCGCCATCGCGGCGGCCGAGTAGCGCAGGTTGCCGGCCCAGTTCGTCCCGATGCTCATCGCCATATCCTACGGGTGCCGATTTCATCGATAGAACCACGGCGCCCCGGAGCCGCGGCGCGTGGGCATAGGCTGGGCGAATGGCAGGCAGCACGCGCGCGACGATGCGCGATGTCGCGGCATTGGCCGGAGTGTCCACGAAGACCGTGTCGAACGTCGTGACGGGCACCGTCCCCGTCAACGCCGACACGCGCGCACGGGTCGAACAGGCGATGCGCAAGCTCGACTTCGTCCCCAATCTCAGCGCCCGGAGCCTCCGCAACGGACGCTCCGGCGTGATCGCCGTGGCCCTCCCCTACCTGGCCACGTCGTTCTCCGCCGAGCTGCTCGACCACATCGTGCAGGCCGCGCGGCTCAAGGGCTTCGCCGTGCAGATCGAGCAGACAGGGTCCGAACCCCGCCGCGAGAGGGAGCTGCTCTCCCGCGCCCGCGCGCACCTCATCGACGGCCTGATCCTGAATCCGATCCGTCTCGAGGACAGCGCCCTCACGGACGCCGACCGGCAGCTGCCTGTGGTGCTGATCGGCGAGGTCGAACAGCAGGTCGCCGACCATGTGGGCATCGACAGCGTCGCGGGAGCCGCGGAGATGACACGGCACGTCATCGAGCGCGGAGCCCGTCGGATCGCGGTCCTCGGCGGCGATGAGCAGCACGGGATCGCCACCGCCACGAGCCGGCTCCGGCTGCAGGGCGTGCGTCAGGCGCTGGCCGAGGCGGGCCTGCCCGCCGACCCCCGCCTCACCGCGAACCACGCCGACTGGACCATCGCCGGCGGCGCGGAGGCGATGATCGAGCTGCTCTCGCGCGGGGTGGCGTTCGACGCCGTCCTCGGCTTCACCGATTCGCTCGCGACCGGCGCCCTGCACGCGCTGCACGGCCGCGGCATCCGCGTGCCGGAGGACGTGCTGGTCACCGGCTTCGACGACGTCGAGCTCTCCCGGTTCACGGAACCGGCGCTGTCCACCGTGCAGATCGATCGGGCGGCGTTCGCCGGGGCCGCGGTCGACCTGCTCGCGGAGCGGATCGCGGACCCCTCTGGAACCCCTCGCTCGATCACGGTGCCGCATCGGCTCGTCGTGCGGGACAGCACCCGCGCGACACCGGGGGGCTGGATCCCGGGATCCTGACCCGGATCTCCGGGACTGCCCCGCGACCGGTCTCAAGAACCTCTTGCGCCTCCCATTACATCGATGTAATGATGTGACGATCCCTGATTCGCGCACGAAGGAGTGACGATGACACCACCACTTGATCTGAACCGGCGACAGCTGCTCGGCGCTGCGGGCCTGGCGGCCGGCGCGGCTCTGCTCACCGGATGCGCACCCAGCGCCGCGGCCGCCGCCGGCGGACCTCGCACGCTGCAGTTCTGGCATCTCCTGTCCGGAGGGGACGGCGTCACGATGTCGGGCCTGCTCGACGCCGTGAACAAGAAGCAGTCCGCCTACCGGATCCGGCCCACCGTGCTCGCCTGGGGCACCCCGTACTACACGAAGCTCGCCATGGCGGCGGCCGGCGGCCGCGCCCCCGACGTCGCGATCATGCACGCGACCCGGGTGCTGGGCTGGGCGCCCGGCGGGCTGCTCGACGCCTGGGACACCGCCCGGCTCGCCGATCTCGGCGTGGATGCGTCGACCTTCCCGGATCCGATCTGGAAGAAGGGCGAGGTCGACGGGAAGCGCCTCAGCGTCGCCCTCGACGCGCACCCGTTCGTGCTGATGTACAACACCGACATCTGCGAGAAGGCCGGAGTGCTCGACAACGACGGTCGCCTGAACGAGGCGAAGACGCCGGACGAGTTCCTCGCGATGGTCGACGCCATCGCGAAGGTCACGGGCGGACACGGCCTCTCCTACGGCTACCTCGGCGACGGCTCTCAGATGTGGCGGCTGTTCTACACGCTGTACACCCAGCACGGCATCGAGATGGAGATGCCCCAGGGCGGACCGGCCGTCATCGACAAGGATGCGGCGGTCGCCTCGCTGGAATTCATGCAGAAGCTGCTGGACGGCACCCGCGCCGCGAAGCAGGCCGACTACGGCACGGCGGTCGCGGAATTCGCGACCGGAAAGAGCGGCATGTTCCTCAGCGGCGTGTGGGAGCTGCGCACCATGCAGGCCGCGAAGATCCCGTTCGACGTCGCGATGATCCCGCCGATGTTCGGCACGCAGACCGCCTACGCCGACTCGCACTCCTTCGTACTGCCGCATCAGTCCCGGCCGGACGCCGCCCAGCGCGACCTCGTGTACCGCTTCGTGGCGGACATGCTGAAGGGCTCGTACGGATGGGCCGAAGCGGGGCACATCCCCGCCTATCTGCCCGTCACCGAATCCGCGAAGTACGCGAAGCTGCTGCCCCAGGCGCACTACGCCGATGCCGCGAAGTACGTGCGTTACGACCCGCCCGCCTGGTTCACCGGATCGGGATCCAACTTCCAGGGCCAGTTCGGCGCCGCCGCCCAGCCCGCCCTGCTCGGCGGCGGCAGCCCATCCGACGCCATCGACCGCTTCGAGGCCGCCGTGAAGCGGTTCCTCGCCCAACCCAACCCCGCCGATCCGGAAGGAGCACGGAGATGACCGCGACGGCTCCCACCACCACGACCATCGTCACCGGTCGTGCCGCCACGCGCGGTGCCCGACGGCACGCCGGCGCATCCCACCGCAGCGAACAGCTCATCGGCTGGGTATTCCTCGCGCCGTTCCTGGTCGCCTTCGCCCTGTTCCTCGCCTGGCCGATCCTGCACGGCCTGTACCTGAGCTTCACCGACCAGTCCCTCACAGGATCCGGCGGCGGGTTCGTCGGCGTCGCCAACTACGTCGAGGCGCTGACGGACCCGGTGATGTGGGGCTCGTTCGGCAACACGGTGTGGTTCACCGTGCTCTCGACGATCCCGCTCGTGATCATCGCCCTCATCATGGCCGTGCTCGTCGACCGGGGGCTGCCCGGCCAATGGCTGTGGCGGCTGTCGTTCTTCATGCCGTACCTGCTGGCGTCGACCGTGATCTCACAGATCTGGATCTGGATCTTCAATCCGCAGATCGGCGCGGCCAACAACGTGCTGAAGGCCCTCGGGCTGGAGCCCATCGCGTGGCTGCAGGATCCGAAGGTCAACATGCTCGCGATCGTGATCGCGACCGTGTGGTGGACCGTCGGGTTCAACTTCCTGCTGTACCTCGCGGCGCTGCAGAACATCCCCCAGCAGCAGTACGAGGCGGCGGCCCTGGACGGCGCCGGCGGCTGGCGGCAGCTGTGGTCGATCACGCTCCCGCAGCTGGGCCCGGCGACGACCCTCATCGGGCTGCTGCAGATCCTCGCCTCGCTGAAGCTGTTCGACCAGGCGTACCAGATGCTCGGCGGCCTCTCCAGCGACACCACCCGCTCGATCGTGCAGTACATCTACGAGACCGGCTTCGTCGGCTACCGCTTCGGATACTCCGCCGCGATCTCGTACGTGTTCTTCGCGATCATCATCATCCTCGGCGTCGTGCAGGCGCTGATCACCCGTCGACGGAAGGACGTCCGATGACCACCGCGACCCGCACCCTCATCGCCCCCGGCGCCACCCGTGTCCGCGTCCGCCGTCCTGTCGGCCGGAAGGTCACCGTCACCGCCGTGCTCGCCTTCGCGGTGCTGCTGATCCTCGCGATCGGCTGGCTTCTGCCGTTCCTCTGGGCGATCGCGACGGCGTTCAAGACCGAGACCGACGCAGCCTCGGGCGATCCGGGCTGGATCGGCACCACAGGGCCGACCGTGCAGGCCTTCACCGCGATCCTGTCGCAGGGCAACGTGTATCTGTGGGCGTGGAACAGCCTGTGGACGGCGACCGCCGTCACCGTGATCACGCTCGTGATCTCGGCACTCGCCGCCTACGCGTTCTCGCGGCTCGACTTCCGGGGGCGCAGGTGGCTGTTCGTCGTCATCGTCTCCGCGATCGTGGTACCCCCACAGGTGCTGATCATCCCGCTGTTCTACGAGATGCTCGCGTTCCACATGATCGATACGCCGTGGGGACTGATCCTGCCGCAGGTCGTCGCCCCGGCGATGGTGTTCATCCTGAAGCGGTTCTTCGACGCGATCCCGATCGAGCTCGAAGACGCCGCCAGAGTCGACGGCGCGAGCCGGTTCCGGGTGTTCTGGTCGATCGTGCTGCCGCTGAGCCGCCCGATCCTCGCCTCTGTCGCGATCTTCGTGTTCATCGCCGCCTGGAACAACTTTCTGTGGCCGTTCCTCGTGATCAACGACACCGATCTGATGACGCTGCCCGTCGGGCTGCAGACCGTCATCAGCGCGTACGGCGTGCAGTACGCGCAGGTCATGGCCCAGGCGGTGCTGGCCGCACTGCCCCTCATCATCGTGTTCCTCATCTTCCAGAAGCAGATCGTCAAGGGAGTCGCGACCAGCGGCTTCGGCGGCCAATGACCCGAACGGATCGGATCGAAATGACCCACGCCCGCATCACCATCGACCGCGACTTCACGATCGCCGACGTGCCGCGCCGCCTGTTCGGCCAGTTCGTCGAGCACATGGGCCGCTGCGTGTACAGCGGCATCTACGAGCCCGGCCACCCGGCGGCCGACGCCCGCGGCTTCCGGACCGACGTGCTCGAGCTCGTCCGCGAGCTCGGCCCGACCGTGGTCCGCTATCCGGGCGGCAACTTCGTCTCCGGCTACCGCTGGGAGGACGGCATCGGCCCCGTCGCAGATCGGCCCGTGCGCATGGACGGCGCCTGGCACACGATCGAGACGAACGCGTTCGGCCTGCACGAGTTCATGGACTGGTCCCGCGAGGCGGGCGTCGAGGTGATGGAGGCCATCAACCTCGGCACCCGTGGCGTCGAGGAGGCCCGCGCACTCGTCGAGTACGCGAACCACCCCGGCGGCACGTACTGGTCGGATCTGCGTCGTCGCAACGGGGCAGAGGATCCGTTCGACATCAAACTGTGGTGCCTCGGAAACGAGCTCGACGGGCCCTGGCAGATCGGGCACAAGACCGCGCACGAGTACGGCCGCCTCGCGCAGGAGACCGCGAAGGCGATGAAGCTGGTGGATCCGTCCATCGAGCTCGTCGCGGTCGGTTCCTCCAACCGGCAGATGCCCACCTTCGGGACCTGGGAGCACACGGTGCTCACGCACGCGTACGACCAGGTCGACTACATCTCCATGCACGCCTACTACCGGGAGTCGAAGGGCGACGCCGCGTCGTTCCTCGCCGAGGGCGTGGAGATGGACACCTTCATCGACGGCGTGATCTCCACGATCGACGCGGTGAAGGCCGCCGGCAAGCACACCACGCAGGTGGACATCTCATTCGACGAGTGGAACGTGTGGGACTTCGACCGCTTCAACGACGTCGAGGAGGGCGAGGTCGCGGCGGCGGGCTGGCGGGAGCACCCGCGACTCATCGAGGACACCTACAACGTCACCGATGCGGTGGTCGTCGGCACGTTCCTGCACAGCCTGCTGCGGCACGGCGACCGGGTGAAGATCGCCAACCAGGCGCAGCTCGTCAACGTGATCGCCCCGATCCGGTCAGAGGAGGGCGGCCCTGCGTGGCGGCAGACGATCTTCTGGCCGTTCGCGCGCATGGCGCGGATGGCGAAGGGACGGATCCTGCGCCTCGCGATCTCGTCGACGAAGGGCACGACCGCGCAGTACGGCGACGTGGACGAGGTCGACGCCGTCGCGACCTGGGACGAGGCGTCGGGCCGGCTCGCGCTGTTCCTCGCCAACCGCTCGCTCGACGCGGAGGCCACGGTCGATCTGGACCTGCACGGGCTGCGCGCGACCGCGGTGCGCTCCGCCGAGGTGCTCACCGTGCCCGAGGGCGGCGACCGGCTCACCGCGAACCTGCAGGAGACGCCGGACGCGGTCGGCATGCGCCTGCTCGAGGGCGTCGCCGTCGACCAGGGGGCCGTGCGGTTGACACTGCCCACGCTGTCGTGGTCGGCGGTCGAGCTCGAGGTCGCGCGGGCGTAGCTCCCGGCCCTACCCGGCCGAGTTCGAAGCAGTGGCGCCCGTCGATGTCGGCGGGCGCCACTGCCCGTCCGCGTGGATCGCAGCCGAGATGCGCCGGGCGCTCGCGCCCAGCTGTGCCGCCTGGGCGCGGGTGAGCGGGGCGAAGACGAGCCGCCGCACGAGCGCGACATGGCCGGGTGTCGCGTCTCGCACGGCGTCCGCCCCGGCATCGGTGAGCTCCGCGATCGTGATCCTGCCGTCTCTCGGATCGGGCGCCCTCCGCACCCAGCCCCGGCGTTCGAGCCGTGCGACCGCACGGGAGAGCCGCGAGAGCGTGCTGTTGGCGTAACCGGCCAGCTCGCTCATGCGCAGCGTGCGCTGCTCGGCTTGTGCGAGCGCGAAGAGCACGCCGAACTCGAAGTGGCTGATCCCGGAATCGCGCGTCAGCTGCGCGTCGAGGGCCGCCGGGAGCCACTCGAGCAGGGTGGCCAGGGAGGACCAGGTGTCGAGCTCCTCGGGGTCGAAAGGATCGCTGCGCGCGGGGTCGGTCATGGCGACGAGCCTAGTCATGACTTGTCCGGACAAGTGAATCTGCCTAGAGTTGACTTTCCTAAGCAAGTGATCACACCGTCTCGGACGGCACGGAAGGACGCATGACATGGACCTCGGACTCGCCGGCAAGAGAGTCTTCGTGAGCGGATCCACCCAGGGGATCGGTTACGCCATCGCCGCGGCGTGCGCGGCCGAGGGCGCCTCGGTCGTGATCAACGGCCGCACCGCCGCCCGCGTCGACCGCACGATCGCACGGCTCCGCGGCGCCCATCCCGGCGGTGACATCGCCGGCATCGCCGCCGACTTCGCGGATCCGGCGCAGGTGCAGGCGCTCATCGACGCCTTGGGCCCGGTTGACGTGCTGGTCAACAACGTCGGCCTCTTCGACGTCGCCCCCTTCGCCGAGATCCCTGACGAGGAGTGGCAGCGATACTTCGAGATCAACGTTCTGAGCGGCGTGCGCCTCTCGCGCGCACTCCTCGGCGGGATGATCGAGCGGGACTGGGGCAGGATCCTGTTCATCGGAACCGAGTCCGCCGTCGACGTGCCCGGCGACATGATCCACTACGGCGCGACGAAGGCCGCCGCGCTCGCACTGAGCAACGGACTCGCCCAGCTCACCCGCGGCACCGGC
Source organism: Microbacterium panaciterrae (assembly GCF_039541635.1). Classification (NCBI taxonomy): domain Bacteria; kingdom Bacillati; phylum Actinomycetota; class Actinomycetes; order Micrococcales; family Microbacteriaceae; genus Microbacterium; species Microbacterium panaciterrae. The sequence continues at coordinate 216,746 of NZ_BAABGP010000018.1, forward strand.
GTGACGGTGAACACGGTGCTCGGCGGTCCGACCTACTCCGACGGTGTGGCAGCGACGGTCGAACGGATCGCAGCGGAGCAGTCGATGCCGGTCGCGCAGCTGAAGGCCGCGCTCGTTCGCCCCGCATCGTTGCTGCAGCGCTTCATCGAACCCGAGGAGATCGCGCATCTCGTGGCCTATCTCGCCAGCCCGCTCTCCTCGGCGACCAACGGCGCCGCCCTCCGAGCGGAGGGCGGCGCGTTGCCGACCGTGCTCTAGCTGGCGACCCCGGTCACGGTCGTGCCGGTGCGCGTGATCGTGTACTGCACGATCTGGCCGCTCCAGAAGTGGAACTTCAGCGTCACCGGCCGATTCTCGTCGATCGCGGCGAGGAACTGCGCGGTGAGCTGGATGGTGCCGTCCTGATAGTTCGGCGCGAACGACTCGCTGAACGCCTTGTACGAGGTCCAGTCGGCCGGCCCGGCGTTCTTCCCGTCCGCATAGACCGCTTCCATCGTGGCGAGTCGATCACCGTTGAACGCGGTCGGGATGACCACGGACGCATCGGTGGTGCCAGAGGCCGCGGAGAGCACTGGCGCCGCGGAGCTGATCACGTTCAGCTTCCAGGGCATGCCCGCGGAGAAACCGATCTGCAGCTGAGCCGTGGCCCCCGGCATCCGGTCGCCGAGGATCCTCTTGAGCAGCGACTTCTTGAGCGTCAAGGACGATCCGTCCAGGGCATAGTCCTTGCCCTGCTTCAGGGCGCCGGCACCGTACCGAAGCTGGGCGAACGTCAATCCGTTCAGGTTCAGTGTCACCGAGGCATCGTTCAGCTTCTTGGTCGCATCGACGAAGACCAGGTCTGACGAGGCTGTCGCAGAGCGCGTCGTCCACCCTGTGGAGATGTAGTCGAACTGCTCCTGATCGCGCCACGTCCGGGTGAACCGGTCGAAGAGCGTGCCGTTGTCCCACCACATCGTGGTGATCCCGGAGGTGCGCGCGAGGTAGCCGAAGTCCTCGAAGAACTTCAGGTACTCACCGCGTTCGACGTTGGTCTGATAATTGTCCATCAGCCCGAACTCGCCGATGATGACCGGGATCCCGTGGGACACGAACGTGTCGACCTGGCTCTGGAAGTTCGCCTCCAGGCTCTTCTGCACCTCTGCGTTGTAGGTGGTGTATCCCGCGATGTTCGTGCTGAACGGCCAGAAGCCGTAGTTGTGCGTGGTCGCGGCGAGCATCGGGTCGCTCAGGCCGCTGATGTCCGCGGCAAGCGCGTCCATGTCGGCCTGGTCGGCGCCGGTGTGCAGCGTCGGGAGCACGAGCAGCCGATCGGCGTTGTTCCCGCCGGAGGAACGGACGACGCGATGGAAGGTGTCGTTCAACTCCGCCATGTAGCGGTGACCCGCATCCGGGCCCGAGGACCCCTCGAAGCTCTGCTCGTTGATCGGCTCGAAGACCAGCTTGGTCGATGAATCCTTGAAGGTGTCGGCGATCTGCGTCCACGTGGCGGTGTACTGCGCCATCACCGCATCGTGCTTGGTCGGCAGATCCTTGACCCACTGCCAGGAATCGTGATGAACGTTGATCATCACGTAGAGGCCGGCATCGAGGGCCATGCCCACGACTTCCTTCACCCGCGCCATGACCGCAGGATCGATGAGGTAGTCCGGAGCCGGGCCGGTGTGGTTGCCCCAGCTCACCGGGATCCGCACCGAGTGGAACCCCTGCTTCTTGATGGCCTGGAAGAGACCGGCGTCGATGCGCGGGTTGCCCCAGGTGGTCTCGTCGGCCCCGCAGCACAGCGAGTCGAGCGAGTTGCCCAGGTTCCATCCCGGCTGCATCGCCGAGACGACCTCCTTCGCCGTCGTCGGCGCAGAGTCGGAACCTTCCGCCGCCGACGACACCGTCGGCACGGTCAGCAGACCCAGAGCGAGAGAAGCCGCGACGAGCAGCCTCGGTAGACGATGCTTCATGGACAAGCTCCTTCTATCAGGTGTGACCGGTTACGCCTGGACAACCGGCGTCGTGCTCAGCGCTCGTTCTCCTCTCCCCCTGAAACGCGCAGCTCCTGGTTCACCGGCAGCTCGTCTGCCGACGGCCCGGCCGCGATGCGATAGGCGCCGGGCTGCACGCGCAGCGCGCCGGCGTGCAGCCAGTCCTCGACGGCGCCGTCCAGGTGGATCGCGTCATCCCACACCGCGAGCCGTGCGGGATCGAACGCGAGCTCCACCGCGCGCGTCTCGCCCGGTTCCAGGCGCACGCGGCGGTAGCCGACGAGCAGGCGGCGAGGCGCCAGGATCGGCAGATCCCGCGGCGCCACGGAGTACAGCTGCACCAGCTCCTCCGCCACGCGACTCCCGCGGTTCGTGACCTGCACCGTCGCCCGGATCTGCTCGGATCCTGCGTCCGCCATGGCACCGAGCGCCGGATGCCGATGCGTCGGCGCGGGCGCGGGGACCGACGACGTCGACAGTGCCACGGCCTCGTACGACACCTCGCTGAGAGTCAGACCGTGCCCGAAGGCGAACGCGTAGGGCGCGGGCTGATGCCGGTAGGTCGCCTGCTGGCGCAGGGTGTCGTAGTCGAACAGGTCACCGGCCTGCGCGGGATCCGCGGGCCACGACTGGGCGAGCCGGCCCTGCGGCGCGACGTCTCCGCTCAGCACATCCGCGAGTCCACGGCCGAGCTCCTGCCCGCCGTGACTGGTCCACACCACGGTGCCGGCGTCGGAGACGCCCTCGCCCAGCACATAGGGGTAGCTCGACACGATGGCGAGCACGGCGCGATCGTTCGCCTCCCTGGCCGCGCGCCACACTGCCGCCGCGGACTCGGGCAGGAACAGATGCGGGCGGTCCTCGGTCTCCCGGCCGGCGAGATGCGGGTCGTTGCCGACCGCGACCACCACGAGGTCCGACGCCGCGGCCGCCTCGGCCACCGCCGCCTGCCCCGAGCGCACGAGCCGCGCGGAGAACCGGGTCGCCTGCGCGAGGGTCACGCCCTCGGCCGCGAGCAGCCCGACATCGCGGAGGACGCGCACCCACCGCCCCGACCCCAGATGCAGCAGCGACCAGGTCCCGTCCGGATGCACGGTGCGCCGGAACGTCTCCTGCACCACCCATCCGCCGACGCGCTCGGCGTCCGCGCGCATCGGCCAGGTGCCGCCGGTCAGCAGTCCCCCGCTGGCCTGCGAGCGCAGGGTGAGGATCCCGTCGCCCCAGTCGGTGACGTCGAACAGCGCCGCGCCCTCGGCCGCCGTCGCGGAGGCGTCCACGGTCGCCCCGTCCGCGCTCGCGGCGAGATAGCGCCCGCTCGCCGGATCGCGCAGAGCGATGGTGTCGGCGCCCGTCTCGACCCGCACCGAGGCACTCGGATAGCGCTCGGCGAGGCCTGCGGCGATCCCCACGGAGTACGGCGGCGTCCCCGCGTACCAGTCTGTGAGCACGAGGTCCGCGAGCGGCCCGACCACGGCGATCGACGCCGGCACATCGAAGGGAAGCAGCGCGGTGTCGTCCCGCAGCACGACGACCGAGCGCGCCACGGCCTCCCTGGCGAGCTCTCGCGAGGCGGGCGCGTCCAGATCGTCCGCGGTGATCGCCCCGTACGGATCGGCGTCGCCGTCGAACTCGCCGGTGCGGATCCGCATCTCCAGCAGTCGCGTCACCGCGCGGTCGACGTCGGCCATCTCCAGCAGGCCCGCGGCGAGCGCGCCGCGCACGTGCGCGATGGTGGGCCCGGGGTCGGCGTCGTGGTCGGTGAACGAGTCCATGCCGCTGCGGATCAGCGCGGCGGCCGCGTGCTCATGATCGGGCTGCGCGCTCTGCACCGTGACCACGAACGTCGGCGCCCCGGCGTCGGAGACGATCGCGAGGGAACCCGGCGCCCAGGAGCGCGCCTCGGCGACGAGCTCCGGCTGGGTGTGCGCGGGCGTGCCGTTCACCCGGTTGTAGGCGAGCATGATGCTCCCCGCGGCGCCCTCCTCGAGCGCGGCCCGGAAAGCCGGCAGCTCTTCCTCGTGCAGAGTGCGCAGCGACATCTCGGACGATGTGGCCGAGCGGTCGGTCTCGTTGCTGTAGGCGAGGAAGTGCTTGAGCGCCGGAACCGTGCGCCAGACCCGCGGGTCGCGGCCGCGCAGCCCCTGGGCGTACGCCGCTCCGAGCTGGCCGGTCAGGTGCGGATCCTCGGAGTAGCCCTCCTCGTTGCGCCCCCACGCCGGGTGGCGCAGCGTGTTCACGACCGGCGCCCACACGTTCAGGCTGACCAGCCGGTTCGCGGCGTGTTTCGCGCGCACCTCCGCTCCCGCGACCTCCCCGACCCGTTCCACGAACGCCGGATCCCAGGTGGCCGCGAGCCCGACCGGCTGCGGGAACACCGTGGCGGTGCCGAGCCAGGCCGCTCCGTGCAGCGCCTCGCACCCGGTGCGGTACTCGGGGATCCCGAGGCGCGGGATCTCCGGCGCGGCCTGGTGCAGCATCGCGATCCGCTCGTCCTCGGTGAGCCGGGAGAGCAGATCCTGCGCCCGGACCGTCACCGGCAGGGAGGGATCGCGGAACGGGATCCCGGCGGGGTTCGTCTCGGGCGTGCTCATCGGTTGTCCTCGATCGTGATCGTCAGGGTGCCGGCGCCGTCGGCGGTCGCCGTGGCGGATCCCGCCTGCAGCGACCAGGCCGCGCGGGCGTCGGACGAGCTCGCGATGATCCGCGCGCCCTCACGCCGCACACGGAACGCGGTGGCGGTGCCGTCCGCGCCCGGCACGGTCGTCTCGGCGTCGTAGCCGTCGGGCAGCTGGAAGCAGCGCAGCGTGACGCCGTCGGCCCAGTCGTACTCGGGACGGTCGTCGACCGCGCCCCAGGGCAGCACCGTGCCCGGCCGCACCCGCGCCGGGATCGAATCGTAGTCGTGGCTCTCCACGACCCAGCGTCGGCCCTCCTGCACGGATCCGTCCAGAAGCGAAGTCCACTCCCCCTCCGGCAGGTAGTACTCCACCGCGCCGTCCGCCGAGAGCACGGGGGCGACCAGCAGCGCGTCGCCGAGCATGTACTGCGCGTCGGCGTCGAAGCCGCTGCGGTCGTCGGGGAACTCCAGCACCATCGGACGCATCATCGGGATGCCCTCGGCGTGCGCCTGCTCCGCAGCCCCCAGCAGATACGGCATGAGCCGCATCTTCAGACGGGTGAACTGGCGTGTGATGTCGACGGCCTCCTCGTCGAAGGCCCACGGCACCCGCAGGGAGGACGAGCCGTGCAGACGGGAGTGCGAGGAGAGCAGCCCGAACGCGAGCCAGCGCTTGAACAGCCCCGCATCGGGCGTGCCTTCGAACCCGCCGATGTCATGGCTCCAGTAGCCGAACCCGCTGAGCGCGAGGGACAGCCCGCCGCGCAGCGACTCCGCCATCGACAGGTAGGTGGAGTCGCTGTCCCCGCCCCAGTGCACCGGGAACTGCTGCGAGCCGACGGTGGCCGAGCGGGCGAACACGACCGCCTCCCCCACCCCGTATCTCCGCTCCAGCGCCCGGAACACGGCCTCGTTGTAGAGGAAAGGGTAGTAGTTGTGCATCCGCGCGGGGTCGGATCCGTCGTGCCAGACGACGCCCTCGTGCGGGATCCGCTCGCCGAAGTCCGTCTTGAACGTGTCGACACCCTGCGCCATCAGCCGCTCCAGGTGCGCGACGTACCACTCGGCCGCCTCAGGGTTGGTGAAGTCGACGATCCCCATGCCGGCCTGCCACAGGTCCCACTGCCAGACGCCGCCGTCGGTGCGACGCAGCAGGTATCCGCGTTCCCTGGCCTCGTCGAACAGCCGCGAACGCTGCGCGATGTACGGGTTGATCCACGCCGAGACCCGGAGTCCGCGATCGTGCAGGCGGGCGAGCTGCCCCTCGGGATCCGGGAACGTGCGCGGATCCCACTCGAAGTCGGTCCACTGGTATTCGCGCATCCAGAAGCAGTCGAAGTGGAAGACGCTGAGCGGGAGGTCGCGTGCGGCCATCCCGTCGATGAACTCGGTGACGCTGCCCTCGTCGTAGCTCGCGGTGAACGACGTCGTGAGCCAGAGCCCGAACGACCAGGCCGGCACGCGGGCAGGGCGCCCGGTGAGGCCGGTGTAGCGGCGCAGCACGTCCTTCGGGGTCGGGCCGGCGATCACGTGGTAGTCCAGGGTCTCTCCCGGCACCGAGAACTGCACGCGGGTGTTCACCTCGCTGCCGACTTCGAACGAGACGTGATCCGGGCTGTCCACGAGCACGCCGTAGCCGCGGCTGGAGAGGTAGAACGGGATCGACTTATACGACTGCTCGCTCGACGTGCCGCCGTCCGCGTTCCACGAGTCGACCGTCTGACCGTTCTTGATGAGCGCGCCGAAGCGCTCCCCGAGCCCGTAGATGCGCTCACCCGGGCCGAGCGCGAGCTGCTCGTGCATCCAGGTGCCCTCGCCTCCGCTGATGTGCGCGACCGAGCGGGCGAGGGAGTGCGTGACCGGTGCGCCGTCGCGCTCGAAGTCGACCTGCCACCCGCCGGTGCGGTGCACCCGCACGCTCAGGCCGCCGGCATCCAGGATGCCCTGCTCGTCGTCGACGTGGATCCCGGGCCCGAATCCCGGGTCGGCCGCGAGCGCGAAGGCGGGGACGACGGGCACGGCGCCGGAATGGTGCTGCACCCGTACGCGGATGACGCCCTCCGCCGGGGCGGAGTACGTCACCGTCAGCAGCGCCCGGTTCAGGGTGTCGCCGCGATGCTCGATCCGCGTGGTCGACGCGTACACGGTCATCGTCCCCGCCCGCTCGTCGACGCGGATGTCGTCGACCTCCACGGCGTAACGCGGGGTCAGCCCCGGACGGGACAGCCAGAATCCGTCGGTGAACTTCACCGGTTCTCCTTCTCGATCAGTGCTCGTGCGTCGCCGGCCTGCACCGTCACGACGTCTTCGGTCTCAGCTCCGGTGAGCAGGTCGACCAGGCCCGCGGGCACTGCGACGTCCTGATCCTCATCGGAGTGGTTGAGCAGGAACAGCACCTCGCCGCGCCGCACCGCCTCCAGTCGCTCCGGAAGCAGCGTGTACCCGGCAAGCGCGCCGCGCGTGCGGGAGTCCGCGACGGCCTCGCCGATCACCCGGGACAGCACGCCGTCCGAGACGACGGCGCTCAGATACCAGGCGGTGCCCTCACCGCGCGGGTTGCGAGTGACCGCGGGGATCCCTGCGAGTCCGCCCTCGAGGTGGCGCAGCAGCACCTCGGCGCCGTCGGAGCGGATCCGCTCGCCGAGGATCGACGCGCTCGCCTCGCCGTCCTGGCTCTCGCCCGCCGCGACGGCCCAGCCCGCTCCACCCAGCGCGACGCACTCTTCGGGGATCGCGCACCATTCCTCACCGCTGATGCCGAGGGTCTCGCCGAGCAGCACCGGTGCCCGGCCGGTGACGATGTGCGCGTTGCGATCGGCGACGCCGCTGAACGGCCCCACCACGAGGTGCGCCCCGCGCTGCACGGCGGTCTCGAGCGCGGCAGCCGCGGCCGGCTCGAGGATGTAGAGCTGCGGCACCAGCACCAGCCGATAGGCCGACAGATCGGCCGTGGGCGGCAGCACGTCGACGGCGATGCCGCGGCGCCACAGCTGCCGGTACCAGCGGTTCAGCTGCTCGAGCGTGTCGAGCCGCTCGGTCGGCCGCGCCGGTTCCTCGGCCGCCCACCAGGCGGACCAGTCGAACAGGATCGCGGCATCCGCCTCGATCCGGCCGCCGACCACGGGGCGCAGGCGTTGCAGATCGGCGCCCTGCCGACAGACGCCGCGGAAGATGTCGGTGTCGGCGCCCGCGTGCGGCAGCATCGCGGCGTGGAAGCGCTCGGCACCCGCACGGGAGGCCCGCCACTGGAAGTACCCGACGCCGTCCGCGCCGCGGGCCACCGCCTGCAGGGTGTCCAGCCGGGCCTTCTCCGGGCTCTTCGGCGCATTGTGCGCGCGCCACTGCACGGCACTGGTCGCCTGCTCCATGAGCATCCACGGCGCGCCATGGCCGAGCGAGCGCATCAGATCCTGCGTGAGCGCGATCTCCTCGACCGACCCGGGGTGCGCGGGATCCGGGTACTGGTCGTCGGCGATCACGTCGACCTCGTCCGCCCAGGACCAGTAGTCGGCGAGCGGGAAGAAGCCCATGAAGTTCGTGGTGATCGGCTGCGTGGCGCCGGACTCGCGGATCGCGTCACGCAGCTCGGTGAAGCAGTCGCGCAGCTGGTCTGACGTGTACCGGCGGAAGTCGAGGGACTGGGTCGGGTTGATCAGGTAGGGCGCACGGCGCGGCGGCAGGATCTCCTCGAAGTCGGCGTAGTTCTGCGACCAGAACGTCGTGCCCCAGGCCGCGTTCAGCGCCTCGATCGTGCCGTACCGCGCGCGCAGCCAGCGACGGAACTCGCGCGCGGCCTCGTCGCCGTGGTCGACCTGGCCGTACTCGTTGCCGACGTGCCACATACGCACCGCGGGATGGCTCGCATAGCGGGCGGCGAGGTCACGCGTGATCGCGAGGGCGTGGTCGCGGTACAGCCGGGAGGCGGGCGAGAACTGGTTGCGCGAGCCCGGCACGAGCCGCACCCCGTCGCGGTCGACCGGCAGCGTCTCCGGGTATCGGATGCCGAGCCACGGCGGGGGCGAGGCCGTGGGCGTGGCCAGGTCGACGGCGATGCCCGCTGCGTCCAGCAGCTCCAGCACCTCGTCCAGCCAGGCGAAGTCGCGCTCCCCCGGCGTCCTCTCGATCCTGGCCCAGCTGAAGACTCCGACGTTGACCAGGTTCACGCCGGCCTCGCGCATCAGGGCGACATCCTCGCGCCAGACCGAGGGATCCCACTGCTCCGGGTTGTAATCGCCCCCGAAGCAGATTCCGCGCTCCGCGGTGAGCGCGGCGAAGGGTGCCGCGGTCGTGGTCGTCCTTGACATGTCTCTCACTCTTTTTCGAATTGTCGAAGCGCTTCAACAGTTGGAACATATACTAGCCAGGTGCCGATGTCCACGATGCTTCGCGAAGCGCTTCACGTGCTCGGATCGTCGCGCCCGGCCGACCGCTGGATCGACTCCTTCCCGATCGGCAACGGCGTGCGCGGCGCGATGTGCCAGGGCCGCGCGGGCGGCATCCGGCTGTGGCTGAACGACATCACGGCCTGGTCCGGCGCCGGCGCGGATCCCCTCGCGGGAGTGGCCGAACCGGTTCCCTGGGCTCTTGCGCAGGCGCGCGCCGCCCTCGCCGCCGACGATCCCGCCGAGGCGGAGCACGTGCTGCAGCGCCAGCAGACGCCGTGGGTGCAGGCGTTCCTCCCGCTGGGATGGGTCGACGTGTCGGTGCACGCTCCGCTCGCCGCGGACGCGGGCAGCCGGCGCACCCTGGACCTGCGCACGGCGACCGAGACGCTGGAATACCGGGCGATCGGCGGCACCGTGCGGCACCGCACCTGGGCCGATGCCGAGGGCGGTGCGATCGTGCACCGCATCGACGCCGACGAACCCGTGTCGGTGAGCGTGCGCATCGACGGACCGCTCCGGCGCGCCGCGGAGGACACCGCGCCGCCCAGCGCGGCGGAGGACACGCTGGTCGTGCCGTGGCTGCTCCCGGTGGACGTGGCGCCGGGCCACGAGAGCCCGGATGAGCCGATCCGGTACGGCGCGGGACGCACGGCCGCGACCGCGGTCCGCGCGCTCGGCCCGGCCCGGATCGAGAGCGGCGTGCTGCGCACCGCCGCGGCGCGGGTGCACGTCTTCGTGATCGGCACGGCCTCCGCCCCCTCGCTGCCGGGAGAGGCGGATCCGGATCCGGCGGCCGATGCGCCCACCCGGGCGATCCGGGTGCTCGGCCCGGCGGAGGACGGCATCGATCTCGCCGCCGCCGCCGACCGTCGGCACGCGCAACACGTCGCCGCGCATCAGGAGCTGTACACGCGATGCGCACTCGACCTGGGTGCCGTCGAGACCGGGCGCCCGGACGGCGACGCGGCCGCGCGCACGGCCGACACCGCGGACCGCATCATCGCGGCCGAGCACGCCGACGATCCGGACCTCGCCGCGCTCGCATTCCACTACGGCCGCTACCTCCTGCTGTCCTCGTCGCGGCACACGGGGCTCCCGCTCACCCTGCAGGGGCTGTGGAACGCCGAGCTGCCCGGCCCGTGGTCGAGCGCGTACACCACGAACATCAATCTGCCGATGGCGTACTGGGCCGCCGAGACGACCGGACTCGCCGAGTGCCACGAGCCGCTGCTGCGCTTCATCGCCCGCCTCGCCGCCGGCCCCGGTGCGCAGGTCGCGCGCGAGCTGCACGGGGCGGAGGGCTGGACGGTGCATCACAATTCCGACGCCTGGGGCCACGCCGCGCCGGTAGGAGCAGGTCACGGCGACCCGGCCTGGGCGTTCTGGCCGCTGGGTGGCGCCTGGCTGAGCACCCACCTCTGGGAGCACTACGCGTTCGGCGGCGATGTCGACGAGCTGCGCGAACGCACCTGGCCGGTGCTGGAGTCCGCGGCGCGGTTCGCGCTGTCCTGGATCCTCGTGGACGATCAGGGCCGCGCGCGCACCAGTCCGTCCACCTCCCCGGAGAACCACTATCTGGGCCCCGAGGGCGAGCCGGTCGGGGTCGGCGAGTCCAGCACCGCCGATGTCGCACTGCTGCGGGCGCTGGCTGCGGCCTGCCGGGGTGCTGCCGACGCGCTCGGCCGCACCGACGCCTGGGTCGACGACCTCGCGGCGGCGGTCGCCGCACTGCCCGATCCGGCGATCGACGCCGACGGCACGCTGCGCGAGTGGGACCGCCCGCGCACCGACGCCGAGCCCGCGCACCGGCACCTCTCGCACCTGGTCGGCGTGTTCCCGTTCGCCCTCATCGATCGCGAACGCACCCCGGAGCTGGCCAGGGCCGCCGCCGCCTCCATCCGCGCCCGCGGTCTCGAGTCCACCGGGTGGGCGCTCGCCTGGCGGATGGCGCTGTGGGCGCGCCTGGGCGACGGCGCGCGCCTGCACGAGCAGCTCACGATGGCGCTGCGCCCCGCGGAACCCGCCGACCCGGCCCTGCGCCGCGAACATCGCGGCGGGCTGTACTCGAACGGCTTCAGCGCGCATCCGCCGTTCCAGATCGACGGCAACATCGGACTGACCGCGGGGATCGCGGAGGGGCTGCTGCAGTCGCACGACGGCCGGATCCGGCTGCTGCCCGCTCTTCCGCCGCAGTGGCCCAATGGACGGGTGCGCGGGCTGCGCGCGCGGGGCGGGGTGCGCGTCGACATCGACTGGGCAGGCGGCCGGGTCGTGCGCGTGCGGCTGCAGGCCGCCCGTGCCACCACAATGGAGGTCTCCGGACCCGGGGTCGGCGTCCGCAGCGTGGATCTCACCGCGAACGCGGCCGTGCTCCTCGAATCCGAGCTCATCGAACCGAAGGAGTCCCGATGGTGACCATCGCCGACGTCGCCCAGAAGGCGGGCGTCTCGATCTCGACGGTGTCCTACGTGATGAGCGGCAAGCGCGCGATCTCCCAGGACACCAAGGATCGCGTCGAGGCCGCGATCGACGCGCTCGAATACCGGCCGCACGCCAGCGCGCGCTCGCTCGCCTCGCGCTCCACGAACGTGATCGGGCTGCAGGCGCCGCTGCGCTCCGGCGTCGACGTGCACGTCGTGATGGAGATCGTGGCGGGCGTGGTGCGCGAGGCCAGGGCCCACCAGTACGACATCCTGCTGCTCACCAGCGACGACGCAGAGGGTCTGAACCGCGCGGCCGGCGCGTCGATGGTGGACGCCCTGCTGGTCATGGACGTGGAATCGGACGACCCCCGCATCGGCGCCCTCCGCGAGCTGTCCACGCCGAGCGTGCTGATCGGCCTCCCCCAGGGCGGCGAGGCCCTCACCTGCGTCGACTTCGACTTCGAGGGCGCCGGCGCGCTGGCGGCCGAGCGACTGGTCGAACGGGGGCACACCCGGGTCGCCCTGCTCGGCGCCCCTCGCGAGGTGCTGGACCGGCACACCTCCTACGCGGATCGGCTCATCCGCGGCTTCCTGGGCGCGTGCACGGCGCACGGCGTGATCGGATCCGTGCACCCGTGCCCGAACAGCGTCGAGGCGGCAGAGGTGCTGGACGAGGTGCTCGCCGCCGATCCCGGCATCACCGGGCTCCTGATCCACAACGAGAGCGCGCTCGCGCACGTCGCGGCCCGCGCCGCCGAGATCGGCGGCCTGGAGGTGCTCGCACTGTCTCCGGCCGACGTCTCCCGCACGGTGCCCGGTCTCGCCGACAGCATCGAGATCCCCGCGGAGGGGATCGGCGAGGCCGCGACCGAAGCACTCTTCGCGCTCCTCGCCGGCGAGCCGACGCCGCGCGTGCGGCTGCTGCCCCCCGTCCTGGTGTCGCGGCGCGACCTCGTCGCCGACGCGGCCTCCCCGGACGAAGCCGCTGCGGAGTCCGCGTGATGCAGATCGATCCCGGCAGCAGGACCGTGCAGGGGCTCTCCACGTTCCTCGCGTTCATCGCGCTGAACCTGATGTTCCTGCTGTCCTGCCTGCCGATCGTCACGATCGGCGCGGCCACCAGCGCGCTCTTCGAGGTGACGATCCGCTACTCCGACGATGAGAGCGGGCGGCCCGTCGCCGACTACCTTCCGGCCTTCCTGCGCAACTTCCGCCGCGGCAGTCTGGCCGCCCTGACCTTGCTGCTGCCAGCCGCGCTGCTCGGCTTCAGCGCGCTGTTCTGGTTCGCGACGCCGACGCTCGCGGGCGGCGTCGCCGGCGTCGCAGCGGTCGCTGCGGCGGTGTTCCTGTTCGCGGCGTTCCTGCACGCCATGGCCCTCGTCGCCGTCTTCCAGGACGGCGTGCGCCGCACGGTGCGCAATGCGGTGCTGATCACCGCGGCCGAGCCGCTGCGCACGATGGGGCTCCTGCTGATCCCGGTCACGCTGATCTGCGTGTCGATCCTGTTCCCGCCGTTCCTGGTGATCGTCGGCACGATCGGCTTCTCTGTCGGCGCCTATGTCGCGGCGCATCTGTTCCGCAGCGTGCACTCCCGCCACCACGCCTGAGGATCCCGCGCAGCAGGATCGCCCCGGAGCCGAAGCCCCGGGGCGATCCTGGTCCTGCGGGTCGTCGATCAGCCGAGCTCTTTGGCGACCTTCACCCGCTGCGCGTTCTGCTCCTTGGCGTTCGCGAGGTCGACCTTCAGGACCTTGTCGTAGCCGAGCCCGTTCGCCTTGTCCTGCAGCTCCTTCTTCAGCGACGCGAACTCGGCGTCGTCCTTGGCGAACGACATCTGCCAGGAGTACTGGATGATGATCGCCTTGAGCTGATTGCGCAGGGTCTGGATCTCGGACGCGTCGGTCGGCGTGGTGAAGCTCGCGCCGGGCGCGACCATCAGCTTCTTGTTCGACGTGAGGTAGTCCATCGTCGTCACCGCGCCGCCCATGTGCGCCGACCAGTCCTCGCTGAGCGGTGTCTTGGTCAGGTCCTGGTACGACGGCCACCCCTTGTAGCTGTACGAGTAGCCCGTGGCCGGGTCGATGTCGACCGGGAGCACCGTGGTGACGTTGAGCGCGGACGCCCCCTTGACGTACGTGCCGCCTCCCCACTCGGCAGGCACATCGGCGTCGCCGCTCAGGAAGGCCTTCTTGCCGAAGTCGGTGAGCTCCGGCTTGCCGGACGAGTTCTTGTCCCAGGTGAGCCCCTGCGGGCCGGCGGCCCCCATGGTCTGGCTGTTGTTGCTGTAGGCGCCTTCGGCCGAGTACAGCCAGTCGATGAACGCCGCGATCCGCTCCGGATCCTTCGCCTTCGATCCGATCGCGAGCACCTGCGTGCCGCCGTACGCGGGCGCGCCGTAGGAGAACACCTTCAGGTCCTTCACCGGGGCGAGCTCGAAGCCCTTGCCGGCCTGCGTGTTGGCGTCGGTGTTGTAGGCGGCCTGCCCCAGCCACGGCCACCAGGAGAACAGCACCTGGCCGTTCTTCACCTTCGCCTGCATGGTGTCGAAGTTCTGCGTCGTCGACTCGGGGTCGACGAGACCCATCGCGTTGGCCTCCTGGTAGAACTTCAGCGCACGGAAGTACTGGCCCTTGTCGTCGAGCAGACTCTGGTAGTCGGAGCCGTCGGCCTTGGCGAGGGTGAAGCCCATCTCGTCGTAGCCGTAGAACGTGGTCGGCTGCTTCGCCGTGACCATCATGTTGCCGTCCCAGTCCTTGAACAGCGAGATCGCGTAGGTCTTCTTGCCGTTCGGGGCCGTCGGCTCCGCCTCCTGCATCTTCTTCAGCACCGGGAGGAGGTCTTCGAGGGTGTTCAGCTTCGGGTAGCCGAGCTTGGCGTACAGATCCCACCGGACGAACGGACCGAAGGTCGGATCGATGCCCTCGCTGGGCTGGGTCGGCTTGAGCGAGGAGACCGAGGTCGGGAAGGCGTAGATGCCCTTCTTGCCCTGGTTCAGCTCGGTCAGCGCCGTCTTGAAGGCGTTGACGTGGGACATCGCCTGGGAGTACGGGGTGCTGTCCAGGACGAGACCGCCCTTGACCAGCTCGTCGAGCTTCTGCCCCTTGTCGGTGATGATCAGATCACCGAGGTTCCCTGCCGAGACGCGGGTGTTGTAGAGCGTGTCACCACCTCCGGCGACGTTGGGCGCGATGATGTTCAGCTTCAGGTTGAACTTCTTCTTGACCATGTCGCCGAACCAGCCGTCCTGCATTCCCATGTAGTTGGCGAGACCGTCGAACACGTCGATCGTGATCTCCTTGTCCCACTTCTTCGGGAACGAGCTGACCGACGAGGCCTGCTGTGCGCTGCCGCCCGGTGAGCAGGACGAGAGCAGCCCCGCGGTGACGAGAGCGACTGCGGCGAGCGCGATCTTCTTTCTCAGCTTCATTGCTTTCCTTTCTTGGATGCCTTGCGGATGTGCTGCGGCCGTCAGCCCTTGACGGCGCCCAGCATGATGCCCTTCACGAAGAAGCGCTGGAACAGGGGGTAGATGAAGATGATCGGCAGCACGACGATCACCGAGACGGTGATCCGGATCGACGTCGGCGTCTGGCTGGTCGCCGCCGAGATGATGCTGGTGAGGTTGCCGCCGGAGTTCTGCGCCGCCTGGGCGAGGCTGTTCGCCTGGTTGATGAACATGTAGAGCAGGTACTGCAGGGTGTACAGGCTCTGGTCTGTGACGTAGATGAGCGTGTCCTGGAAGGAGTTCCACTGCGCGACGGCGGAGAAGATCGCCACGGTGGCGAGGATCGGGGTCATGTTCGGCAGGTAGATCCGGAAGAAGATCTGCACGATGTTCGCGCCGTCCATCTCGGCCGCCTCCTGCAGCGACTCCGGCATGGCCTCGACGTAGGTCTTCACCAGGATGATGAAGAAGGGCTGCACGATGAACGGCAGCACGTAGACCCAGAAGTTGTTCGTCAGACCGAGGGTCTTCATCACGATGAACACCGGGATCAGGCCGGCGCTGAAGTACATCGTGATGATGACGGAGCGGTACCAGAACCGGCGGCCCCACATCTTGTTCTGCGAGAACATGAAGCCGAGGAAGGCCGAGGCGAGCACGGTCGCGACGGTGCCGATCACCGTGCGCCCCACGCTGACGACGGCCGCCATCGGCAGCCCGTTCAGCTGGAACACCTCCGCGTAGTTGGAGAAGTGGATCCCGAACGGGAACCATCGCACGTCTCCCAGCGCCGAGGCGTCGTTCGCGCTGATCGAGTTGATGATCAGGAAGTAGAACGGGTAGGCGCACAGGAACACCAGCAGGAGGAAGACGGTGTAGTTGATCACCGTGAAGAGGAGGTCGCCGGCGCCGCGCCGGCTCACGCCCGTGGACATGCTGCTCATCGGGGTCTCCTTCTCAGACGATCGACTGGCCGCGGACGCGCTTGGCGATCCCGTTGACGGTGAGCAGGAGCACGACCGAGATGACGCTCTTGAGCATGCCGATCGCGGTCGCCATCGACAGGCTGTTGCCGGTGATGCCGATGTTGTAGACGTACAGGTCCAGGACCTGGATGTGCTCCTTGTTGAACGCGTTCTGGAACACGTAGTACTGCTCCATGCCGTTGTTCAGCAGGTTCGCCACCGAGAGCAGCAGCAGCACCAGATACGTCGGCATCAGCTGCGGCACGGTGATGTACCGCATCAGCTGGAATCTGCCGGCGCCGTCGATCCGCGCCGACTCGTACAGCGACTGGTCGATGCCCGCGATCGCGGCGAGGTAGATGATGGCGCCCCAGCCGAGGCCCTTCCAGACGCTCCACAGCGTCATGGTGATCCAGACGTTCTGGTCCGAGTCGAGGAACTTGATCGGCTCGGTGATCAGCCCCGCATCGTTCAGCACGTTGTTGACCAGCCCCGAGCTGGAGAACAGCGAGAACGCGATCATGTAGACGAGCACCCACGAGATGAAGTTGGGCAGCGTCGTCAGCGTCTGCACCGCGTTGCGGAACCAGGGCACGCGGATCTCGTTCAGCAGGATCGCGAACCCGAGCGGCAGCACCGAGGTCGCGATCCCGAGGAAGCTGATCGCCAGCGTGTTGAGCAGCACCTGGCCGATCTGCTGCATCTGGGTCGGGGAGCTGACCAGCAGCTGGAACCACTGCAGTCCGACGAACTCGCTGCCCTGCAGGCCGAGCGCCGGGCGGTAGTCGAAGAGCGAGTAGATCCACCCGTAGAGCGGGAAGTACGAGAACAGGAACACCAGCACCAGGAACGGCACGATGCACAGGAACATCGTGAAGGAGCGCTTGCCGCCCTCCCGGGTGCGGGTCGCGCGCCGCTTCTTCCGCGGACCCTCGGCCGCCCCGGCCGTGGTCAGGGCCCTCGTCGTCACGTCGGCGGTCATCGCACGCCGCCTCTCCGCGGCGCGCCGGCTTCCGCCGTCTGCGATCGGTCCATCTCAGTCCTCCTTCTGCGAGCGCGACTGCGCCTCGACGGGCGCGTACTCCGCACGCGTGAACAGCACCTCGGTCGTCGTCGCGCGGATCCCGACCGTGCGTCCGACGAATCCGCCCGCGACCTCGGTGGAGAGGTAGCGACCGTCCCAGCGCGCGAGCTCCCGCTCGCCGTCCTCGTCGGCGATCGCGAGGACGAGATCGTCCGGACCGCCGGTCGTCGCCCGGCGCGACTCGACGATCAGCCCACGGGATCCGCCGGCCAGCGGCCGCGCATCGGCGACCGCGTGGCTCAGCTCGCCGATCCGGATCCGCGCCTCGGCACGCCCGTCGACCAGGGCGACCTCGGCCCAGTGCCGCTCGTCCATGCGCACCCGCACGGCGGCCGCATCCGAAGCCGTCGTGTGAGCGGCGAACCGCCAGTGCGCGTCGGTCGTGCGGGCGGCGAGCAGCGACGGCGCCCCGTTCGGGGCCTCGGCGGGGAGGATCCGCACGCCTGCGCCGGTCGGTCGCGCGAACTCCGCCGGAGCCAGGCCGGGCGAGATCCAGCGCGCATCGAGCGGTCCGTCGAACTCGTCGGCGAAGCCCGTGCGCGGCACCGGGAAGCGGAACCGATCCGGCACGACGGCCGGCCAGTCGTCCTCCCAGTCGACGCCAGCGAGGAACGTCTCACGACCGTTCACGTGGAACATCGGGGTCGCGCCGCGGGGGCGCACGCCCAGGTAGACCATCGCCCAGGATCCGTCCGCGAGCTCGACGATGTCGGCGTGGCCGGTGTTCTGCACCGGGAACACGGTGCTGCGGCGGGAGAAGATCGGGTTCTGCGGGTGAGGCTCGAACGGGCCGTCCGGTGAGGACGCGCGGGCGACGCTGATCGCGTGACCGCGCTCGGTGCCGCCCTCGGCGTACAGCAGGTACCAGTGCGCGCCGCGGCGGAAGACGTGCGGTCCCTCGGGATAGGCCAGGCCGCTGCCCCGCGACACGGTGCGCGGTTCATCGAGCAGCCGACCCGCCTCCAGATCCACCCGCGCCTGAGCGATGCCGGGGGCGGAGGCCATGTTCGAGCTGAAGGTGAGCCGGCACACGCCGTCGTCGTCCCAGCAGAGGTCGGGATCGATCCCGTCGACGCCCGCGATCAGGGTGCTCGGCGCCCACGGCCCTTCGATCGCCGGGGCCGAGGTGACCAGCTGACCGGGAGCACCCGACACGTTCGTGGTGATCATCCAGAAGCGGCCGTCGTGGTGGCGCAGCGTCGGGGCGTACACGCCGCCGCCGGCGTTCGCGTCGCCGCCGCGCAGATGCGGATCCCCCTCGAGGGCGTGCCCGGCCAGAGTCCAGGTGACGAGGTCGGTGCTGCGCCGGAGCGGCACTCCCGGCGTGTACTCGAACGACGAGTGCGCGAGGTAGTACTCCTCGCCGACGCGGCAGATCGTCGGATCCGGATGAAATCCGGGAACGATCGGATGCTCGGCGCCGGAGACGCTCCGCGCGGATACGACGTCATCGCGGAGTCCCGCGGTGCCAGTCGGGGGCACAGGGTCCGTCATCGGGTGTTCTCCGCTCGTCATCGGGTCGGATTCTCGGTTCGAGCGGTTCGTGTCGACCCGTCGGGAGATGTCATCGAAACGCTTCGACTAAGAGTAGGCCCGCGTCGCGTTCCGCGCAAGGCCGGATGTCGAAGCGCTTCCGCATCGGGTCGGCGAGTCCTGCCCTGAGGCCCTCCAGGGCACTAGCATGTCCCGCGTGCCTCTGACTGATCTCCCCCTCGAAGAACTCCGCTCGTTCCGCCCCGACGTCGCCTGCCCCGATGATTTCGACGAGTTCTGGGCCCGCACCCTCAGCGAGTCCCGCGCACTCGCGGCGCCTCCTGCGCTCGGGGAGGTCGACACTCCGATCTCCGAGGTCATCGTCGAGGATCTGACGTTCTCGGGATTCGGCGGCGACCCGATCCGCGGCTGGGTGACCCGGCCGCGCCGGGAGGGGCGGCTGCCCGTCGTGGTCGAGTACATCGGCTACGGCGGAGGGCGCGGCATCCCCGGCGAGCACCTCGGCTGGGCCGCGGCCGGCTACGTGCACGTCCTGATGGACACCCGCGGGCAGGGCGCGAGCTGGGGATCCGGCGGAGCCACGCCCGATCCGCATGGCTCCGACGGAGCGACGCCCGGCTACATGACCCGCGGCATCGGCAGCCCCGAGACGTACTACTACCGCCGGGTGTTCACCGATGCGGCCCTGCTGATCGACGCCGTGCAGCGGTTCGATTTCGTCGACGCCGAGCGCATCGCGGTGACCGGGGCCAGCCAGGGCGGCGGCATCAGCCTCGCCGCGGCCGCGCTCCACCCCGCCGTGCGCGCGGTGATGCCCGACGTGCCCTACCTGTGCCACTTCCGTCGGTCGGTGGAGCGCACCCCGACGCACCCGTTCCGCGAGATCGAGCGGTACCTCGCCGTGCATCGCGACCGCGTCGAGGCCGTGTTCGACACCCTGTCGTACTTCGACGGCGTCAACTTCGCCCGCAGGATCACGGCGCCCGCCCTGCTCTCGGTCGGCCTGATGGACGAGGTGGTGCTGCCCTCCAGCATCTTCGCCGCGTACAACCACCTCGCAGCGGGCGACGCCGAGATCGAGGTCTACCCGTTCAACGGCCACGAGGGCGGCCAGATCGCGCAGTGGGTGCGTCAGGCAGGGTGGCTCGCCGAACGGTTGTGACCGACCGGATCCGTCACCCCTACGGCTCACGGCGAATCTGCAGGAGACGCCCGGCGCGATCGGCATGCGCCCGCTCGACGGCGTCGCCCCGGAGCAGGGGGCCCTGTGGCTCACGCTGCCCGCCTTGTCATGGTCGGCGTTGGAGCTGGAGGTCGTGGGACTGCAGCGGCTCCGCGTGGCCTGAGCCCGACAGGAGGGAGAAGGCGGGCGCCCCCGATGGGGTGGCCGCCTTCTCTGCGCCACGCCCGACCGCGCCCCGCCAGGAGCAGTGTGTCGAAGTTGTGATCGGAGTACGTTGACGAGCCTCCCGGGTAGTGCTTAAACTCGGTTTACAACGTTGAAGTACAACGTTGTAAACCCGACCCGATCACAGCCGATCGGACTCACGAGAGGCATTCAATGAAGAAACTGCTTGCGGCGGCCGTGGTCGCCGCCGGCGTCACCGCGGCGCTGACCGGTTGCTCAGGCTCGGCCGGATCCGATTCCTCAGCGCCGGTGACGCTGACGTTCTGGCACGGTTACACCGAGGCCGACGGCAAGGTACTCGATCAGATCGTCCAGGACTTCAACAAGTCCCAGAAGGGCATCACGATCAAGACCGAGACCAAGACCTGGGCCGTCATCGGCGATACCCTGCTCCCGGCTCTGTCAGCCAAGACCGGGCCGGACATCGTCGCCATGCCCGCCGAGAATCTCCCCGTCTACGCTGGAAAGGGCGCCTTCGCGAAACTCGACGATTTCTACGCGAGCGATGCCATCAAGAGCGCTTCGCTCAACAAGAGCGCCGTCGAGATGGAGAAGGTCGACGGCTCGTACTACGGAGTCCCCACGGGCTTCGTGCCGCTCTCGGTGATCTACAACAAGGCGCTGTTCGAGAAGGCCGGCATCACCTCGTTCCCGAAGACGTGGGACGAGTGGGTCGCCGACGCGAAGAAACTCACGATCGATGCCGACGGTGATGGCACCCCCGAGCAGTATGGTCTCGCTCTCCCCGACCACGCCACGGTCGGCAACGGCGTGTGGCCGACGCTCTTCTATGGCAACGGCGGCGGGATCATCGACAGCGGCAAGTCCGTGCTCGACTCGAGTGCGAATGCGCAGACGCTCTCCTATTGGGCGACGGCGGTGAAGGACGGCAAGATCTCGCCGACCGGCCTCGACGGCGTCGCTGCCGACAAACTGTTCTCCTCCGGCAAGGCCGCGATGGAGATCGGCGGCCCCTGGATGGCGTCCGTCGCCACCGAGAACAAGATCGACTACGGCATCGCCGGGGTCCCCGCGGGCCCCAAGGCGAACGCCGTGTCGGCGATCGGCATCTCCGCTGCAGTGACGGCGCAGGCGGACGCGGCGAAGAAGGCGGCCGCGGAGAAGTTCTTCTCCTACTTCTTCACCAACGAAGTCGCGACGAAATGGTCGCTCGGATCCGGATGGCCTCCGCTGCGCACCGACATCCCGGCGTCGGCGGTCTCCTCGAACCCGGTCGTCGCGTCGCTCACCGAGCTCGCCGGTACCGCTCGCCCGCTCCTGCCCGGGGTCGCCAACAGCACCGATGTGCTCGCGGCCGTCGACGAAGCGACCCAGAAGTCGTTGACCGGCGGTGACCCCGCTGCTCTGCTCAAGACCGCCTCCGCGCAGGTGGCGCAGTCTCTCGGCAAATGACCCATCCCGGGCGGCCGCCCTCAGCGGCGGCCGCCCGGCCCACGAAGGCGATCATGACCTCTTCCACCCCCTCTCTCGCGCGCAAGCGCCCGTATCGTCCCCCGGCGCCGCTCGGCGGCCGCCCGCGCGCGACCCGGCGCAGCCCGATCGCGCTCCTGTTTCTGCTGCCCGCGCTGGTCGTGCTCATCGCGTTCGTCGGCTGGCCGATGCTGTCGGCCCTGCGGCTGTCCTTCACGAACGCGAGCGGCTTCGGCATCGAGGAGTGGGTCGGCCTCGAGAACTATGTGCGGATCTTCACAGATCCGCGCATCCTGGCGACGCTCGGCAACACCGCCGTGTACACCGTGCTGTTCACGCCGGCGGCGCTGCTCGCGGCACTCCTGCTCGCATTGCTGCTGGGCAATAGACGACTTCTCGGCCGCGGCTTCTTCCGCACCGCCTTCTTCCTGCCGTTCATCGTCTCCCTCGCCGTCGCGGCATTCGCGTGGACATACCTCTTGGACCCGCAGGTCGGCCTGCTCAACTACTGGTTGCGCTCCATGGGCATTCAACTCGGCAATGTCTTGCAGGACCCCGCTCTCGCGATGCCGACCGTCGTGCTCGTCGCGATCTGGAAGAGCTTCGGCTTCTACATGGTGATCTTCATCGCCGGTCTGCAGGAGATCCCGGAGTCGCTGTATGAGGCGGCCAAGATCGACGGCGCGGGCGCCTGGCGCCGCTTCACGAATGTCACCCTCCCCCAGCTCAGCAACACGCTCGCATTCGTCGTCACATTCGCGATGATCGCGGCGCTTCAGGCCTTCGACCAGATCTACGTGATGACTGGCGGGGGCCCCTACCGTTCGACGCAGACGGTCGTCATGGAGATCTATCAGGAGGGCTTCAAGAAGCTGGACCTCGGCGGGGCGACCGCGCTCTCGTACGTGCTGCTGGCTGCCACCCTGATCCTCAGCCTCGTGCAGTTCCGCTTCTTCGGACGGCGAGAGAAGGACACCCTCTGATGACCGCGCTCACCGCATCCTCTTCCCACGCCGCGCCCGGATCGCGACAGGGTACGGCCGCTCGCCGGCGCCGCGTCGGCCGCTCCGCGGAGCGCTGGCTGCTGTTCACGGCAGTGCTGGTACTGGCGGCGCTCGTGCTGCTGCCTGTGCTGATCATCCTGTTCACGGCGTTCAAGCCGGCTGCTGAGATCAACGCCTACCCCCCGACGCTGCTCCCGGGCACATGGACGCTCGACAACTTCACTCGCATCTTCCACGATCTGCCGTTCGGCCGCCTGTTCCTGAACAGCATGCTGTTCGCAGGCGGGGTGACGCTGTTCGCGCTCGTCTTCGACTCTCTCGCCGCGTATGCCTTGGCCCGGCTCGACTTCCGCGGCAACCGGGTACTGCTCATCGTGATCGTGGCGAGCCTGATGATTCCGTTCCAGGCGACACTCATCCCCGTCTACCAGCTGGTCGCCCAGTTGGGCTGGGTGAACACCTTCGCCGGGCTCATCATCCCGCGCGCTGCCGACGCGTTCGGGATCTTCTTCCTGCGCCAGTTCTTCATCTCCCTGCCCCGCGACCTCGACAACGCGGCACGGATCGACGGCGGCGGGGAGTTCCGGATCTTCCGCAGCATCGTGCTCCCCAACGCGGTGCCTGCGATGCTGACGCTTGCGATCTTCACGTTCGTGAACAACTGGAACGACCTGCTCTGGCCGCTCGTGTTCACGACCTCGCCCGAGATGGGAACGATCACCTCAGGGCTCACGCTGCTGACCGGCCCGAGCGGGATCATCCCCTACGGCACCATGATGGCCGGCGCGTTGATCGCGGTCCTCCCCTTGGCCGTGATGTTCCTCATCATGCAGAGACGCTTCATCGAGAGCGTCGCGACGACAGGACTCAAATGAAGATGACGCGCCCACGACGCTGGTTCGAGGACGGACGCCTGCACCTGGGCCTCGGCATCGAGGACACGTTCGTCCCGCAGAGCCGCTCCGGCGAGCGCGCGATCGACGAGTACGAGCTCACCGAGCACTACGACCGCTTCGCCGAGGATTTCGCTCTCGCGGCAAGCGTCGGCGCGACCGTGCTGCGCTGGGGCGTGCCCTGGTACCGGGTGACACCGGCCGAGGGCGTCTGGGACTGGGAGTGGACGGATCGCGCGATCGACGCGCTGCTCGCCCAGGGGCTGCGCCCGATCGTCGACCTCTTGCACTACGGGACACCGCTCTGGCTCGACGGCCAGTTCGCGAATCCCGAGTACCCGCGCCACGTCGAGGAGTACGCGCGGCGGTTCGCCGAACGCTACGGCGACCGTGTCCTCGACTACACGCCGGTCAACGAGCCGGTGATCCACGCCCTGTTCTGCGGCGAGTACGCCTATTGGCCGCCGTATCTGCGCGGTGCGGAGGGTTTCGCCCTGATCGCCGCGAACCTCGCGCGCGGCTTCGTGCGCAGCCAGCGGGCGATCGCCGAGGTCGTCGGTGATCGGGCGACGTTCGTGCACGTCGACGCCGCGATGAGCTTCGTCGGTGACGACGCCGCCCCTGAGCACCGCGCCGAAGCGGAGCGCCTGCGCCAGCAGGTGCACCTCGTAGAGGATCTGGTGACCGGACGCGTGGATCGCGATCATCCCCTCCGGGATCGGCTGTTCCCGGCCGTGACGGATGACGAGCTGGATTGGTTCCGCGCACACGCGGTGCAGCCCGATGTCATGGGCGTCAACTACTACCCGCGCCACTCGACGGAACAGTTCGAGGCGGGGGTGCATCACGGCGGCGGCTTCGCGGATCCCCGCCCCAGTGTCGACCGTGGCGTCGACGGGCTCCGCGAGGCGCTGGAGACCTTCGCACGCCGTTACCGGGTCCCGGTGATGGTCACCGAGACCTGCGTGACCGGATCCGTCGCGGAGCGCATCGCCTGGCTCGATGACTCCCTCACCCTCGTCGCGCGCATGCGGGCCGAGGGATCCGACATCGTCGGCTACGTCTGGTGGCCTCTCTTCGACATGTACGAGTGGACCTGGCGCCACACCGACGCACCCCGCGCAGACCACCTGCTGACCATGGGCCTGCACGACCTGGTCGAGTCGCCCGACGGGCTCCTGCGGGTGCCTAATCCGGTCGCAGACAGATTTCGACGGCTCGCCGCCGACGCGGCCTCGCTCTGACACCCCTCTCACCCCGCAAACGGAAGCACGAATGAACAAGGCAAGCCTCTCCCTCCGCCCCTCTGCCGTGGTCGGCACCATCGACCGCCGCCTCTACGGATCCTTCCTGGAGCACCTGGGCCGTGCCGTCTATGACGGCATCTATGAGCCCGGTCACCCGAGCGCCGACGCCGACGGATTCCGCACGGATGTGATCGAGCTGGTCAAGGAGCTCGGCGTCTCCGCCATCCGCTACCCCGGTGGCAACTTCGTCTCCGGTTTCAAGTGGGAGGACTCGGTCGGCCCGCGTGCCGAGCGCCCGCACCGCCTCGATCTGGCCTGGCACTCCACCGAGACGAACGAGATCGGCTTGCACGAGTTCCAGGACTGGCTCGACAAGGTGGGCAGCGAGCTGATGCTCGCGGTCAATCTGGGCACGCGTGGTACTACTGAAGCCCTCGAACTCCTCGAATACGCCAATCACCGCAGCGGCACGGCTCTGGCCGAGCAGCGCATCGCCAATGGCCGCGCGGAGCCGTTCGGGGTGCGGATGTGGTGTCTCGGCAACGAGATGGATGGCCCTTGGCAGGTCGGCCACAGCACTGCCGACGCCTATGGGGCGCTCGCCGCGAAGACCGCCCAGGCCATGAAGATGGTGGATCCCGATCTCGAACTGGTGGTCTGCGGATCGTCCAGTTCGGCGATGCCCACGTTCGGCGAGTGGGAGCGGGTCACGCTCACTCATGCCTACGACGACGTGGACTATATCTCGTGCCACGCGTACTACGAGAACACCGGCGACCTGGGAAGCTTCCTCGCTGCGGGCGTGGACATGGATCACTTCATCCGCAGCGTCGTCGCCACCGCCGATCACGTGAAGGCCGTGCGCGGCAGCGACAAGAGCATCAACATCTCGTTCGATGAATGGAACATCTGGTACAACACCCGGTTCGAGCAGGTCGACCGTATCGCCGGCGTGGACAACTGGCCGATCGCCCCGCGCCTGCTCGAGGATGTGTACACCGTCGCTGATGCAGTCGTGTTCGGTAGTCTGCTCATCACCCTGCTCAAGCACGCCGACCGCGTCACGAGCGCCTCACTCGCACAGCTCGTGAACGTGATCGCACCGATCATGACCGAACCCGGTGGCCCCGCCTGGCGCCAGACGACCTTCTTCCCCTTCGCGGCGACCTCGGCGCATGGCCGCGGTGTCGCACTCGACGTCGACGTGACGAGCGGCACGTATGTCACCGAGAAGTTCGGCGAGGTCGCGCTCGTCGACGCAGTGGCCACGTTTGACGCTGACGCGGGTCGGTATGCGGTCTATGCCGTGAATCGCGCCGTCGATGCTCCCACGGAGCTCACGATCGATCTGGCCGAACTCGGCGACACGGCCGATCTCGTGGTGAGCACTCGCGTGCTCAGCGACACCGATCCGAATGCGGCGAACACGCTCGACGACCCGGAACGCGTCTCGCTCACCGAGCTGCCGTCCAGGCGTGAGGGCTCAGTCCTGCGGATCACGCTCCCGGCCGTGTCTTGGGCCGAGGTCCTGATCGGCTGATCTGGGCTGCGACAGCGCGCTGACGACTCAGGCCGGGGCGGACTCTCTCTCGAGAATCCGGAAATCCGCCAGCAGAAGCCGCGGACCCGCGTCGACATCACCTGAGATGCGCTCGAGCAGGGCATGCACCGCGGTCTTCGCGATCCACTCGCGTCCGGGATCGACGGTGGTCAAGGATGGGATCGAGTACTCCGCCTCGTCCAACCCATCGAATCCGATCACCGCCACATCCTCGGGCACATGCCGACCCGCTTCCTGCAGGACGCGCATCGCCCCGAGCGCGAGCGTGTCGTTGAGTCCGAACACCGCGTCGAACTCCACGTCGCGTGCGAGGAGCTCCCGCATCGAGAGCGCACCATTGGCTCGGTGCCAGAAGGTCGTGTAACCGATCAGGTCCTCGTCGAAGGGGATCCCTGCCTCCTTCAACGCATCTCGATAGCCCTGGAGCCGCAGGGCCGCCGACCCGATGATCTCCCCCTCATGCGCGCCGACAACGGCGATCCTGCGCCTGCCGGAGGCGAGCAGATACGCGGTCGCCGCACGGGCAGCCTCCACGTTGCGCATGGTGACGTGGTCGGTGGGCCCGTCGAAGATGCGCTCTCCGAGAAGCACCATCGGAAAAGGGACCTTGAGTACTGCCGCATCCTCCTGTCCCAGGCCGAGGGGGCTGAAGATGAGTCCGTCGGTCAGCTTGAGTCGAGGACTGCGCAGGAGCTCGCGTTCACGATCCGGATCCGCGCCGGTCTGCTCCACGAGCACAGAGACGCCCGATGCCTCGGCCGCAGCGATCACGGATGCGGCGAGTTCGGCAAAGTACGCGAGGCTCAGATCTGGCAGGGCCAGCGCGATCGCCCCGGTGCGTCCGGAACGGAGGTTACGGGCGGTGAGATTCGGCGTATAGCCCAGCTCCGCGATCGCGTCCTCCACGCGCTGTTTGGTCGCAGGACGGATATGCGGATAGCCGTTGATGACGTTCGACACCGTCTTGATGGAGACACCGGCGACCCGCGCCACGTCGTGCAGCGTCGCTGCCATGTGCACCTCCCTTTCCGAACGACTCTACAACGTTGCAGAGCATCGGACCCTCGTCTGAGCACCCCACCGGATGGCATCCGCGATGCGCGGGCTCAGCTCAGCGGATCAGCCAGCAGACGCTCGAAGGCGGCGTCGGCCGCGCCGATCAGCAGGCGGTCCGCGCCGAGCGCGGCCGCGGAGATCTCCAGCCCTTCGGCCGACGCGGCGAGCGCGCGTCGGCGCACCTCGCCGTCGAAGGCCTGCGGATCGAGGTCCCGCAGGATCGCGAGGAACCCGCCCAGCACGATCATCGCCGGATTCAGCACGTTCACGGCGTTGCCGAGGGTCGCGGTCAGGATGCGGCGCTGCCGTGCAGTTTCGGCGGTCAGCGCTTCCGACGGGGACTCCGCGACAGCGGCGCGCAGTTCGGTATCGTCCGGTGCGACCAGGCCGGCCGCCTGCACGAGCCGCGCGCGGTTCACCTCGTCTTCGAGCACGCCCCCGTCCGCCCGCCGGTCTGCGGCATCCGCCACGCTCGCGGCGGTCTGCCCCCACTCCCCCGCGTAGCCGCCGACGCCGCCGATGAGCTGGCCGTGCAGGATCAGCCCGCCGCCGATGCCGCTGGCGCCGCCGTTCAGGTACACGACGTCCTCATGCTCCCGGGCAGCGCCGAACAGCCGCTCTGCGCGAGCGCCGAGCGAGGCATCGTTGCCCACCACCACGTCGATGCCCAGCGCCGTGACGAGCGGCCCCGCGATGTCGGCGTCCCGCCACTGGAGATGCGGGGCGAATCGCACCACGCCGTCCGACGCGCGCACCAGGCCGGGCACCGCGACTCCGATGCCCTCGATTCGGCACCCCGCCAGCGCGCCGCCGCGCCAGCCCGCAACGACTCCGGCGACGATCTCGACGACGGTCGCGACATCGGGCTGTTCGACGGGGACCCGCACTCGTTCGCGTACGGATCCGCCCAGCGCGACCGCCCCGATCTCGACCGCGTCGATCTCCGGATTGACGCCGATGGCGACCACGCCGGGACTCGGCGCGACCACCGGCGACGGGCGTCCCACGCGGCGCGTGGGATCGGGCTCGTGCTCCTCGACCAGTCCGGCCTGCACCAGCCGTCCGACCAGGTCCGAGACGGTCGAGCGGTTCAGCCCGGTCTCCCCCGTGATGACGGCCCGGGAGCGCGGACCCGAGTGGTGCACGAGGCGCAGCACCTCGGCGAGGTTGGTGCGCCGCACCCCCTCGACGGTCGTGGCGCGTTCGTTCATGCGGCGTCTCGCTTCCTGCACGCGGTGGGACTCCAGGCTACCGATCGCCGTGGTCCGCCTGCGCCGACACCGTCACCTGGCGGGCATCGGCCGCACCGACCTGGTGCACCTCACCCGTGAGCTGCACCGGGAGCGCCGTCGTGGCCGCGCCGGGCAGCATCCGCGGGGCGCGGGCGCGCTCATTCGAGATCGCACCTCCGGTGACCTCCGCGAGTTCGGGCACCGGAGCGGCCGCCTCGGCGTGGGCGCCCACCCACACGCGTACCTCCCCGGGTTCGACGACGCGCCGCAGGCGACGATCGCTGAACGCGAATCGCGCGGCGGGCACGTCGAAGCGCACCGTTCGGCGCTCACCCGGATCGAGCTCGACACGCGCGTAGCCCAGCAGCTGCGCCACCGGACGGGTGACGCTCGCGGCGACGTCGCGGCCGTACAGCTGCACGATCTCGGCTCCGCGTCGTGCGCCGGTGTTGGCGACCGTCACGGTCGCCGTGAAGGATCCGTTCGTCCGCGCCTCGGCGGAGACGGAGAACTCCTCGTATGCGAACGACGTGTACGACAGCCCGAATCCGAACGGCCGCAGCGGGGTCGGATCCGCTGTGGTCACCTCCGACGGACCGCCGAGGATCGGGTGCAGGTAGCTGTACGGCTGCGCACCCGAGGACCGCGGGAGACTGAGCGGCAGTCGTCCCGAGGGCGACGCCGCGCCCGTGAGCACATCCGCGATCGCCGCGCCGCCCTCCTCACCCGGGAAGAAGGCCTGCAGCACCGCGGCCGGGCACGGCGCGCTGCCGTCGAGCGCCCACTCGATCGCGTAGGGCCGGCCCGAGAGCACGACCATGACCACGGGAGTGCCGGTCGCGACGACGCGTTCGACGAGTTCGCGCTGGACGCCGGGAAGGTCCAGCGACTCCACGTCGTTGCCTTCGCCGACCGTGCCCCGCCCGAAGAGACCCGCCTGGTCGCCGACCACGACGATGGCGATCTCGGCGTCCGTGGCGGCGCGCTCGGCCTCGGCAAAGTCGGAACGGTCGCCGCCGGAGACCTCGGATCCGCGCACGTACACGATCTCGGCCCCGGGGACGGCGGCGGTCAGGGCCTCCCGCACCGTGGGGATCTCGATGCCGAGCTCGTGGTCGGGGTGGTGGGCGAGCACGTGGTTCGCGAAGGAGTAACAGCCCTGCAGCGCGTCCGAGCGATCGGCGTTGGGACCGATGAGCGCGATGTGCCGCGCGGTCGGCGCCACCGGCAGCACGCCGTCGTTCGACAGCAGCACGAGGGATTCCGCGGCCAGCCGCCGCGCGACGTCGCGGTGCCGGGGCGTGTCCAAATCGACGGTGGCCGGCGGCCCGTCCTCGAAGGCGCCCGGATCGAGCAGACCGAGCTGCTCCTTCTGGGTGAGCACCCGGATCACCGCGCGATCCAGGTACGCCTCCTCGAGCGCGCCGCTGCGCACCCGTTCGATCAGCGGCTCCAGGTAGGCGTCGCCCGAGGGCAGCTCCACGTCGATGCCCGCCCGCAGCGCGAGCTCGGCGGCTTCGCCCCGATCGGCGGCGACGGCGTGCATCACCTCGAGGAAGGCGATCGCGAAGTAGTCGGCCACCACGACGCCGTCGAAGCCGAGCCGCTCCCGGAGCACGCCGGTCAGCAGCTCCGGATCCGAGGCGACGGGCACGCCGTCGATCTCGGCGTAGCTGTTCATGACGCTGCGCACGCCGCCGTCCCGGATCGCCATCTCGAACGGCGGCAGGAACACGTCGGCGACCTCGCGCGGTCCCGCGGAGACGGGCGCGTGGTTGCGGCCGGCGCGCGATCCGGAGTAGCCGAGGAAGTGCTTCAGGGTGGCGTGCACCCCGGCGGACTGCAGCCCTCGGACGTAGGCGGTGCCCACGGTGCCGACCAGGTACGGATCCTCGCCGATGCATTCGTCGACGCGTCCCCAGCGAGGATCGCGCACCACGTCGAGCACGGGGGCGAGACCCTGGTGGATGCCGAGCAGCCGCATCGACTCCCCGATGAGCGCACCCATCTCCGCCACGAGCTCCGGGTCGAACGAGGCGCCCCAGGCCAACGGGGTCGGGAACGTCGCGGCCTTCCACGCGGCCAGCCCGGTCAGGCACTCCTCGTGCACGAGAGCGGGGATGCCCAGACGCGTCTCGCGCGTGAGCCGCCGCTGCTCCGCCCACAGCCAGGCCGCGCGCTCGACGGGCTCGACCGGCCGGGTGCCGTACACGCGGGTGTAATGGCCGATGCCGTGGCGAGTGATCCCGGCCAGCGTGTCATGGCGACCGGCGTCCGCCATCTCGTTCTGCAGGGGCGCGACGACCTCGCCGCCTTGATCGAGCCAGTACCCGACGAGCTGCGCGGCCTTCTCCTCGAGGGTCATCTGCGCCAGCAGCGCACCGACGCGCTCGGAGGCGATCGGGAACGCCGGGATATCCTCGGGCGCGGCGACGGTCTCCATGGTCGTGTCCGAAGTCATGCTCAGCCCTTCACCGCGCCGGTCAGGCCGCCGACGATGCGGCGTTCGAAGAGGCTGAAGAAGATGAGCGCGGGCAGCATCGACAGCGAGGTGTAGGCGAGCACGCGCGCGGTGTCGACCGAGTACTGCGAGGAGAAGTTCTGCACGCCGAGCGGCAGCGTGAACAGATTCGGGTCGTTGAGGATGAACAGCGGCAGCATGTAGCCGTTCCACGATCCGACGAACGCGAGGATCCCCACCGTGATGACGCCCGGGAGGCTGAGCGGGATCACCATCCGCCAGAAGAAGCCGAGGCGGGAGGCGCCGTCGATCGCCGCCGCCTCCTCGAGCTCCTTGGGGATCGCCTTCAGGAACGGCACGAGGATGACGATGGTGCCGGGCAGGGCGAACGCGATCTGCGGCACGATGATGCCGGCCAGGCTGTTCACGAGGCCCAGGTTGCGGATCAGGAGGTACAGCGGGGTGATCGCGACGGTGACCGGGAACATGAGTCCCGCCGCGAACAACGCGTACATGACCGGCTTGGCGGTGAACTCGTATCGGGCGAGCACGTACGCGGCCATCACGCCGAGCAGCACGGCGCCGACCGTCGTTCCGATCGCGACGATCGTCGAGTTCACGAGCGCGGTCCAGAACTCCGATCCGGCGAGCACCTCGGAGTAGTTCGTGAAGCGCCAGGGATCCGGGAAGCCGGACGGATCATTCGTGATCTGCGAGTTCGTGCGGAAGCCCCCGATGATGATGTAGAGCACCGGAGTGATGCAGATCGTCACGAGCACGATCGCGATCAGGTACAGTCCAGGGCTTCCCCACGGGGCCTTCGGCGAGCGACGTGCACCCCTGCGAGAGCGCGGCTGGACCACCGCGGTGGTGCGGAGGGTGTCGGTGGTCATCTGCGTCCCTTTCCGCTGTCGCCCGTCAGCGCGCCGTCGGTGTCGCGCCGCAGCACGAACCGCTGGTAGATCAGGGCGACGACGAGGGTGATCAGGAAGAGCATCACGGCGACCGCGTTTCCGAAGCCGTAGCTGCCGGCGAGATGCCCGTTCTGGTACATGTAGGTCGCCATCGTCGAGGTGCCCGCGGTCGCGGAGATGTACTGCCCCCAGATGATGTTGACCAGGTCGAAGAGCTGCAGCGCGCCGATGATGGACAGGAACGCCCAGATCCGGATCGTCGGCCCGAGCAGCGGCACGGTGATGTTCCACTGGATCTTCCAGAACCCGGCGCCGTCGATCGCCGCGGCCTCGAAGAGCTCCTCCGGGATGGACTGCATCCCGGCGAGCATGAGGATGACCGCGAAGCCGATGTACTTCCAGGTGATGATGAGCATCAGCGTCCACAGAGCGAGCTTCGGATCCGCGAGCCAGGAGTGCTGCAGGAACCCGAGTCCCAGCTTTCCGAGCAGCGAGTTCACGGCGCCGGCGTCCTGCATCATCAGGTTCCACCCCGTGCCCACGATGACCTCGGAGATGACGTACGGCACGAAGATCAGCACGCGGATCAGCGACCGCCCGCGGAACTTCTGGTTCAGCAGCAGGGCGAACAGGATCGCGATCGGGCCCTGCAGCACGAGCGAGAGCACGACGATCGCGAAGTTGTGCACGACCGCGTCGCGGAACGTGTGGTCCTGCCACATGTGGACGTAGTTGTCGAGGCCGACGAACTGCGACGGCCAGCCGAACCCGTTCCACTTGAAGAAGCCGTAGACGGATGCCATCGCCACGGGGAGGATGACGAATCCGACGAACATCAACAGGGCGGGTCCGGAGAGCAGCGCGATCTCGCCGCGCTTGCGCCAGTCGGCGCGGGCCCGCCGCACCGGAGCCGGGGAGATCCCGGTCCCGGTGCGACGGTCGCTCTCAGGCACGGCCTCGGCCATCACCGGGGTGCCAGTCATCGCTCTTGCTCAGCCCCGTGCCGCGGCATCGGTGATCTTCTGGAGGAGGGTCTTCGGATCGCCCTGCCCCGCGAGCATCTCGACCACTCCGGTGTTCAGCGCGTTGCCGACGTTCTGTCCCAGCGCGGTGTCGAGCCAGAGCGCCACGTAGGGCGCCGTGCCATACGACTCCATGAGGGGCTTCAGCGACGCGTTGTCGACCGCGCCCTTGGCGTCCTGGCTGGCCGGGATGGTCTGGAAGGCCACGGCGTACTTCTCCTGCCATTCCTTGGACGAGACGAAGTTGAGGAACTTCTCGCAGGAGGAGGGAGACTTCTCGGAGCAGGAGTAGCCGTCGACGCCGCCCATCATCGCGCCCGGCTCGCCCTTGCCACCGGAGACCTCGGGGAACGGGAACCAGTCCAGATCCGCCAGCGGCTTCTGGTCCGGGGTCAGGCTGGCGATCACGCCCGGATCCCAGGCGCCCATGAGTTCCATCGCCGCCTTGTGGTTGGCGACCAGGCCGGCCGACGAGTTGGCGCCCTGCTGCGCCGACGTGGTGAGGAAGCCCTCGTTGAAGGGCTCGACCTGCGCGAACTTCTGCAGGTTGTTCGCCGCGGTCAGCCAGCAGCCGTCCTTGAAGTCCTTCTTCGTGGCGAGGTTGGTGATGAGGTCCTTGCCGCAGGCGCGCACCGCGAAGAAGTAGTACCAGTGCGCGGCCGGCCAGGCGTCCTTCGCCCCCAGGGCGATCGGGGCGATGCCGGCCGCCTTGAGCTTGGTGATGTCGGCCTCGAGGTCGTCCAGGGTCTTCGGGGTCTCGGTGATGCCGGCCTTGGCGAACAGGTCCTTGCTGTAGAAGATGCCGCCCGGCAGCACCGCGGTGGGGACGCCGTAGATCTTGCCGTCGACCGTGAAGGCGCTGAAGGCCGCGTCGCCGATCGCCTTCTTGACGTCGGGGTCGATCTTGTCCATCAGGTCCTTGACCTTGCCGGCGGCC
Source organism: Microbacterium panaciterrae (assembly GCF_039541635.1). Taxonomy (NCBI): domain Bacteria; kingdom Bacillati; phylum Actinomycetota; class Actinomycetes; order Micrococcales; family Microbacteriaceae; genus Microbacterium; species Microbacterium panaciterrae. The sequence continues at coordinate 250,301 of NZ_BAABGP010000018.1, forward strand.
ACGACGTCGGCGAGCTTGCTGCCGCCGCGGGCCATGAAGATGTCGGGCATGTCACCCGAGTTGACGGCGGTCTGCAGCTTGCCGTCCATGTCCTCGTTCTGGATCGAGGTGACCTTGATCGTCACGTCGGGGTTGGCCTTGTGGAACGCTTCGGCCGCGTCGGTCCAGAACTTCTTGCCGTCGCCCGTGGTCGAGTTCTGCCATACGGTCAGCGTCTGCTTGCCGCCGCTGTCGCCACCACCGGAGCCTGCGGAGCAACCGGTGAGGGCGACTGCTCCCACGGCTGCGAACGTCACGGCGGCGGTCAGCACCTTGCGGATCTTCATGCTGTGTTTCTCCTCATCGTCGAGTGTCAGCACCGAGCCGGTCGATTTGTTGCCGACTACAGCGAATCTGCTGTCGGCCCACCCTGACATCTCGGAAGTGCGCATGTCAACCGATATCGATAACGTTTTCGCTCGCTAGATTGGAGCAATGAACCGTCGCCTCACGATCCACGATGTCGCTCGGGCCGCCGGCGTCTCGGTCGCCACCGTCTCGAAGGCGATCAATGGCCGCGACGGAGTCTCCCCCTCGACGCTCGAGCACGTGCAGGAGGTGGTCGCGCAGCTCGGATACGAGAGCTCTCTGGTCGCGACGTCCATGCGGCGGCGCAGGACGGACGTCATCGGCGTGCTCGTGGCCGAGTTCGAGCCGTTCGCCGTGCAGCTGCTGCAGGGCGTGTCCGCAGCACTCCAGGGCACCCGCTTCGACGTGCTGGCCTATGCCGGGAGCGTGTCCGCCGGCGAGCATCTCGGCTGGGAGCGTCGCTCGCTGTCCCGCCTGGGCGGCACGCTCATCGACGGCGCGATCCTGGTCACGCCGACGACGACACCCGCGGAGGCCACCGTGCCGCTCGTCGCGATCGACCCTCACGCAGGCCCGGACGGTCCGGCGTCCGTCAGCGTCCGCAACGCGGAGGGTGCCCTCGCCGTGACCACGCACCTGATCGCATTGGGGCACCGCCGGATCGCGCACCTGCGCGGACGGACCGACCTCGAGTCCGCGCATCAGCGCGAGGAGGGGTACCGCCGCGCCCTCGAGGCCGCCGGCATCGCATTCGACCCCGCACTCGTCGTCGACGGCGGCTATCGGGCGGCCACCTCGACCGCTGGCGCGCACGCACTGCTCGACCTGGCCGTGCCGCCGACGGCGGTGTTCGCCGCGAACGACCTCTCCGGCATCGAGATGATCCGCGTCGCGACCGAGCGGGGCCTGCGGATCCCCGAGGACCTGTCCGTCGTGGGCTTCGACGACGTTCCCGAGGCCGCCGCGCACGTGCCCCAGCTCACGACGGTGCGCCAGCCGCTCGCCGCGATGGGCGCCGAAGCCGTGCGCCTGCTGCTGGCGATGCTCGAGGGCGGACCGCTGGAGCACGTGCGCATGCCCGCCGAGCTCATCGTGCGCGCCTCCACGACTCCCCCTCGACGCTGACATCGCATCGCGCCGGGACGTTGCGGCGACTCGATCTCGCTGATATGTTTGCCGCTACAACATTTCACCGAGGTCGCTGAAGGCGGTTCCCATGTCACTCACCCCCACCCGCGAGGACAAGTTCTCGTTCGGCCTGTGGACCGTCGGCTACAACGGCGCCGACCCGTTCGGCGGCCCGACCCGTCCGCCGCTCGATGTCGTGCATGCGGTCGAGAAGCTCGCCGAGCTCGGCGCCTACGGGCTCACCTTCCACGACGACGACCTGTTCGCGTTCGGATCCACCGACGCCGAGCGCCAGACCCAGATCGACCGCCTCAAGGGCGCCCTGGCCGACACCGGGCTGATCGTGCCGATGGTCACCACCAACCTGTTCAGCGCGCCGATCTTCAAGGACGGCGGCTTCACCTCGAACGACCGCGATGTGCGCCGCTTCGCCCTGCGCAAGGTGCTCCGCCAGCTCGACCTCGGCGCCGAGCTCGGCGCGAAGACGTTCGTGATGTGGGGCGGGCGCGAAGGCGCCGAATACGACTCCGCGAAGGACATCCGCTCCGCCCTCGAGCGCTACAGGGAGGCCGTGAACCTGCTCGGCGACTATGTGACCGACAAGGGCTACGACATCCGCTTCGCGATCGAGCCGAAGCCCAACGAGCCGCGCGGCGACATCCTGCTGCCCACCCTCGGCCACGCGATCGCCTTCATCGACTCGCTCGAGCGCCCCGAGCTCGTCGGCGTGAACCCCGAGGTCGGGCACGAGCAGATGGCGGGCCTGAACTTCGCCGCCGGCATCGCCCAGGCGCTGTTCCACGGCAAGCTGTTCCACATCGACCTGAACGGGCAGCGCGGCATCAAGTACGACCAGGACCTCGTCTTCGGACACGGCGACCTGCACAACGCGTTCGCCCTCGTCGACCTGCTCGAGAACGGCGGCCCGGGAGGCGTTCCGGCCTACGACGGTCCGCGCCACTTCGACTACAAGCCCAGCCGCACCGAGGACGAGACCGGCGTGTGGGACTCCGCGGCCGCGAACATGCGCACCTACCTGCTGCTGAAGGAGCGCGCCGCCGCGTTCCGCGCCGACCCCGAGGTGCAGGAGGCCCTGGCCGCCGCCCGCGTGGACGAGCTGTCCGCCCCCACGCTGAACCCGGGCGAGAGCTACGACGACCTCCTCGCCGATCGCTCGGCGTACGAGGACTTCGATCCCTCCCCGTACTTCGGCGGCAAGGGCTTCGGCTTCGTGCGCCTGCAGCAGCTCGCCACCGAGCACCTCCTGGGCGCCCGCTGAGATGACCCTGGTGATGGGCGTGGACTCGTCCACGCAGTCGTGCAAGGTCCTCATCGTCGATGCGGAATCCGGATCCGTCGTGCGCAGCGGGCGCGCGGCGCATCCGGAGGGCACCGCGGTCGATCCCGAGGCCTGGTGGCGCGCGCTGAACGCGGCGATCGCCGCGGCCGGAGGGATGGACGACGTCGCGGCGTGGTCGATCGGCGGGCAGCAGCACGGCATGGTGGCGCTGGACGGATCCGGATCCGTGATCCGCGACGCCCTGCTGTGGAACGACACCCGCTCGGCCGCCGCCGCGACCGACCTGATCGGCGAGTTCGGCGCCTCCGCGCTGGCGGCACGCACCGGGCTCGTGCCCGTGGCCTCGTTCACGATCACCAAGCTGCGCTGGCTGCGCGATGCGGAGCCGGAGAACGCGGCCCGGGTCGCCGCCGTCGCGCTCCCGCACGACTGGCTGACATGGCGGCTGCGCGGCTTCGGCCCGGAGGATCCGGCGCTCGAGGAGCTCGTGACCGACCGCTCGGACGCCTCCGGGACCGGCTACTGGAATCCGGCGACGGGAAAGTACGACCGCGAGCTGCTCCTCGCCGCCCTCGGCCACGACGCGATCCTGCCGCGGGTGCTCGGCCCGACCGAGGCGGTCGCGGATCCGGCCGGGCGTCGTGTCGCGCCGGGTGCCGGAGACAATGCCGCTGCGGCCCTGGGCCTCGGCGCCACCCCGGGCGAGGTCGTGGTGTCGATCGGGACCTCGGGCACGGTGTGCGCGATCAGCCGCTCGGCCGTCTTCGATGAGACGGGCACGGTGGCGGGCTTCGCCGATGCGACCGGGCAGTACCTGCCGCTGGTGGCGACGTTGAACGCCGCGCGCGTACTCGATGTCACGGCCGCCCTGCTCGGGGTCACGCACGACGAGTTGAGCGACCTCGCCCTGCATGCTCCTTCCGGGGCGGACGGGCTCACCCTGCTGCCCTACTTCGAGGGAGAGCGCACCCCGAACCTGCCCGATGCGACCGCATCGCTGACGGGCATGACTCTCGCCTCCACGACGCGCCCGCACCTCGCTCGCGCGGCGGTCGAGGGCATGCTGCGCGGCCTGGGCGCCGGACTCGACGCGCTGCGGGCGCTCGGGATCCCCCTGGATCGCGCCCTGCTCATCGGCGGCGGCGCGCAGTCGGAGGCGGTGCGCCGGATCGCCCCGGAGATCCTCGGCCTCCCGGTCGACGTGCCGGCACCGGACGAATACGTCGCCCGCGGCGCCGCCCGCCAGGCCGCCTGGGCGCTGACGCGGTCTCTCCCGGAATGGCGAGCGCCCCGGGACTGAGGCGGGCCCGCATCCTCTGTTCAGGTGAGCGGTCCGCGGGAGAGGATCTGGCACCAGGATCCGGATCCTGGCCGGCACCCGGGATCGGTCAGACGGCGATGTGCCGCTCAGGGACGCCGTCGTAGGCGGAGAGCGGGCGGATCAGGGCGTTCGAGGCGGCCTGCTCCATGATGTGCGCGGTCCAGCCCGTGACCCGCGACGCCACGAACAGCGGCGTGAAGGTGAGCGTGTCGAATCCGATCAGGTTGTAGGCCGGGCCGGAGGGGTAGTCGAGGTTCGGGTAGATGCCCTTACGCGCCACGAACTCGTCGGAGAGCCGGGTGTACAGCGCCAGCACCTCGGGCCGGTCGTAGTGCTCGACGAGCGAGTCCAGAGCGGCCTTCATCGTCGGCACGCGCGAGTCGCCGTGCTTGTACACGCGGTGCCCGAACCCCATGATCTTGCGCTTTTCGGCGAGGGCGGTGTCGAGCCACGCGTTCACGTTGGCCGCCTCGCCGATCTCGTCGAAGATGTGCAGCACGGCCTCGTTCGCGCCGCCGTGCAGCGGCCCCTTCAGCGCGCCGATCGCACCGACGACGGCGGAGTAGAGGTCGCTGAGCGTCGACGTGATCACTCGCGCCGTGAAGGTGGAGGCGTTGAAGGAGTGCTCCGCGTACAGGATCATCGAGCGGTTGAACGCGTCGACGACGACCGGATCCGGCTCGGTGCCGAAGGTCATCCAGAGGAAGTTCGCGGAGTAGTCCAGGTCGTCGCGCGGGGCGACGATGTCCTCCCCGCGGCGGCGGCGCTGCCCGTAGGCCACGATCGCCGGCAGCGCGGCGAACAGCCGGATGCTGCGCTCCAGGTTCTGCTCCGGTGTCCCGCTCGCGTCGAGCACGGATCCGGATCCGGTCGCGTCCGAGGCGCCGAGCAGGCTCGCCGCGGTGCGGATCTCGTCCATCGGGTGCGCGTCGAGCGGCACCAGATCGATCGCCGTCTTCACGTTCGCGGCGAGTGCGCGGTGCTGCCGCTCGGTCGCACGCAGCGCCGCGAGCTGGTCCGCGGTGGGCAGCTCGCCGTTCCAGAGCAGATACGCGACGGCCTCGAACGGCTGGGTCGCCGCGAGCTCCTGGACGGGGTAGCCGCGGTAGAGCAGGCTGTTCGTGTCGGGGTTGACCTTCGAGATCGCCGTCGTGTCGACGACGACGCCCGCGAGGCCCTTCCTGATGTCGGGGTCGCTCATCGTGGTGCTCCTTCGCAATTCATTTGGGGTCGTTGAGCGAGGACGAGCGAAGCGAGACCGAGACGAAACGGGGTCGCCCTGCGAGATCATCGCGTTTCGTCTCGCTCCGCTTGCTCAACGACCGGTGGTGTCGATGGTGAAGTTGAAGACGTTCGTGTCGAAGTGGTTGTAGCCCTCGTAGTCGATGAGGTCGTACAGGTCGGCCCGGTGCTGCATCTCGCCGAGCTTCGAGGTGAGACTCCCCTCGGCGTTCAGCGTATCGAGCGCACGCCCGGTCGCGCCCATCGCGATCCGCAGCATCGAGACCGGCCAGATCACGATGCTCACCCCGGCGTCCTTCAGCTGCGAAGTCGTGAACAGCTCGCTCTTGCCGAACTCGGTCATGTTCGCCAGGATCGGCACGTCGAGCTCTGCGGCCATCCGCTCGAACTCGGCGAGCGTGCGCATCGCTTCGGGGAAGACCGCGTCCGCGCCGGCGTCGACGAGCGCCTTGGCCCGGTCGACGGCGGCGTCCATGCCCTCCACGGCGCGGATGTCGGTGCGCGCCATGATCAGGAAGTTCGGATCCCGGCGGGCGTCGACCGCCGCGCGGATCCGCTGGGTCGCGGTGGACGCGTCGACCACGGCCTTGCCGTCGAGGTGCCCGCAGCGCTTGGGGTTGATCTGGTCCTCGATGTGGGTGCCGGCGAGCCCCGCGTCCTCGAGCGTCTGGATCGTGCGGGCCACGTTCATCGGCTCGCCGAAGCCGGTGTCGGCGTCGATGATCGCGGGCAACTCGGTCATCCGGGCGATCTGCTGCCCGCGCCCCGCCACCTCGGTGAGCGTGGTCAGGCCGATGTCGGGCAGGCCCAGGTCGGCCGAGAGCACGGCGCCCGAGATGTAGACCCCGTCGAAGCCCTTCCGCTCGATGAGCCGGGCGGAGAGCGGATTGAACGCCCCGGGGAAGCGCAGCAGCTCCCCCGCCGCGAGCCGCTCGCGCAGGATCCGCCGCTTCTCGGTGGCCGGCGTGGTGGCGTACAGCATCAGAACAGCCCCCTCGGGGCGGGGGCGGTGGCGAGCACACCGGGACCGGCCACGATCGACAGCTCGGCGACCTCGTCGGCCGTGAGCTCGGGGAGGCGCTGCACGAGGGCGAGGAAGCGCTCGATCTCCGCGGCCTCGAGCACGGGCTCCGCGAGGATCCGGAACTTGCGGATGTAGTCGGCACGCGCGAACGGCCGGGCGCCGAGCGGGTGCGCATCAGCCACGGCGATCTCGTCGGTCACGGTCTCGCCGTTCGTGAGGCGGATCTCGACGCGCCCGCCGAACGCCTTCTCGGCCGGGTCGATGGAGTGGTAGCGACGCGTCCACTCCGGATCCTCGGCCGTCGTGATCTTGTGCCAGAGCGCCACGGTGTCCTCGCGCTGCGCGCGTTCGGGCGCGTAGGAGTCGACATGGTGCCAGGCGCCGTCCTGCAGCGCGACCGCGAAGATGTACGGGATCGAGTGGTCCAGCGTCTCGCGGGACGCGTGCGGATCGTACTTCTGCGGGTCGTTCGCGCCGGAACCGATCACGTAATGGGTGTGGTGGCTGGTGTGGATCACGATCGACTCCACATTCGCGGGATCCGTGAGCTCCGGCCGCTCGTTGTGCAGCTTGCGGGCGAGATCGATCCAGGCCTGCGCCTGGTACTCCGCCGAGTGCTCCTTCGTGTACGTGTCGAGGATCGCGCGCTTCGATTCGCCGGTCACGGGCAGCGGCACCTCGTAGGAGGCGTCGGGGCCGTCCAGCATCCAGGCGATGACCCCGTCCTCGCCCTCGTAGATCGGGCTCGGCGAGGTCTCCCGGCGCATCGCCCGGTCGACGGCCTCGACCGCCATCTTCCCGGCGAACGCCGGCGCGTGCGCCTTCCACGTGGAGATCTCGCCCTTGCGGCTCTGCCGCGTCGCGGTGGTGGTGTGCAGGGCCTGCCCGACGGCCTGGTAGATCGTGGGGACGTCGAGACCGAGCAGCGTGCCGATGCCGGCCGCCGCAGACGGGCCGAGATGGGCGACGTGGTCGATCTTGTGCGCGTGCAGGCTGATCGCCTTCACCAGGTCGACCTGGATCTCGTAGCCCGTCGCGATGCCGCGCACGAGCGCGTGGCCGTCGGCGCCGACGTGCTGCGCCACGGCCAGGATCGGCGGGATGTTGTCGCCCGGGTGCGAGTACTCCGCGGCGAGGAACGTGTCGTGGTAGTCCAGCTCGCGCACGGCCACGCCGTTCGCCCACGCCGCCCACTCGGGGCTGGTGCGGCGCTCGAGCGCGCAGCCGAACACGGTGGATCCGGATCCGTTCACCGAGACGGGGTGGTCGAGCGCCTGCTGACGAGCGGCGCTGACGGGAGCGCGGGTGAGCGAGGCGGCGGCGACCGCGGCGTTGTCGATCATGCGGTTGATGATCATGTCGACGACGTCGGCGTCGACCTCGACCTCATCCGCGGCGATCTCGGCGATCCGCCAGGCGAGCTGCCCCTCGCGCGGGAGCTGCTCGTCGCTGCGGTGCACGCGGAGGTGATGGGTGACGGTCATGCGCGGGCCTTCTTTCCGAACGGGGGCATACCAGGGGTCGTGCGGGTGTCGTCCGGGGCTTCCGGATCCGCTGCCGCGAGCGAGTCCAGGATGCTCGCGAGCGCGTTGTGCAGGTGGACGTGGGTGGCGTGCGCGGCCAGGTCGCCGTCGCCGGATCCGATGGCCTCGGCGATGAGTCGGTGCTCCCCGGCGCTCGCGACCAGGCGCGCGGGCTTGTCGCGCGCCATCCGTCGCACCCGCACGAGGTGGGTGCGCACCGTGCGCAGCGCCGCGGTGAGGTAGTCGTTGCCGACAGCGGCGTCCAGCGCCTCGTCGAAGCGGGCGATGAGCGCGTAGTAGCGCGAGCGCCCCTCGTCGTCGTCCAGGGCCTCGGCGGCCTCGGCGAAACGCTCAGCGAAGGCCGCGAACCCGGTGCGGTCGGCGGACGTCGCCGCGGCGCGCGCCGTCGTCTCCTCGAGCGCCCGGCGCAGTGCGAACAGATCGCGGATGTCGCCGGCGTCGATCCCGGCCACGACGGTGACCCGTGGCGAGGCCTGTTCGACGAGGCCGTCGGCGGCGAGCCGGCGCAGCGCCTCGCGCAGCGGCGTGCGGCTCACTCCGAGCCGCTCCGCCTGCTCGACTTCGGCCAGCACGGTGCCCGCGGCGAGGGATCCGGACTGGATCTCCTCGAGCAGCGCGCGATACGCGAACTCCCCCGCGCGCATGCCCTCCGAGACGATGGTCATGCAATCAGTGTATACACAAACCCGATCGATCGGCGAAAGTCTCGGAATGTTCTCCTATTTCGTATACATTGAAGGTCGGAGGATGCGGCACTCCTCGTCAGCGCTCCGGCTGCGTCCGGCGCAGGACCGCGGGACGCCCCGTCACTTGCCCATGCCGAGCGTGAGACCCTCCGTGAGGCGTCGGCCCAGCCACAGGTAGATCACGAGCATGGGAAGCACCACGATGCACAAGCCGGCGAACAGCCCGCCCCAGTCGGCGCCGGAGTAGGTCTGCTGCTGGATGAAGGAGATGAGCGCGACCGGCAGGGTGTACTTGTCGGTCGACTGCAACAGCGTGAGCGCCAGCAGCGTCTCGTTCCAATGCGAGATGACCTGCAGCACGAACGCGGTCAGGATGCCGCCCTTCGCGAGCGGCAGCGTGATCCGCCAGAACGTCCCGAAGGCGGAAGTTCCGTCCAGCGCGGCGGCCTCCTCGAGCTCCTGAGGGAGGGAGCGGAAGAAGGCGATGAGCAGGAACACGGTGAACGGCATCGAGACGCCGACGTAGACGATGTTGAGACCGATCAGGCTGTCTGTGAGGTACACCTCGTTGAGCATCACGAACAGCGGGATCAGGATCACCTGCACCGGGATCCCCAACCCGAGCACGAAGTACATCGTGAGCGCGTTCGTGAAACGGTTCTCCACCCGGCCGAGGTAGTAGGCGGCCGGCGCCGCGATCGCCACCGTCACGAAGGACGAGATCAGCGTGGTGCTGACGCTGTTGAGCGTCGCGGTGGCGAAGTCGCCCGCCGTCCAGGCCGTGACGAAGTTCACGGGGTCGAGTGACGTGGGCAGGCCCCACGGGTCGCTCAGGATCGAACGGGTGTCACGGAACGCCTGGATCACCATCCAGACCATCCAGGCGATGTTCAGGGCGACGAAGGCCCACAGCAGCAACAGCCCGATCCCGCGCAGCACGCTGCGCTCGCGGCCGATCGCGGCGCGCCGGCGGCGGCGCGGCCCGTCGTATCGGCCGGTCACGACGGCGCGCGTGCTGGTCTCCTCCCGGAGCAGCGGAGCAGTGGTCATCAGAGACTCCTAGATCTCGATCGTGTCGCGCTTCATCACGCGGCGCAGCAGGACGACGAGCACGGACACCAGGGCGAGCGACAGGATCGCACTGGCGCTGGCCATGCCGTACGCCGGGATGGACTCCCCGGAGAAGGCGGTCACATACGTGTAGACGGCCGTGCTCCAGGTGCGCGTGGGCGGGATCCCCTGGCCGGTGGAGCCGCCGAAGATCCAGATGATCTCGAAGATCTTCACCGAGGAGATCGTCCACAGCACCGCGCAGGTGCCGAACACGTCCCAGGTCAGCGGCAGAATGACGTAGCGCAGTCGCTGGAACGCGTTCGCACCGGCGAGGGCGCAGTCCTCGTAGTAGTAGGGCGGGATCCGGTCGACGCCGGCCATCAGGATGGTCGTGTAGTAGCCGGTGGTGATCCAGGTGAGCATCACCATGATCAACGGGAACAGGTTCTCCGTGGCGAGCCAGGCCGGCGGGTCGGTCACGCCGGCCCACCCCAGCAGCGTGTTCACGAGCCCGCCCGGGTTCAGCACGAAGCCCGCGAGCACGCCGAAGATCATGGCGTTCACGAGATGCGGGAAGAAGATCACGGAGCGGGCGATCTTGCGGCCGACCATGTCGCGCAGCACCAGGGTGAGGCCGAACGAGACCGCGAACACGGCGATGCCGACGACGAACAGCAGCACCAGCGTGTTGCCGAAGGACTGCAGGAACAGCTTGTCTCCGAACAGCTTCACGTAGTTGCCGAAGCCGACGAACTCCATCGCGCCGGCGCCCGCCCATTTGTGAAAGCTGATCCAGATCGCGTAGACCGAGGGACCGACGAACAGCACCGAGTAGAACAGCAGGGCCGGACCCACGAAGGGGACGAAGAGCCTCTTGCGCGCGTTGTCGATGGCGTTGCCGCCGGCGCGGGATGCACGACGTGCACCCCGGCCGGCGGAGACGCCGGGCATGACTGCCGTCTGGGTCACGAGTTCTGCTTCCAGTAGTCGGCCTGCCCCGACTTCATCGCGGCGATGAAGTCGGCCGCGGACAGCTTGCCCTGCACGAGCTGATCGATGGTCGGGTAGAGCAGCTTCTCGGCGTACCCGGGGAAGGTGATCCCGTCGTTCTGCACGTAGAAGCCGTCGGCCGAGTCCAGCGCCTTCTTGACCGACGCGACCTCGGGGCTGATCGTCGCGTCCGCGCGGATGGGGAGGATCTTCGCATCCGTGCCGAGCGCATCCTGGTACTTCTTCTTCAGGAAGAACGAGGCGAATTTCTGCGCGTTCTCGGCGTTCTTCGCCTTCGCCGGCACGGCGAATCCGATGAAGTCGGCGCGCGCGACCTGCTTGCCGCCGTTGACCGTCGGGAACGGGAACGACGAGTACTGGAAGCCGCTCGCCGCGTACGAGGCCGTCTCGGTGGGGATCCAGGTGCCGTTGTACAGCAGTGCGGCCTTGTTGTCGGCCCAGGACTGCTGCTGCGCCGGCCACTTGCTCGCGTTGTAGCCGGAGATGAAGTAGCCGCCCTCCACGAGCTGCTGCACCATCTTCGCAGCCTCGACGGCGTCGGATCCCTCCCACGCCTTGCCGGTCTTGTCCTCGGCGATCTTCTTCATCGCACCCGGACCCGCGATGTGCACAAGCGCGGACGTGTACCAGTAGGCGTTGTAGCCGGACACATCCCCGTCGATCGCCAGCGGGGCCTCGTTCGCGGCCTTGAGCGTGTCGAGCTCGGCGATGAAGTCCTTCCAGTCCTTCGGCGGCGCCGAGACGAGCTCGGGGTGCGCCGCGGCGTTGAACCAGAAGGCGTCGCTGGTGAGCGTGTACGGAAGCATCCATGGCGCCTTGTCACCCTTGCGGGTGATGTCGGCGTCGGCCAGGTAGGCCTCGGGGATCAAGTCGGAGACCTTCTTGCCGTCGACGTCGCTGCCGTACGCCGCGGTCAGCTCCTTGGCCTGGCCGGTCGTCGCGAGGACGGGGGCGAGCTTGGCGAACGCGCTGTCGATGAGGTCGGGGACGTTCTTGGTGTTGAGCGTCGGGACGACCTTCTTCACGCTGTCACGGCCCTGCCACTGCACGGTGACCTTGATGCCGGTCTGCATGGTGAAGTCGGAGATCGCGGAGGCGAGCACCTTCTGCTGTGCCTCGCCCTCCTTCCACATCGACCAGTAGGTGAGCGTGCCCCCCGTACTCGACCCACCGCCCGTACCGGATGCGCATCCGGCGGCCGAGAGCGCGAGCGCGCTGACCAGGACGAGGGCTGAGAGCTTTCGGATCTTCGGCATCGGGATTCCTTCCGTCTGAGAGGCTTCGTCGCCTGCGTTGGTCGACTCTCGCGCCGAAGGAAAGGAGCATTCAAGGAGTAATCGCAAATTCATTCCTCCGATGCATCTCATGACTGCGGAGGAGCGCCCCGATTCTCTCCTCCGTGGAGAGAGGAATCACTGAATACGTCTTTATTCCTCTCTCTCCGGGGCAGAGAATCAGAGAAAGCATGGTGGAGGGATCGTGATGGCGGGAAAGCAGGCGGCAACGGTGCGCGACGCGGAATCGCGAGGGTTGAAGTTCGAGATCCTCGCCGATCAGCTGCGCCGCGGGATCCTGGCCGGCACCTGGATCACGGGCCAGAAGCTCCCGACCGAACACGAACTCGCCAAGGAGACCGGCCTGTCGCTGACGACGGTGCGAAGGGCATTCGACGAACTCGTCGCCGAGCGCATCGTGGTGCGACGTCAGGGCGCCGGCAGCTTCGTCGCCTCCGCCCGGCCGCGCGAAGGGCGCGCGCGTCGACGCATCGGCGTCCTGCTGCCGGACACCCAGCTGTACTACCCGCGAGTGCTGCAGGGCATCGACGAGTCTCTGGCGGCGGACGGCGCCACCCTGCAACTGGCGACCTATCGCACCCAGCCCGAGCGCGGAGACGAATCCCTGGCATCGCTTCTCGACGCCGGCGTCGATGGGCTCCTGATCGCACCGACGCCCGCATGGATCGCAGACTCGACCGCACGTGTTCAGGAGCTCGCGGCGCTGCCGGTCCCTGTCGTGCTCCTCGAGCGCAGCCCTCTCGACCTCGGCTCCGCGGACACGACAGAGCATGTCTGCTCGGACCACCGCGGCGGCGCCTACGATGCGGTGCGCCATCTCGCCGACCTCGGGCACCGGCGCATCGCACTCGTCACTCGGCGTCAGCACCCGGCCGAGTCGAGCGTGGAGACCGGCTACCGGCAGGCGGTGGCCGACCTCGGCCTGGCCGAGTCCCTGCAGTTCGCGCCCCCCGCCGCGGCGTGGGATCCCGATACCGCGGATTCGGCCTTCCGGCGCTTGCTGGAGTTCGAGGCGACGGCCGCGCTGGTGTTCGGCGACCGCGAGGCGACCCTGCTGGAAGGGGCCATCCAGCGCGACGGGCGGGATGTGCCGCGCGATATCGCCCTGGTCTCCTACGACGATGAGGTCGCCGACCTCGCTCCCGTTCCGCTCACCGCCGTCGCCCCACCGAAATACCGCATGGGCCGCATGGCCGCTGACGTTCTGCTTCGCCGCCTCGTGGAAGGCGACGACTGCCCTCTGCATCAGATCCGCCTGCGTCCGCGGATCGTCGTGCGTCACTCGTGCGGCGCCCGCGCGGTCCGATGACGAGCGCCCCGCCACCTGACATCACCGACCGAGGAGCTGGGAGAAGCATGCGCATCGGATTGATCGGAGCGGGAGCGGTCGCCCCGTTCCACGTCGCGGCCGCATCCGTCCTGGACGGGATCGAGCTGACCGCGGTCTGCGACATCGACGAGCAGGCGGCCCGGCGTGCGGTCGCCGGCACGGGAGCCGCCCCGTTCACCGATCATCGCCGGATGCTGGAGGCCGGCGTCGTCGACGCGGTCATCGTGAACACACCGCATGCGCTGCACCTGCCGATCGCCGACGACGCGGCGGCGGCCGGCGCGCACATGCTCGTGGAGAAGCCGATGGCCACCACCGTCGCCGATTGCGACCGCCTGATCGCGGCCGCCGATCGGGCGGGCGTGGCCCTCACGATCGGGCACATCCAGCACTTCCTGCCGGAGAAGGTCGCCGCGCAGCGCATCGTCGAATCGGGCGAACTCGGCCGAGTGCTGCTGATCCGCGACAACCGCAGCACCGATTACCGGCCCGGCTCGCGCTCCCCGTGGTTCTTCTCCCCCGGCATCGCGGGCGGAGGCGCGCTCATGAACATCGGCGGGCACTGCCTGGACCGCTCGCTCTGGCTCGGCGGCGGCCGAGCCGCCACCCTGCTCGCGAACACGGCGAACCGCTTCGGATCCGCCGTGGAGACCGACGGCGGGATGCAGCTGCGCCTCGACAACGGCGTCGGCGTCACGATCTCGGTGGTCAGCGACCCGGCGACGCTCGCGGACGCCATGACCCTTGTCTGCGAGCGCGGCGTGATCGAGGTCGATCCGCGCCGCGGCACGATCGTGCACGTCGACGGGCGCTCCCGCACGGTGTACGAGAGCGGCGACGACGACATCCAGCACGCCTTCACAGCGCAGCTGGCCGACTTCGCCGCGGTCGTCGGCGGCGCCACCCCCGCCGTCCCGCTCGCTCACGCCCGTCACGTCGTCGAGCTGGTGCTCGCCGCCTACCGCTCCGCCGCGACCGGCGCCGCGGTCTCGTTCGCCACGGAGGCCCTCGCATGACCGGATCCCGCCCCAACGTCATCGTGATCGTCAGCGACGACCAGGGTCCCTGGGCGCTCGGAGCGGCGGGGAATCACGAGATCCGCACGCCCGTGCTCGACGACCTCGCGCTCCGGGGCGTGCGCCTGGACCGCTTCTTCTGCGCATCGCCGGTGTGCTCCCCTGCGCGTGCGAGTCTGCTCACCGGGCATGTCCCTTCCACGCACGGTGTGCACGACTACCTCAGCGGACCCCCGGTCGGGCCGGACAGCCGCGACTACCTGCGGGATCTGCCGACGCTGACCGACGCCCTCGCCGATGCCGGGTACCGTCTCGGCCTCTCCGGCAAGTGGCACCTCGGGGCGAACGACGTGCCGCGTCGCGGCTTCGTGCACTGGTACGCGCTGGAGGGCGGCGGCAGCCCGTATCACGATGCCGTGATGTACCGAGACGGCGTGGCCGAGCACGTCACCGACTACCTCACCGACGTCATCGCCGACGACGCGGCCGCGTTCATCGACGCCGAACAGGATCAGGACGCGCCGTTCTTCCTCGCGATCAACTTCACCGCCCCCCACCGCCCCTTCGCCGGCCAGCATCCGGAGGAGTTCACCGCGCTGTATCTCGACTGCGCCTTCGACACCTGCCCGCAGGAGGAGCCGCACGCCTGGCTGCAGACGAAGGACGGCGCCCCGGTCGGAGGCGAGGCCGACACCCGCGAGGCGCTGATCGGCTACTTCGCCTCGGTCACCGCGATGGACGCCGCCATCGGGCGCGTCCTCGAGCGGCTGCGCATCCACGGCATCGAGGACGACACCATCGTGGTGTTCCTCAGCGACAACGGGTTCAGCTGCGGCCAGCACGGCTTCTGGGGCAAGGGGAACGGCACCTTCCCGATGAACATGTACGACGAGTCGGTCATGGTGCCGTTCATCCTCTCGGCACCCGGACGGCTGCCGGCCGGGGTCGTGCACGATCAGCTGCTCAGCGCCTATGACCTGCCTGCGACCCTGCTCGATCTGGTCGGCGAGGATCCGGCCGTGTTCGAGACCGGTCCGGGGCGCAGCTTCGCGGGCCTGCTGCGCGAGGGCGCGGCGACCGAGCCAGAGCGTCCGGTGGTCGTGCACAGCGAATACGGTCCGGCGCGGATGATCCGCACCCGCGAGCGCAAGTACGTGCACCGGGTCCCGCATGGCCCGCACGAGCTCTACGACCTCGTGCGGGATCCGCAGGAGCGCGTGAACCTGGCCGAGGATCCGGCGCACGCCGACGAGGTGGCCGAGCTGCGCCGCCTGCTGTGGGAGTGGTTCGCCGTGCACAGCAGCCGCGAGGCCGACGGCGCTGCGCTCCCGGTGATGGGCTCCGGACAGCTCCGCCCACTCGACCGCGACCCGCTGGGCGCCTTCGACGCGCCGAACTGGGACGGCGCCTGAGCGGCGGGCGCGGACCCGTATACAAACCACCTCCGGTCGGTCAGCGCCCGACCGCGATCCCGTCCCAGAGCAGCACGAGCGCATGCTCAGCGATCACCGCGGTCGGCTCGCCTTCGAGGAGTCCGCCCGCGCCGAGGGTAGCGATCCCGTGCACCGTCGCGAACGCCACCGTGGCGATGCGATGCGGATCGCCCGCCGCGATCTCGCCCGCGGCCTGGCCCTCCGCCACAAGGCCGACGGTCATCGCCATCGCCTGCCGCCCGGCCGCGATGACCTCGACCGAGGCGTCCGGCTCCCCCTTGTGCGCGAACATCAGCGCGAGCAGCGCGGGGTTCTCCTGCGCGAAGGCGAGATATCCGGCGACGAGGGCACGGATCCGCTCGCGCACCGGCTCGTCCGCGCGCTCGACGATCACTTGGAACGCGTGGGTCAGGCGGGCGAAACCCTCGATCGCGAGCGCATCCAGCAGCGCCTGGCGGTCCGCGAAGTGCTTGGCCGGAGCCGCGTGGCTCACGGCCAGCTCACGGGCGAGGGCGCGGAGCGAGAGCGCATCTGCGCCCCGATCCCGGAGCGCGCGCTCGGCGGCGGCGAGCAGTTCGGCACGGAGGTTTCCGTGGTGATAGGGCGCGGTGGTGGTCACCTCTCGACCCTATCGTGAAGTAGACGTTGACAACATATGGTGTCAGTGTCTACATTGGTCATGCCCCTCCTCCAGAACGGAATCCTCATGACCCTCGAACTCCACGGCACCACCGCACTCGTCACCGGCGCCAGCTCCGGCATCGGCGTCGAGTTCGCCCGCGCCCTCGCGGCCCGGGGATCCGACCTCGTCCTCGTCGCCCGCCGCGAGGACCGGCTCGAGGCCGTGGCCGACGAGCTCTCCGCCGCCCACGGCGTCAGCGCGACCGTGATCGCCGCCGATCTCGGCGAGCCGGGCGCCGGAGCGCGGCTGGTGGAAGAACTCGCCACGCGCGGCCTGCGGATCCACACCCTCGTCAACAACGCCGGCTTCGGCACCTACGGCCCGTTCGGGACGATCCCGCTGGCGCGCACCGCGCAGGAGATCCAGCTCAACGTCGGCACACTTGTCGAGCTCACCTCGGCCCTCATGCCGCAGCTGATCGAGGCGCGCGGGATCGTCGTGAACCTCGGCTCGACCGCCGCCTTCCAGCCCACGCCGGGGATGGCCGTCTACGGCGCGACCAAGGCCTTCGTGCTGAGCTTCACCGAGGCGCTCTGGCAGGAGGTCGAGGGAACGGGCATGCGCGTGCTCGCCGTCTGCCCCGGCAGCACCGCCAGCGAGTTCGGCGCCGTCTCCGGCACGACCGCGAGCTCCGCCGAATTCGGCGCGCGGCAGACGTCCGCCGAGATGGTCGCCGAAGCCATGCGCTCGCTCGAGCGGACCACGGCGCCCAGCATGGTCGCCGGCCGCCGCAACCGGGTGCTCGCACGCCTGGTGCGTCTGGTTCCGCGGCGCACGGCGATCGCCGTCTCGGATCGGGTCATGGGCCGGGCGCGTGTGCGCGCAGGGCAGGCGGCCTCGCACCCGGCAGGATCCGCGGCGTAACGCCGCGCGCTCGGGTTCGGCGGCCATGCCCGGGCGGCCACCTCCCCGGGGAAACCTCGTCAGACCGAGGCGACCGGATCCGGGACGCTCTCTGGCGACGAGTCGGCCGCCGGCTCGCCGAGCTTGACCAGCACGACGCCGCCGAGCACCAGCACGCCGCCGAACGCCTGCATCAGATCCGGCAGCTGGCCGAGCAGGATCCAGCCGAACAGCAGCGCAGCCACCACCTCGGCGAGCGCGACGAACGAGGCGAGCCGCGATCCCAGCATGCGGGTGGACGTGATGCCGAGCACGTACGCGAGCGCAGTGGCCAGCACGCCGATCGCGAGCACCGGGACGAACCACGGCACGCTGCCGAACCGGTAAGCAACGTCGTGCGTGTTCCACGTGATCGGCAGCACGCCGGCCAGGCCCGCGACGGTGAGGCCGAGCGCGCCGACGAGCAGCCCTCCGCCCGCGAGGGCGATCGGCGGGAGCCCCGTGTCCGCCCGCGCGGAGAGCACGAAGTACGTCGCCGCGCCGATCATGGCCGCGAGCGCCCAGCCGATGCCGGCGAGGCTCACCCGGGTGCCGCCGAGCACGTCGAGCATGAGCACGAGCCCGGCGAACGCCACCGCGGCGCCGAGCACGCTGCGCCGACTCGGACGCTCACCCCGGCGCAGCCACAGCCACAGCACCACGGCGATGGGTGCGGTGTACTCGATCAGCAGCGCCATCCCGACGTCCATCACGGCGACGGCCTGGAAGTAGCAG
The DNA here is from genome assembly GCF_039541635.1 of Microbacterium panaciterrae. NCBI lineage: Bacteria > Bacillati > Actinomycetota > Actinomycetes > Micrococcales > Microbacteriaceae > Microbacterium > Microbacterium panaciterrae. Next base: position 268,331 of record NZ_BAABGP010000018.1, read on the forward strand.
AACTGCGTCGCGGCGACCGCGAGCAGCCCGTAGACGGCGATCATCCCGGCGTTCTTCCAGACGAGATGCCAGCGGCCGCGGAGCGCGAGGATCGTCGGCACGAGCAGCACCAGGGCGGCGACCCAGACCCGCGCCGTCACCGCGGCGCCGGGGCTCCAGCCGGCGTCCATCAGCCCGCGCGCCCAGCCGCCCGACATCCCGAACGAGAAGGCGGCGCCGATCGCCAGGGGAAGGCCCAGCCGCATGCCCCGCGTGCGAACGTCATCGGCAACACCACCCATGACAAGTGACGCTACCCCGGGCGGATGTAAGCTGTCAACATGATCTTTGCCGATGACACCGAGGAGGCTCTGCGCGCCGCGGTCTGGCTCGCGAACTCCGCCGAGGATCCGGATGCCCTGCGCACGATCGACGACGAGGCCGGGTTCCTCACCGCTTTCCACTACACCGGCCGCATCGATCGCGACGAGGCCGAGCGCACGGCTCTGCGTGCCCTCCGACCCCGGCTGCGCGCGATGCTCCTCGCCCCGCGCGACGACATGGCCGCCGCCGTCACCGACGCCCTCTCCGAGATCCGGCTCACGCCGCACCTCGTCCGCCATGACGGAGCGGACTGGCACCTGCACGCGGTCGCGGATGACCGCCCGCTCGCCGAACGCGTGCTCGTCGAGACGGCGATGGCGCTCATCGACGTGGTGCGCGCCGACGAGGGATCCCGCATCTCCGTCTGCGCCGACGAGACCTGTCAGTCCGTCGCGCTGGACCTGTCCCGCAACCGCTCCAAGCGCTACTGCTCGACCGTGTGCGCGAACCGCAACGCGGTGGCGGCGTATCGCGCCCGCCGCGCGGGAGGCTGACCGACGGATCGAGGCCCGACCGGCCAGCCGCACACCGGCCGCCGGTGCCCTCAGCCCGGAATCAGCCCCTCTGCGGCGAGCTCCTGCCACAGCTCGGCGGGGATCTCCACCGCGGCCAGCTCGGCGTTCTGCCGCACCTGCTCCGGGCGGCTGCCGCCCAGGACGACCGATTCGACGACCGGAGACTGCAGCGGGAACTGGATCGCGGCGGCCGGCAGCGGCACATCGTGCGCGCGGCAGACGTCGGCGATCCGCGCCAGGCGATCCCACAGCGCGTCGGGCAGGGCGCCGTACTCGTACCGCCCGTCGCGGCGCGGTTCGCTCTGCGCCAGCAGACCGGAGTTGAAGACCGACGCGGCGACGATGCCCGTGCCGCGCTCGGCGCACGCCGGGATGACCTCGACGGACGCCGACTGCTCGAGCAGCGTGTAGCGGCCGGCGACCATGATCGTGTCGAGCGCGGCGCCGCGGACGGCCACGGCGAGGGCGTCGGACGTCATGGATCCGATCCCGATCCGTCCGACCTGTCCCTCGGCACGCAGCGCCTCGAGCGCCGGGAACGCCTCCGCGAGCGCGAGGTCGAGATCGTGCCGCTCCGGGTCGTGCAGGTAGAGGATGTCGATGCGCTCGATGCCGAGGCGCTCGCGCGATTCGTCGAGGCTGGCGCGGATCCCGTCGGCCGAGAAGTCCCACACCCGGCGCAGGTCGTCCGGGGCGTAGAAGTCGTTGTCGGTGTCGAGCCCGCCCGCGATGTGGTCCGGGTTCGGGCGCAGCAGCCGCCCGACCTTGGTGGAGAGCACGTATTCGTCGCGCGGCTTCGTCTGCAGGAACGCGCCGAGGCGGCGCTCGGAGAGTCCGACGCCGTAGTGCGGCGCGGTGTCGTAGAAGCGGATCCCGCTCTCCCATGCGGCGTCGAGCACTGCCCAGGCCTGCTCGTCATCGAGGGCGCGGAACAGGTTGCCGACGTTGGCGGCGCCGTACCCGAGGGACGGGATCGCCGGCTTCTGCTCCGTCACGCCCTGCTCAGACATGCGCGTCCGCGCCCTTCCGCTCGGCCGACCACGCGTAGTCGTCGCGGCTCGCGGCCTTCATCTCCATGCCGTTGCCGGGAGCGGTGGGGGCCAGGTACGAGCCGCCGCGGATCTCCGTGGGCACCACGAAGTGCTCATGCAGGTGGTCGACGTACTCGATCATGCGCCCCTCGCGGCTGCCTGAGACGGCCACGAAGTCGAACATGGACAGGTGCTGCACGGCCTCGCAGAGCCCCACGCCTCCCGCGTGCGGGCAGACCGGAACGCCGAACTTCGCGGCCAGCAGCAGGTTCGCGATGTTCTCGTTCACGCCGGCGACGCGCACGGCGTCGATCTGCATGACCTGGATCGCCTCGGCCTGCAGCAGCTGCTTGAAGATCACCCGGTTCTGGGCGTGCTCGCCGGTCGCCACCCGGATCGGGGCGACCCCGCGGGCGATCTCGGCGTGGCCGAGCACGTCGTCGGGACTGGTCGGCTCCTCGATCCAGGCCGGACTGAACTCGGCGAGCGCGTTCACCCAGGCGATGGCCTCGGAGACCTCCCAGCGCTGGTTCGCGTCGATCGCGATCGGGAAGTCCGGTCCGCACACCTCGCGGGCCTTGCGGAACCGGCGGATGTCGTCGTCGAGGTCGGCGCCGACCTTGAGCTTGATCTGGGTGAAGCCGTTGGCCATGGCCTCGCGGGCCAGGCGCTCGAGCTTCTCGTCCGAGTAGCCGAGCCAGCCGGGGCTGGTGGTGTAGCCGGGGTAGCCGGTGGCGAGCAGCTCGGCTTCGCGCTCGGAGCGCCCGGCGACGCCGGCCTGCAGGATCTCCCGCGCGTCCTCGCGGGTGAGGGCGTTGGTCAGGTAGCGGAAGTCGACGAGATCGACGATCTCCTCGGGCGTCATCCGGGCGAGGAGCTGCCAGAGCGGGAGCCCGGCGCGCTTGGCCTTGATGTCCCACAGCGCGTTGATCACCGCGCCGATCGCCATGTGCATGACGCCCTTCTCCGGGCCGAGCCAGCGCAGCTGCGAGTCGCCGATGATCTCGCGGAATGTGCCGCCCATGTCGTCGAGCAGCGGCTCCAGCTCGCGGCCGACGAGATGCCCGGCGAGCGCGTCGATGCCGGCCACCTGCACGTCGTTGCCGCGGCCGATCGTGAACACGAACGCGTGCCCGGCGATCCCGTCCTCCGCATCGGTGCGCACGATCACGTACGCGGCGGAGTAGTCGGGGTCGGGGTTCATCGCGTCAGAGCCGTCGAGGCTGAGCGAGGTGGGGAAGCGGATGTCGCTGGTCTCCAGCGCGACGATGCGGCTCACGGGTCTCCTGTTCTGGGCCGATGCCGCACGGCTCAGAAAGAACCGGGCGACACTTGGAGTGTAAACATCGGATGTCTATACTGTCAACGCAGGGACCCATCGCCGTCATCGCTGCGACGGCGGATCCGTCCCGCACCCGTGAGAAGGCAGGAGAGCCATGAAGTTCGCGCGTCTGGGAGAGCCCGGATCCGAGATCCCGGTCATCATCGACGAGGGCCGCCACTACGACCTGAGGTCCGTGACCTCCGATGTGAACGGCGAGTTTCTCGCCGCGGACCCCGTCGGTCGCACCCGTGCGGCGCTCGACGCCGGCACCCTGCCGGAGCTGACGGGGGCGGACGCGCTGCGGATCGGATCCCCGATCGCCCGCCCCAGCGCGGTGATCTGCGTCGGGCAGAACTACGCCGCGCACGCCCGCGAGTCCGGGGCGGAGCCGCCCGCGGTGCCGATCCTGTTCCTGAAGACCCCGAACACGGTGGTGGGTCCCGACGACGCGGTGACCATCCCGCGCGGGAGCGAGAAGACCGACTGGGAGGTCGAGCTCGGCGTCGTGATCGGCGCCCGCACCGCCTACCTCGACTCCCCCGCCGAATCGGCCGCGCACATCGCGGGTTTCGTCGTCTGCAACGACGTCTCGGAGCGCACGTTCCAGATGGAAGTGTCCGGCGGGCAGTGGTCGAAGGGCAAGGCCGCGTTCGGCTTCAACCCGACAGGTCCGTGGTTGGTCACGCCCGACGAGGTCGACGTGCAGAACCTGCGGCTGCGCAGCTTCGTGAACGGTGAGCCGCGGCAGGATTCGAACACCGGCGACATGATCTTCTCCGTCGCGGAGATCGTGCACCACATCTCGCAGTACCTGACCCTGGAGCCGGGGGATCTGATCCTCACCGGCACCCCGCAGGGCGTCGCGTTCGGCGGGAAGTTCCCGTATCTGCGCGCCGGCGACGTGGTCGAGATCGACATCGAGGGCCTGGGATCCCAGCGCCAGGAATTCATCGCATGGAAGGCACAGCAGTGAGCGGACAGGTAGAAGGACTCGTCGCGATCGTCACCGGAGGCGCTGCCGGGATCGGCGCCGCGATCGCTGCGCAGCTGCACGCGCAGGGCGCACAGGTCGCCGTGCTCGACCGCGACGTGACGACCGCGGATCCGCGCTTCGCCGCCTTCACCGCGGATGTGTCGGATCGGGCGAGCGTCGATGCCGCCGTCGCCGCGATCGGCGAGCGCTTCGGCCGGATCGACATCGTGGTGAACAACGCCGGGATCGGCGCCCAGGGTGACATCACCGCGAACGACGACGACGAGTGGGCTCGCGTCCTCTCGGTCAACGTCACCGGGATCGCCCGCGTGACGAGCGCGGCTCTGCCCTGGCTGCGACGCTCCCCCGCTGCGGCGATCTGCAACACCGCGTCGATCGCGTCGACCACCGGGCTGCCGCAGCGGGCGCTGTACACGGCCTCGAAGGGCGCGGTCTCCGCGCTCACCCGTGCGATGGCCGCGGATCACCTGCGTGAGGGGATCCGCGTGAACGCGGTCAACCCCGGCACCGCCGACACCCCGTGGGTGGGCCGGCTGCTCGGCTCGGCCGCCGACCCCGAGGCCGAGCGCGCCGCGCTGCAGGCCCGCCAGCCGCACGGCCGCCTGGTCTCGCCGGACGAGGTCGCCGGCGCCGTGCTGTACCTCGTGAGCCCGGCATCGGGATCCACCACCGGCACCTTCATCGAGGTCGACGGCGGCATGGCGCGGCTGCGGCTGCGCGCGGAGTAGCCGCGGGCGGGGTGGGTCACGGCCTGCCGTTCGGGTCAAGGCTGAGAAGGACAGGCCCGTCTCAGGCCTGGGCGGCCTGGCGCAGCCAGCGCTCGATGCCGGCGATGTGCGCGGTTGCGAGCGAGGTCGCCAGGACCGGATCGCGCTGCGCGATCGCATCGGCGATGGCGCGGTGCTCCGAGAGCGTGCGCTCCACGGCACCCTGCTCGGTGAGGCCGCGCCATACTCTGGCCCGGATGGTCTGGCTCGACAGGCTCTCGATGAGGCTGGCCAGGTAGCCGTTGCCGGTCATTCGCACGATGTCCTGGTGGAAACGGATGTCGTGCGCGACGAGGTCGTCGATCGAGACGCCGGCATCCACCCCCTCGATCTCCTCCTGCAGTGCAGCGATCGCCTCGACGTCGCCGTGCGTCGCCGCGAGCCCCGTCGCCTGCGACTCCAGCATGCGACGCACCGCGAACAGCTCGAGCAGCGAGTCGTCGTCGTGCAGGTCGATCACGAAGCTGATCGCCTCCAGCAGCAGGTGCGGCTCGAGGCTCGTCACGTAGGTGCCGTCGCCCCGGCGCACGTCGAGCACCCGGATCACCTCGAGCGCCTTGACCGCCTCGCGCATGGAGTTGCGGCTGAGCCCCAGCCGTTCGGCGAGCTCCTTCTCGGGCGGCAGCCGATCCCCCGGCCCCAGCTCACCCGACACGATCATCGTCTTGATCTTCTCGATCGCCTCGTCGGTGACTGCCATAGCGCACATCCTCGCAGATTCATCGGATGTCTGCTCGCGACGGGCCGCGGAGTGCGGGAGGATGTCAGCGTGCGCGTTCTCGATTCCCATCTGCACCTCTGGGATCCGTCCCGGCTCGACTACGCGTGGCTCCGGGGTCCGCTCGCCACGCGGTTCGGGGCTGCGGAGCTCGCGGCGGCCCACGCCCGCACCGACGGCGACATCACCGCCGGCGATTCCGGCCACGCCGCCGCCGTGTTCGTGCAGGCCGACTGCGCCGAGGAACAGTTCCTGGACGAGGTGCGCTGGGTCGCCGAGAACGCCGAGCAGACCGGCGTGATCGGCATCGTCGCCGGCGCCCGGCTGGATCGGGGCGCCGAGACCGCAGACTACTTGGCGTCCCTCGCCGAGCTGCCTCTGGTCGTCGGCGTGCGCCATCTGCTGCAGGGCGAGCCCGACGGCACCGCCACATCCGAGACGTTCCTGACGGGAGCCGAAACCTTGGCGGCACGGGGATGGACGTTCGACGCCTGCATCCGCGAGCAGCAGCTGCCCGACGTCGACGTCCTCGCCACCTCCGTGCCGACGCTCCGGATCGTGCTGGATCATCTCGGCAAGCCCGCGGTCGGCACTGCCGCGGCTCCCCTCGCCCCGAGCGCGGACTGGATCCGTGGCATCCGCGCGGTGGCGGCGCATGGACAGGTGTCGATCAAGCTCTCCGGGCTCCCGGGCGAGGCCGGAGGATCCTGGACCGCCGCCCAGCTGATCCCGTTCCTCGATGTCGCCGCGGAGGCGGTCGGGCCGTACCACCTGCTCTGGGGCAGCGACTGGCCGGTCTCGGCGATCGGCGCGGACGGATACCGCCCAGCCGACCGCGACCGCTGGCTGCAGACGGTCGCCGACTGGGCCGTCGCGCGCGGACACGACGTCGACGCCATCCTCTGGGGCAACGCCGCGCGCATCTACCGGGTGGGCTGATCCGCCGAGCCCGCCGACCTGCGCGCTTAGGCTGGATCCGTGACACCGCGAGATCAGGGCGGTGCACGCGCGGGGGGATGACATGACCGATCCGACGACGCCGCCCGGCGAACCGGTGCCGGAGTCGGTGCCGGACTTGGCGTTCCCGCCGGTGCCGGAGCTCGCGCCGCCACTCGGACCGACGGCCCCGCCGTACGCTGCGTCCGCGGCGCAGGATCCGTCCTGGATGCCCTCCGCGCCGGTGTCGCACCCCGCCAGTGCGGCTCCGACACCTCCCGCTCCGGGCGGGCGCGGGCGATTCACGATCGCGCTCGCGCTCTCGGGAGCCGTGGTGCTCCTGCTGCTGATCGCGGTCTCGGTCGGGGCGATCCTTCTCATCACTCGAGGAAGCGGCACGACGGCGGCGCCCTCGAGCACCACGGCCCCCTCGGCGCAGCCGGGCACGGCGCCGAGCACGGCACCCGGCACGCGTCCGTCCGCTGCACCGTCGATCGGATCCGGATCATCCCCGGCTTCGGCCGAGGTCGAGGCGATGCTCGCCGACATGCTCGCGAGGTACAAGAGCTCGTCGCAGGACGGATCCCTCTGGCAGCGGATCCCGGACGACGAGCACAACCGCGTGGCCGTGCAGGCGTTCCTCTACCTCCTCACCGACATGCATTCGGCATTCCTCTGGGGCGTCGACGACGCGACCGCGCAGAAGTTCAAGACGGATGCGGAGACGCTGGAGGGGAAGCTCCTCGCGCAGCAGCCGCTCGGCACGAGCGTGAAGATCACCGGGAAGAACGGGACGTTCACCTACGACGGTGACACCGGCGCCGGCGGCTGGTCCTGACGCGGCAGCCCCGCCCGGCTACGCTCGATGGCATGACCGACTGGACCGGATCCGCCATCGCCATGCTCGAGGCGGATGCGAACCGCAGCGCCGACACGCACCTGCACGTGTTCCCGCTGCCGCCCGAGTGGGGCATCGACCTGTACCTCAAGGACGAGTCGGTGCACCCGACCGGATCCCTCAAGCACCGGCTCGCGCGGTCGCTGATCCTGTACGGGCTCGTGAACGGCCGCATCCATGAGGGCACGACGCTCGTGGAGGCGTCGAGCGGGTCCACCGCCGTCTCCGAGGCGTACTTCGCCCGTATGCTGGGCCTGTCGTTCGTGACCGTGGTGCCGCGCTCGACGAGCCAGGGGAAGATCGACCTCATCGAGTTCTACGGCGGCCGCTGCCACTTCGTCGACGCGGGAGCCGAGATGTACGCCGAGGCGGAGCGGCTCGCGGCCGAGTGCGGCGGCCATTTCCTGGACCAGTTCACGTACGCCGAGCGCGCGACCGACTGGCGCGGCAACAACAACATCGCCGAGAGCGTGTTCAGCCAGCTCTCCCGCGAGCGGCACCCGATCCCCAGCTGGATCGTCGTGGGCGCAGGTACGGGCGGCACGAGCGCGACGTTCGGCCGGTACGTGCGCTACCGCCTGCACGACACCCGGATCGCCGTGGTGGATCCGGAGGGCTCGGCGTTCTACGAGGGGTGGCGGTCCGGCGATCTCCGTTTCACGACCGGCACGCCGAGCCGGATCGAGGGCATCGGGCGACCGCGCGTCGAGCCGTCGTTCGTGCCGGGCGTCATCGACGAGATGATCCCCGTCGCCGATGCGGCCTCGATCGCCGCGATCCGGCTGCTCAAGCAGCGCACCCTGCACTGGGCGGGCGGATCCACCGGCACCAACCTGGTCGGGGCGTTCCAGCTGATCGCGCGGATGCTCGCGCGCGGTGAGCGCGGCAGCGTTGTGACGCTGATCTGCGACAGCGGCACGCGCTACCTCGACACGTACTACTCGGATGGGTGGGTCGCCGCGCAGGGCTGGGACCTGGCCCCGCACCGCGCCCGGATGGATCACTTCCTCACCACCGGAGAGTGGGACGAGGCCTCGCTCCTGCGGCGAGTCTGGTCGTGACGGCTGCACTCGCCTACGCTGGCGGCATGACCACGCTCATCCTCACCGTCGTCGGATCAGATCGTCCCGGCCTCGTCGCCACCGTCGCGCATATCGTCGACGAGCACGGCGGGAACTGGGAGAACAGCCGCCTGGCCGAGCTCGACGGCACGTTCGCGGGCGTGATCCAGGTCGCGGTCCCCGTCGAGCGGGTCGAGGAGCTCCGCGCCTCGCTGCACGGCCTGGACGGGCTGCTCACGATCGCGGTGCATCCGGGATCCGCCACCCCGCCCGCGGCGGAGGAGCGTCGCGAGCTGTCGATCCAGGTGCTCGGCAATGACCGGCCCGGCATCGTGCGAGACATCTCGGCCGTGCTGAGCGCGCACGCGCTGAGCATCGAGAGCATGACCACCGCGACCCGGGACGCGGCCATGGCGGGCGGACGCCTTTTCGAGGCGTCGGTCGTCGCGACCGTGCCGGGATCCGCCGCCCTCGATTCCCTGCGCGCGGATCTGGAGCGCATCGCAAACGACCTGCAGGTCGACATCACGGTCGACTGAGTCGCCCCTTCTACCCGCGAGACTGCAACTGGGCTGCGAGACTGCACCATATTGCTGCAGTCTCACCGCGCAGTTGCAGTCTCGCGGTCAGGCAGGACGGGTGTTGAAGGGGTGTCTCAGACCAGGCGCTGCTTCGGGGAGACCTCGTAGGTGTCGGCCGGATCGGCGTGCACCACGCCCGTGAGCGCTTCATCGATCGCGGCGAGGGTGTCGGCGTCGAGCACGACCCCAGACGCCTTCACCGTGTCGGCGAGCTGCTCCGGACGCGAGGCGCCGACGAGCGCGGCGGCCACGTTCTTGTTCTGCAGCACCCACGCGATCGCGAGCTGCGGCATCGTCAGGCCCGCCTCGGCCGCGATCGGCTTCAGCCGCTGCACGGCCGTGAGGATGTCGTCCTGCAGGAAGTGCTGGATGAAGTGCGCACCGGAATGCGGATCCATCGCACGGGATCCGTCCGGCACGGGCTGACCGGGCAGGTACTTGCCGCTGAGAACGCCCTGCGCCATCGGCGACCACACGATCTGCGAGATGCCGAGCTCTTCCGAGGCCGGGACGACCTTGCCCTCGATCACGCGGTGCAGCATCGAGTACTGCGGCTGGTTCGAGATGAGCTGGACGCCCAGCTGGGTCGCGAGCGCGTGCCCCGCGCGGAGCTGCTCGGCCGTCCACTCGGACACGCCGATGTAGAGCGCCTTGCCCTGGCGCACGATGTCGGCGAACGCCTGGAACGTCTCCTCCAGCGGCGTCTCGTAGTCGAAGCGGTGCGCCTGGTACAGGTCGACGTAGTCGGTGCCCAGCCGTTTCAGAGATCCGTTGATCGATTCCAGGATGTGCTTGCGGCTGAGCCCGGTGTCGTTCGGCCCCTTCGGACCGGTCGGGAAATAGACCTTCGTGAAGATCTCCAGGCTCTCCCGGCGCTGGCCGGCGAGCGCCTTGCCGAGCACGACCTCCGCGGCCGTGTTGGCGTAGGTGTCTGCGGTGTCGAAGGTGGTGATGCCGGCGTCGAGCGCGGCGTGCACCGTCTTGACCGCGGCGTCGTCCTCGACCTGCGAGGCGTGGGTGACCCAGTTGCCGTACGTGATCTCGGAGACCTTGAGACCGCTGTTGCCCAGGTGACGATAGTTGACCATGGATCCAGCCTAAGCGTGTCCGGTCACAGGCCGGGTCGGATCCCCGCCGGCTCGCGGATTAGACGCGGGCGACTTCGGGATGCGCCGATCCGGCGCCGGGATGAGCCGACCCGACGCCGGGGTGGGCGGATCCGACTCCCGGATGCGCCGGCACGGGCCAGGACGGTGCGCCGGACGACATCGGCGGAGTCGGTGCGACGTGCGCTGCCGGCACGTCAGGATCCGCGACCGCGTCAGGATCCGTCACCGCGACAGGATCCGCGACCGGCGCGGACGGCGCACCCGCCGCTGCACCCGCGACCTCGGCCTCGTGCGCGTCGGCGAACGCGCGTTCCTTCGCCTCCTCGGCGATGATCGCGGCACGGTCGCGGTAGCCCCGCGAGGTGACCCGGTCGAGCTCGACCTGCTTCGCGATGGTCTCGGCCTTCTCGTAAAGCGACGGGTCGCCCCAGCTGGTGAGCACCTTCACGATCACCGGCAGCAGCTCGATCATGAAGAACAGCGCCGCGATCAGCCAGTGCGCGAAGCCGAGCACAGGCTCCTTCGCGGACAGCCGGTCCAGCGCCGAGATCTGGCTGAGCAGGCCCACCGCGTTCGCGTTCGTGCCGGCCACCGAGGCGGCCCGGGCGTTATAGGCGTCGAGTGCCGTCTTGTAGGCCTGCTCGGCGGTCGGGATCTGATCCTTCGCCTGCTGACGGTTCTGCGTCTCGGTCGCCGAGGTCGCCGTCTTCGACGAGCTGTCCGCGGACTGCAGGTCGGTGTTGGCCTGGCGCAGCTGTGCAGCGAGCGCGTCGTAGGTCTGCTGCGCCTGGTCGAGCTGGGACTTCGCCGCGGCCGAGCTCGCGCCGTCGCCCTGCACGCCGGTGCAGCCGGGCACGGTTCCCGCGCCCTGTCCGGTGAGCTCGCACTGGTAGAGCGCGCGGGCCTGGTCGATGACCTTCTGCTGATCGGACATCTGTGCGGTGATCTTGGTGACGGTGTCCTGCGCGGCCTTCTGCGAGGCGGAGTCGCTCGACGTGCCCTTCACGATGCCGGTGGACGCCTGGTTCTGCAGGTCGGCGAGGCGGGCGGAGGCCGCGTCCAGCGCCTTCTTCTCGGGACCGGTGGCCACGGCCTTCTGGTCGCTCTGCGCCTGCACCAGGTTGGTCGCGGTGACCTCGCGCGAGATGTCGTTGTGGAACGCCTGCAGCACGATCGGCTCGGCGACGACGAACCCGATGATCGCCGCCATCAGCACACGCGGGATGGCGAGCCCGATGAGCCGCCACGCGTTGTGGGTGGAGCGCATGGTCGAGGTGAGGAAGCGGTCCAGGTTGAAGATCAGCAGCGCCCACACGATCGAGAGCGGCACGGCGATCCAGACGAGCACCTGCACGCCGGTGGTGAGCGCGAACAGCATCGACAGCGCCGAGACGAGAGCGGTGCCCGCGAGCACGAAGAACATCTGCACGAAGCGCGGCTGCTCGCTGGGCACGCGATCCAGGATCGGACCATCGGCGCCGCCGAGGATCGCCAGCTTCCGCAGGAACCATCCGTCAGGACGGGGCACGCGCGGCGGCTTCGGGGTGCGCGCCGGCTTCGCTGCGCGCGGCGGCCGTGACACGGCGACCGGATCCGGATCCGCTGCCACGGCGGACGCCGGTGCGATCACGGACTCGGGCGCTACCGGCGCGGGCGGACGGGGAGTGCTGATCGGCGTCGTCGCGGCCTCGCCGATGAAGGGGTCCTCGACCGGCTCGGCCGGAGCGGTCGGCGTCGCGGCGGCGTCGGATCCGCCTTCGGGAGCGTAGTCGCGAACGAAGTAGAGGGGGTCCGCGGTCTCGTCCGCGGGGTCGGTCTGCCCATCGACGTCGAAGGCGATCCGGCCCTGGGAATCCATGCGGCCGGGGCGATGAGCGGAATAGGACATCCGTCTACCGTACGAAAACCCGCCTGGAAGAGCGGTGGACGAACCCTGGACAGCACCCCGGCGGATCCGAGGTGCCGGCTATGGGCGAGTCGTCGCCGCCCGCGGCGTCAGTCGCTACAGGTGGGTCGTGGGGCGTGCGCCACCGGCTCCTCAGTGGCACGCTGGTGACCATGAAGACCCTGCTGCTGGCACGTCATGCGAAGTCGGATTGGGACATGGCGGGCCTGAGGGATCATGACCGGCCGTTGAACGCCCGGGGTCGCCGTGACGCCCCGCTGATGGCGCGACGACTGAGCGACGCGGGCGTCGGCCTGCAGCGAATCGTGTCGAGCACCGCGACCCGCGCGCACAGCACGGCCGCGCGGTACGCGGCGGCGTTCGGGCTGGCCGTGTTCGACGAGCCCGCCCTCTACGCGGCCTCCGCCCGCACGATCCTCGCGGTCGCGTCCGGCCTGCCCGACGACCTCGAGGTCGCGATGCTGGTGGGCCACAACCCCGGGATGGCGGACGCGGTGGCCGAGCTCACCGGCTCGTTCGTGGAGTTCCCCACCTGCGCGGTCGCCGAATGCGTGGTCGAGGTCGGCTCGTGGAGCGAGCTCATCGAGGGATCCGGGACGCTGCGGCGTCTGCGCACCCCGCGTGCAGGCGTCACGGACCGTCGGGGCTCTCCGACTCGACCCACGCCTTGATGATCTTCATGTTCCTGGGGATCTGGGACTCCATCTTGCTGATGAAGGCCCTGCCGAAGAGGTGGCCGATGCCCCTCGGCTCGATCTCGAACTCATAGGTGAGTTCTGTTCCGTCGCCGGTGGTGGCGAAGCGGGCCGTGGAGGTGATCGACAGCGGCCCGCCGTTGCGGTAGGTCACCGCATTCGGTCCGTCCAGGGCGATGCACTCCAGGGTCAGCGTGGGCCCACCGCGCCATTTCTGCCGGCACCTCCAGCCGACCCGCAGCGCGCCGCCGTCGACCGGGGTGAAGCTCAGGCAGTCGTCGTTCCACTTCAGCTCGTTGGCCCGGTCCGAGAGCAGGGCGAACGCCCGCTCCTGTGCGACCGCGAGGTCAACGGTGTCGGTGATCACAGTCATCTCGCACCTCTTTACTATAATTGACTCTAGTGGGAACTATAGTACGATCTGACCGACACCGCGAGAGGAGAAAACCGTGACGGATCGCCAACGGGTGCGGCGGGGGGACGGTCGCGAGCGCGCGCTCGACGCCGCCTACCGACTGTTCCTCGAGCAGGGCTATGACGGAACGACCCTGCGCGAAGTCGCCGCCGCGGCGGGCGTCGCCGAACAGACGATCTACTACCTGTTCGGCAGCAAGGAGCAGCTGCTGCGCGAGACGGAATCGCGCTGGGTCCTCGGAGGCACCCCCCTCACCACGTGGCGCGACGCTCCGTGGGCGGGCGAGCTGCTGGCCGAGACGGATCCGCGGGCCCTCATCGCACGGTTCGTCCTCGTCGACGGTCAGATCAAGAAACGACTCGCCACCTGGACCGTGGCCGTGGGACGCGCCAGCCCGCCGTCACCACAGAACTTCCACGGACGCGACGAGTTCTTCGCGTTCCTCGTCGATCGCACGGCAGATCTCGCCGAGGGCAACCGCACGATGGCTCGGGAGCGCACGATCGACGCCGTGCGCGTGCTCAACTCGCTTGAGAACTACATCGAGCTGACGACGCGCCGGATGTGGTCGGACGACGAGTGGGCCGAATGGATCACGGCCGCCCTGTCCTGGCTGCTCATCGACGGCTGACCGATTCCTCCGAGTCGTCCCCCTCAGCGCACGCCATGGGGTGCGCTGAGGGGGACGACTCGAGGGTGAGGGGCTCCCGGCGAGCGGGCTCAGGCCATCGCGGCGGCCGCGGCCTCGTCCTCGGTCGTCGCGACGAGCTGTCCGCACGCGCCGTCGATCTCCTTGCCGCGGGTGTCGCGCAGGGTGGTCGGGATGCCGGCGTCGTTCAGGCGGCGGACGAACTCGTCCTGCACGTTCTTCTCCGAGGCGGTCCAGATCGATCCCGGCGTCGGGTTCAGCGGAATCGGGTTCACGTGCACCCAGCCGCGGCCGCGCGCGTTCAGCTTCTCCGCGAGCAGGTCGGCGCGCCAGGCGTGGTCGTTCATGTCCTTGATGAGCGCGTACTCGATCGAGACGCGACGACCGGTCTTCTCGAAGTAGCGGCGGGCGGCGTCGAGCGCCTCGTCGACCTTCCAGCGCGAGTTGACCGGGATCAGCTCGTCGCGCAGCTTGTCGTCCGGGGCGTGCAGCGAGAGCGCGAAGGTGACGGGGATGTCCTCGTCCGCGAGCTTGTTGATCGCGGGCACCAGCCCGACCGTCGACACGGTGATACCACGCGCGCTCATGCCGAGGCCCTCGGGCTGCGGCGCAACCATGGAGCGCACCGCGTCCATCACGCGCTTGTAGTTCGCGAGCGGCTCGCCCATCCCCATGAACACGATGTTGGAGACCCGCTCCATGGAGTGGTCGTCGGCCTTCTTGCCGCCCAGACCGCCCTCGGCGATGAGCCGGTTGGCGCGCACGATCTGCTCGACGATCTCGGCCGTGGACATGTTGCGGGTCAGACCCGCCTGTCCGGTGGCACAGAACGGGCAGTTCATGCCGCAGCCGGCCTGGCTCGACACGCACAGCGTGATCCTGCCCGGGTAGCGCATGAGCACCGACTCGACGAGCGCGCCGTCATGCAGCCGCCAGAGGAACTTGATCGTGTCGCCGCGGTCGGTCTCGAGGCGCCGCACCTCGGTGAGCAGCGGCGGCAGCAGGCCCGCGACAAGCTCGTCGCGCTGCGCGGCGGGCAGATCCGTCATGTGCGCGGGATCCGACGTGTAGTGCGTGAAGTAGTGCGTCGCGAGCTGCTTGGCGCGGAATCCCGGCAGGCCCAGCTCGGTGACCTTCTCGATGCGCTCGGCCGGCGTCAGGTCGGCGAGGTGCACCGGCGGCTTGCCGCGCTTGGGGCTCGCGAACTGCAGCAGCGGGCGCCCTTCGGCATCCTTCTTCTGCGTCCATCCCTCGGTGGCGGGGCGCACCTGGGCGGATCCTGTCCCGCGCGATCCGGAAGATGCGGGCGCGGTCGAGCGCGCGGACGCAGGCGTGTCGGTCATGTTCCCAGGGTACGGCCTGGCGGGTGCGAAGGTCCTGGGCGGACGCGCGAGGATCCGGCCGCCCATCCGGAATCTCGGCGCTGACCGAGGCGGATCCGAGCGGGGTCAGTGCCGTCCGGTGATCACGTCCGCGACGTGCGCGATCGGCGAGGTGGTCACCCGGCCGGCCAGCTCCGACCGGTCGGCCATGCCGTACGCGGCATAGAGGCCTTTCGTGGCGATCCAGCGCAGCGGTTCGGGCTCCCAGCGGCGCGCCCGGTGGTTCACCCAGGGCAGCCCCGCGATCTCGGAGTCGTTTTCAAGGATGAGGTCGGTGATCGTGCGGCCGGCGAGATTCGTCGCGGTCACGCCCGTGCCGACGTATCCGCCGCCCCAGGCGATCCCGGTGGCACGGTCGAGGCCCACGGTCGCCGCCCAGTCCCGCGGGACGCCGAGCACTCCTGACCACGCGTGATCGATCGCGACGTCCGCGGTCGCCGGGAAGAGGCGGTGCAGGATCCCACGCAGCGTCTCGACGGTCGCAAGCGGCGTCTGGCCGTCGGTGTCGGTCTTCGATCCGTATCTGTACGGCACTCCGCGGCCGCCGATCGCGATCCGGTCGTCGGCGGTGCGCTGCGCGTACATGTACACGTGCGCGAAGTCTCCGAGCACCTCGCCCCGGCTCCAGCGCAGCTCGTCCCAGACCGCGGCGGGCAGCGGCTCGGTCGCGATCAGCGAGGAGTTCATCGGCAGCCAGAGCCGGTGCAGGCCCTTCAGGTTCGCGGTGAAGCCCTCGGTCGCGCGCACGATGTGCTCGGCCGAGACGGTGCCGTGGGTCGTGCGCAGCCGGTGCGGCGCGATCTCGACGACACCGGTGCGTTCGTAGATCTCGACCCCCAGGCGTTCGACGGCGTCCGCGATCCCGCGCACCAGCTTCGCCGGCTGGATCCGGGCCGCATGCGGGTGCCAGACCGCGGCGCGCGTCCCCGCGACGGCGATCTTCGCCGTCGCAGCGCCGGCCTCGAGGAGCTCGAGGTCGGTGTGCCGCCAGGCCTGCTCGGCCGCTGCGAACGCGCGGATCCTGGCCTCCTGCGCCGGCGTGTAGGCGACGTTGAACTCGCCGCCCTTTGTGATGTCGGCGTCGATCCCCTCCGCCGCGGCGACCCGGATCACCTCGTCGACGGTCTCGTTCATCGCACGCTGGAACCGCTCGGCCGCGTCGCGCCCGTGTGTGCGCACGTACTGCTCGCGCCCGCCCGTGACCGAGTTCGTGAGCCACCCGCCGTTGCGCCCGGACGCGCCGTAGCCCGCATGCCGCTGCTCGATCACCGCGATCCGCAGCTCGGGCCTGGCCCGCTTCAGGTAGTACGCGGTCCACAGCCCGGTGTAGCCGGCGCCGACGATCGCGACGTCGACGACCAGATCACCGGGCAGTTCGGGGCGCGGCGCCGGGGCGCCGATCTGCTGCCACCAGTGCGAGACGTTGCCGTTGATCATGAACGGGACCCTCCGGATCCCGGATCCTCAGTCCAGGAAGATATCCGGATACAGCGCGCTGTCCGGCGTGCCCGGCACGGCGGCGTACTTCGCGAAATCGGTCACGCCCGCGGCCTCGAGCACGTCCTCGACGACGAGGCTCTGGCCGGTGAACTCGCGCGCGGGCTTGATCAGCACCGCGTAGGCGGCGTCGGCGTAGATCTCGGCCGTGCGGCTCACGGCCATCAGCCGGTCGCCGCCGATCACGTTCTGCACGGCCGCGGTCGCGATCGTGGTGCGCGGCCACAGCGTGTTCGCGGCGATCCCGTCGGTGCCGAACTCCGCCGCCATGCCGAGCGTGGCCATCGTCATGCCGTATTTGGCGAGCGTGTAGCCGGTGTGCGCGCCGAGCCAGCGCGGCGTGATGTTCAGCGGCGGCGACAGCGACAGGATGTGCGGATTCGCGGCGCCCTTCAACACCGGCACGGCGGCGCGCGACAGCATGAAGGTGCCGCGCACGTTCACGTCCTGCATCAGGTCGTACTTCTTGGCGGCGAGGTCGAGGGATCCGGACAGGTCGATCACGCTCGCGTTGTTGACGACGATGTCGATCCCGCCGAACTCGCCCTGCGTCTTCAGCACGGCCTCGGTCACGCTCTCGTCATCGCGCACGTCGCCCAGGATCGGCAGCGCCTGCCCTCCCGCGGCGCGGATCTGCTCCGCGGCCGTGTGGATGGTGCCCTCGAGCTTCGGGTGCGGCGTGTCCGTCTTCGCGAGCAGGGCGACGTTCGCCCCATCGGCCGCGGCGCGCAGCGCGATCGCGAGGCCGATGCCGCGGCTCCCGCCCGACATCAGGATGGTCTTGCCGGCAAGAGGCTTGTTCTCGGTCATGTCTTCCTCGGTTCGTGGGGTCGGCGCAGAGAGTGGGCCGGTCTACTTCGGGGCCATCCGGATCGCCCCGTCGAGGCGGATCGTCTCGCCGTTCAGGTAGTCGTTCTCGACGATCTGCTGCACGAGCGACGCGTATTCGTCGGGGCGGCCGAGCCGGGCCGGGTACGGGACCTGCTCGCCGAGCGAGTCCTGGGCGGCCTGCGGGAGGCCGGCCAGCATCGGGGTCTCCATGATGCCGGGCGCGATCGTGCACACCCGGATCCCGTAGCGGGCGAGCTCGCGCGCGATCGGCAGCGTCATCGCGTGCACGCCGCCCTTCGATGCCGAGTAGGCGGGCTGACCGATCTGACCGTCGAACGCCGCGACGCTCGCCGTGTTCACGATCACGCCGCGGTCCCCGTCGGCGGTCAGGGGGTTCGTCGAGATCACGGCGGACGCCTGCGAGATCACGTTGAACGTGCCGACGAGGTTGATCCGGATGATCCGCTCGAACGCCGCAAGATCGGCCGGATTGCCGTCGCGGTCGAGCACCTTGGCGGGCGGCGCGATGCCGGCGCAGTTCACGACGATCCGCAGCGGTGCCGCGGCCTGCGCCGCAGCGACGGCGGCCGCGACCTCCTCGGCGCTGGTGACGTCGGCGGGAGCGAAGACACCACCCAGTTCGGCAGCGATCTCGGCGCCCTGCGACGAGGGAAGATCGATGATCGTGACGGTCGCGCCGGCCGCGGCGAGGCGGCGCGCGGTGGCGAAGCCGAGCCCGCTGGCGCCTCCCGTGACAAGAGCTCCGGATCCTGGGATCTGCATGGGTGTTCTCCTTCGAACCTGCAACTGAGTCTCAGTCTACGTGAGTCTGCGTCTCATGACGACGCGGACGCCACGGCACGAGTTCGAGGATACTGCCGCGCCCGCCGGCGGGCCATCCCGGGCAGGATGGTGCCATGAGCATTCCCGCCGGCGATGTCGCGATCCCTGCCCGCGTGCGGGAGCTCGCCGAATCCGCGGCGCTGAGCCCGGTCTGGGAGAACGGGGTCGGCGGTCTCACCTTCGGCACCGACGACGGCCGCTTCATCAAGTGGGGTCCGCGACACCTCGAGACGACCATGCGCGATGAGGCGGAGCGGATCCGCTGGGCCGCGACGTCGGCACGGGTCCCGCAGGTGCGGTCGGGCAGGATCCTCGCCTGCGCCCACGGGAAGGGGCTTGATATCGGGCCCGCTTCGGTCTAAGCCGGGCAGTGACAGAGCTTCGACGCGTTCGCTCCGCCGGATCCGCCGATCTGTCCTTCTCAGAGAGGAGAACGTCATGATGCCCGAGATTCACCTGCTGCCCGAGGTCCATCAATGGTGGCCGCATTTGTCGGCCCGCGCCAAGCAGAAGCTGGAGGAGCGGGACGACGGGGTGGTGCCGGAGGATGTCCGCGAAGAGATCGAGCGGATCGTCGGCGCGAGCGTGGATCCGTTCGCGCAACTCAGCGATGGCGACCGCACGTTCATCCGCACCCAGCAGGAGGCGGTGGACTAACGGCCCCTCGCCGAGCGGCTCCGCCTGCTCGCGTCCTGGGCGGCGAGCGTCAGCCGACGCGGCAGAGGATCTCGCCGTGCAGGATCGAGAGCCAGCCGTCGTCGTCGGCCGCCCACTCCCGCCAGCCGTCGCTGATCCGCTGCAGGTCGGCGGGCGTCGCGGCGCCGGAGTCCAGAAGCTGGGGCGCGATCGCGGAATCCAGGATCCGATCCGCCCACATGCCGCCCCACCAAGCGCGATCCTCCGCGCTGGTGTAGCACCAGGTGCTCGAGGTGGCCACGACATCGGTGAGCCCCGCCGCGTGCGCCCAGGACAGCAGCCGCCGCCCCGCGTCCGGCTCACCGCCGTTGGCCCGGGCCGCCGACCGGTACAGGGACAGCCACGTGTCCAGCGCGGGCACCGCCGGCCACCACTGGAACCCGCCGTAGTCGCTGTCCCGCACCGCGACGATCCCGCCCGGCTTCGTCACCCGGGCGAGCTCACGCAGCGCCTGCACGGGATCGGCAACGTGCTGCAGCACCTGGTGCGCGTGCGTCACATCGAAGCTGTCGTCGGGGAAATCGAGGGCGTGCACGTCGGCGACGCGGAAGTCGATGTTCGTCACGCCGCGTTCCGCCGCGGTGGTGCGGCTCAGCTGCAGCTCGTCCTCGCCGATCTCGGTCGCGACGACCTCGGCGACCAGCCCCGCGAGATCCGCGGTGATCGTCCCGGGCCCCGCGCCGACGTCGAGGAGCCGGTCGGTCGGGCGCAGGTGCGGCAGCAGGTGCGCGGCGGAGTTCTCCGCCGTGCGCCAGCGGTGCGATCGCAGCACCGAATCGTGGTGTCCGTGCGTGTAGGCGGCCATCGTTTCTCCTCTGTTCGAGCGTCGTCCCCAGCGTTCCGGTTCGGCGCGCGACGCGGAAGACCGTAATCTTCCTAGGAGCGCCGCACCCTTCTTCCGCGACGCGGATCCTGTCCCGCCGAACTGCCCGGAGGTCGCAGATGTCGAACGCCCTCGGCGATTTCCTCCGCGCGCGGCGCACCGACCCCCGCCTGCAGGAGGGGCTCGCGAAGGCCACCCGTCGCCGCACCAGCGGACTGCGCCGCGAAGAGGTCGCCACGTCCGCCGGCATCAGCGCCGACTACTACACCCGCCTCGAACAGGGCCGCGAGACCCACCCCAGCGACGCCGTGCTCGACGCGCTCGCCCGGGCGCTGCGGCTGGACGGGGACGCCGCCGACCACCTGCACCGGCTACGCGACGCCCACCCCGGAACGACCCATCCCGTGCCGGCCGCAGCGACCGACGACGACGCCCTGATCGCCCGGATGTCGATGCTCGTCGACGCCGTGCGCCCCAACCCCGCGTACGTGCTGGACCGGCTCAGCACGGTCGTCGCCGCGAACCCCGAGGGGCTCGCCCTGCATGAGGGGCTCGCCGACCTTCCGCCCGCGCAGCGCAACACCTGCCGTTCGCTGCTGCTCGACCCGCGCGCCCGCGAGACCTTCGTGGAGTGGGAGGAGCTCGCCCGCGGCGCCGTCGCGCACCTGCGCGCCGCGAACGTGGACCGCCTGCAGGATCCGGAACTCGTGGCCCTCGTCGAGGAGCTGAGCGGCGAGAGCGCGCTGTTCGAGACCTGGTGGAACGGCCATCTCGTGCAGCGCCGACGCGGGGACATCACGCATGTGCGCTCCGCCGACGGCACCGTGACCGCGCGCCGCTACGAGGTGCTGCACCTGCCCGAGGACGGGGTCCGGATGACGCTGTGGCTGCCCGCCGCATGACGCCCTCCGGACCCGCCTGCTAGGACGAGACCGCGACCGGCTCCGGATCCGAGACGCCCGGATCCGAGACGTCCGGATCCGCCGGCGCCGGCGCCTGCGAGGTGCGACGCGGACGCCCCGGCCACCAGATCCGGTCGCCGACGAGGGCGAAGATCGCCGGCACGATGACGGTGCGCACCACGAGCGTGTCGACGATCACGCCAACGCCGACGATCAGCCCGAGCTGACCGAGGGTGACCAGCGGCAGCACGCCGAGCGCCGCGAACACCGCGGCAAGCACGATGCCCGCACTCGTGATCACGCCGCCGGTGTGTGCGATCGCCTCGACCATGCCCTGCCGGGTTCCGCGTTCCGCCGCCTCCGAGCGGGCACGGTGCACGAGGAAGATCGTGTAGTCGATGCCCAGGGCGACGAGGAACAGGAAGGCGAGCAACGGCACCTGCAGGTCGAGCGCGTGCTGCCCGAACAGCACCCGGCTGAGCCAGGATCCCGCACCGATCGCGGCGACCGCGCTGGCCAGGTTCACCAGGAGCAGCAGCACCGGAGCGACGAGCGAGCGCAGCAGGATCAGCAGCACGAGGAAGCTCACGGCAAGCACGAGCGGGGCGATCAGCAGCAGATCCTGCACGTTGCCCGCACGGGCGTCGACATCGGTCGCGACCGCTCCACCGACCACGGCATCCGCCTTCGGTACAGCGTGCACGGCGGTGCGCAGCTCGGTGATCTGGGCCAGGCTCTTCTCGGTGCTCGGCGCGTAGTCGCTGGTCACCATGATCTTGGTCAGGTCGCCGTTATCGGTGGTGCCGACCGACTGAACCCGCACGATCCCCTCGACGCCCTTGACGGCGGTGACCACGTCATCCGCCTGCCCGCTGTCGGTCACGATGAGGATCGGCTGCGCCTCGCCCGGGGGGAAGTGCGCAGACAGCACCTCGAGGCCGGCCGCCGACTCGGACGGCACCCGGAACTTCTCGATCTGGTCGAGTCCGATGGACGTGCCGAAGAGGCCCGCCGCCATCACGGCCAGCAGCGCCGCGCCCGCGAGCAGGCTGACGACCGGGCGCTGGACGACTCCGGCGGCGATGGAACGCCACGCCCTGCCCTGCCGGCGCGCGTCGCCGGGACGCGGCACGAACGGCCAGAACACGGTCCGCCCGCAGACCGCGAGCACCGGGGGCAGCAGGAACAGCACGGAGGCGAGGGCGATCAGCAGCCCGATCGCGGAGGAGATCCCGAGGCCGTGGGTGCCGGGGATCACCGCGAGCACGAGCGTCAGCAGCGCGAGCACCACGGTCACGTTCGAGGCCACGATCGCGGGGACGGTCTTGCGCCAGGCCGTGCTCAGCGCCCGACGGTGGTCGTCGGTGAGCTGCAGCTCCTCGCGGTAGCGCGAGATCAGCAGCAGGGCGTAGTTCGTGCCGGCGCCGAACACGAGCACGCTGATGATGCCGGAGTCGAACTGCAGGCCCCAGAGCGATCCGGCTGCGGCGGTCATCCGGCCGGCGAGACCGTCGGCGAGGGCGACCACGACCAGCGGGATGAGCCATAGCACCGGTGAGCGATAGGTGACGATCAGCAGGATCGCCACGATCAGGATCGTCACGATCAGCAGGGTGAAGTCGGCACCCTCGAACGACGACGCCACATCGGCGCCGAAGGCCGGCCCGCCGGTGACCTGAAAGGTCAGTCCGTCGGGGGCGTGGGCGGCGACGTCCGCACGCAGCGTCTTGATGACGGCCGCGTTCTCGGCGTTCGAATCGCCGACCGTGATCGGCGTCATGAGCACGGCGGCCTTCTTGTCGTCGCTCACGATCGGGCCGGTGGGATCCGCTGCCGCGTGGGTGCCGAGCACGGGAAGCAGGCCCTTCAGATGCTCGACATCCGCGCCGGACAGCGTCGCGCCGTCGTTGCGCGCGGCGACCACGAGCACCGACTGGCGATCCGCGTTCGGGAACTTCTTGAGCAGTTCGGCGGTGTGCGTCGACTCCGAGCCGACCGGAGCCTGGGCGTTGCCGCCGGGCGCTTTGGCCGAACCGAAGGCGCCGAACAGCAGCACCATGATGAGCAGGACGAGTCCGAGCGAGATCCACGCGCCGCGGCGCGAGGTCAGAGCATCGGAGAGGCGCGGGCGCGCAGCAGGATCTGACATGCCTCCAGTCCACCGGGAACGGCGCCGCCGGACATCGTGCACAAGGTGGAACGAAAGATCAATCGAAGGGACGAGAGGGCCCGCGGGGTCAGTAGCGCAGGCCGTGTCCGAACCGGAATGTCGGGTTCTCGGTGTCGAACGCGACGTCGGTGCGGCTCGCAGCCACCGCCGCATCCGAGCGGGGCAGGTCGAACGGCAGCAAGCCCTGCGGCCCGCGATCGCCGAACAGCACCCGCAGCACGGCTTCGTCCGAGGCGCCGTAGTCGGCGAGCACGGCGCGCGCGGTCTCCTCGAGCCCGCCGAGCACAGCCGGCCGGTCCAGATAGATGTCGATCACGGTCGGCACCGCGGCGGCGATCGCGGTCAGCCGCGCGTGCTCCTCGGCGGGGAACTCGAGCGAGCCGGAGTGGAACAGGTCGCTGAACCCTCCGCGGTCGCGATCCTCGAAGGGCGCCTTGATGCGCAGGATCGCGACATCCGCCTCCTCCGGCGTCCCGACGACCGTGGCGTAGGCGGCGAGCGCGTCGCCGGCCACGCCCTCGGCGTAGACCTTCACGCCGCGCGTGAGCGGCAGGATCGCGGATCCGCCGTCGACCGCCGTGTTCGTCAGCAGGGTGAGCGAGTCGCTCTGCGTGTCGAGGCCCTCGGTGACGAAGTCGGCGCGTCCGACGATCGCCTCGGCGGCCTCCTCGTCGACGAACGGGTTCTCGAACAGGCCGAGCCGGAACTTCTCGCGCAGCAGCCGGCGCACCGAGACGTCGAGGCGGGCCTCCGCGACTTCTCCGCGTGCCACGAGTCCGAGCAGCTCGTCGGTGCACAGCTCTCCGCCGAACTGGTCGATGCCGGCGTCGAGCGCCTTGACCATGCGCTGCGGCCGGGTGAGCTGCTCCACGCCCCACGCCCGGGCGGGCATGTCGGCGCCGAACACCACGACGTCGGTGAGCAGACCCCAGTCGGTGCAGACGATGCCTTCGAATCCGAGCTCATCGCGCAGCAGGTCGGTGAGCACATCCTTGTTGAAGCCGAAGCCGACCTCCTCCCAGTCGGTGCCGACGGGCTGGCCGTAGTACGGCATCATCTGGGTCGCCCCGGCGCCGATCGCCGCGATGAACGGACGCAGGTGGTAGTCCCGCGCATCGCCCGGGTAGACCTGCTCCTTGCCCCAGGCGAAGTGCGGATCCTCGCCGTCGAGCTGCGGACCGCCGCCCGGGAAGTGCTTGACCATCGTGGCGACCGACTCGGCGCCGAGCTCCGCCCCCTGGAATCCGCGGATGTAGCCGACGACGAGACGCGAGGTGAGATCCGCGTCCTCGCCGAACGTGCCCGAGATCCGCGACCAGCGCGGCTCGGTGGCCAGGTCGATCTGCGGGTGCAGCGCCACCCGCAGGCCGACCGCGAGGTACTCCTGGCGGGCGATGTCGGCGAAGCGCTCGAGCCGCTCCGGGGATCCGATCGCCGCGAAGCCGAGGGTCTCCGGCCACTGCGAGAACGGACCCGCCATGAGCGAGGTGAGCGGGTTGTCGCTGAACGAGTGCCGCGGGTCGGTGGAGAGGGTGACCGGGATGCCGAGCGGCGTGTCCTGAGCCATCCGCTGCAGGGCGTTGTGCCAGGCCGCGAACTCGCGTCCGTTCGGGGCGGCGCCGAGCAGGTTGAAGTGGTTCATCCGGCGCTTGCGCATCATGGAGGCGATCGAGGGGATCCCGAACGTCGGGTTGCCCTCCTCCGGATCCGCGTACGCCGCCATGGTGTGGAACAGCATCCCCACCTTGTCGGCGATCTCCATCCGGCCGAGCAGGTCGTCCACGCGCTGCTCGATGTCGAGCGACGCGTCCTGGTACGGGAAGCGCACCTCGGTGTCTGTCATGTCGATGGTCTCCTTATTTCACGGACTTGATGAACCAGACGCTGACCGCGCCGAGCACGCTCAGCACGACCGCGATCGGGAACAGCGCGTTGTAGCCGAATGCCAGCACGATCGCGCCGGCGAACCCGGGAGCGAACGTCTGCGGCAGCGTGGCGGCGATGTTGACGACGCCGAGATCCTTCGCGAAGTTCTTGGCGGAGGGCAGCACCTGGCTCATCAGAGCGGTGTCGACGGCCTGGAACATGCCGAACCCGAACCCGCTGATCACGGTCATGATCATCCACGACGTGTACGACGGAGAGATCCACGGCACCACGAGGGCGATGGCCATGAGCAGCGAGGATGCGAACACGAAGGGCTTGCGGCGCCCGATCCTGTCGGAGAGCGGGCCGGA
This sequence comes from Microbacterium panaciterrae, assembly GCF_039541635.1. Taxonomy (NCBI): domain Bacteria; kingdom Bacillati; phylum Actinomycetota; class Actinomycetes; order Micrococcales; family Microbacteriaceae; genus Microbacterium; species Microbacterium panaciterrae. The sequence goes on from NZ_BAABGP010000018.1 coordinate 293,674, forward strand.
GACCACCGTGGCGATCAGGATCCCGACGAGGCTGAGCAGTCCGAGGATCGGGATGACGGCGAACGGATCCTTGACGCCCAGGTAGTTCTTGAGGATCAGCAGCTGGAAGCCGGTGACGGCGAAGTAGCCGGTGTACAGCAGCAGCCGGCCCGTGAACGCCCAGAAGAAGTCGGGGTGCTTGATCGGGTTGACCCAGAAGGTGCGCAGGAACTCGCCGAAGCTGAAGGGCTCGTTGCGGAAATTGAGGCTCGGGTGATCCGGGTTGGCCAGCACGAAACCAAGCAGCACGACCACGGCGAACACCGCGAAGACGATGTATCCCACGGTGATGGTGTGCGCGAGCTGCGAGCCGATGATCTGGCCGCCCAGCGCACCGAGCATGAGCCCGATGCCGGAGAGTGCGGCGAAGGTTCCGCGACGGGCGACCGGCACGCGATCCGGCAGCACCGCCGAGAGGGGGCCCTGCGCGAAGTTGTAGGTGATCTGGATGAGCGTCCACGCGACGATGATGCCGGCGAGGTTGTTCATGAAGCCGAGTGCGATGAGTGCGATGCCTCCCGCGATCGCTCCGCCGAGGATCCACGGCGCACGCCGCCCGAACTTCGAGCGGGTGCGGTCGGAGAGCTGCCCGGCCGCGGGCTGCGCGATCATGGCGCCGAGCGCGCCGATCGTCATCACGATGGCGATGTTGGCGACCTGGACCTTCTCGTCCGGGAACATCGCGATCAGCTGGGCCTGCAGCAGGATCCCGGGAACCGCGCCCCAGATGACGAAGATCGCGAAGTTGGCGGGGATGATCCAGCCGAGCAGGCGCCGGACGCCCTTGATCGGCGCGGGCGGGTCGTCCTCGCCGGAAGCGGTGGCGACGAACGTGGTCTCGGTGATCGGCGGACGCAGCTCTTCGGGTGCGTCAGAGGAGGTCGACGGCATTGTCAGTCCTTGGTTCGGGGGCGGTTTCAGGAGCGGGTGTGCCGATGCCGGCAGGCGCTTTCATGTGGGTGAGACGCACGCTAGCATGAAAACCGACACAAGTGTAGGTTTTTGATTCGACGACATCCGCGGCCGCGGATCCGCCTCGTACGATGGGACCGGGATGACGACAGCACGCGGATACACGACGGGCAGAGCCCGACGAGAGCGCATCATCGCCGCGGCGACAGCGCTCTTCGGCCGCGTCGGTTTCAACAGCGCCACCATGCTCGAGATCGCGCAGCTGTGCGAGATCTCCCGGGCCGGGCTCGCGCACCACTTCCCGACGAAGGAATCGCTTATGGAGGCGGTCCTGGAGACCCGGGATCTGGAGGACCGCGAGCGCTTCCGCCGCAACGGCTCACGCGGCCAGGACGGCATCGGGATCCTCCGCGGCATGGTCGATCTCGCCCGGCACAATACCGAGGTCGGTGGCATCATCGCGCTGTATGCGGTGCTGTCGGCCGAGGCGGCAGATCCCGCACACCCCGCGCATGACTACTTCGTGCAGCGCTATCGCCGGATCCGCTCCGGCACCGCGCGCGCCCTGCGCAACGCCCGCGAGGCGGGCTACCTCGCCGCGCACGTCGACGAGGATCTGGCCGCATCCGAGCTGACCGCCCTCATGGACGGCCTGCAGTTGCAGTGGCTGCTCGACCCCGCTTCGGTCGACATGGCCGAGGCGCTGCGCCGGCGGATCGACGAGCTGCTCGTCGTGCCGCTCGACGACGGTGCCCCGGCATGAGCGAAGATCAGGCGGGGCCGAGGATGAGGTGCCAGGATCCGGCCGCGACCGCGACGGCGATCGCGGCCGCGGGGATGACGGCGCTGAGCAGCACCAGCACTGTGTCGGCCGCCGCCCACGGCGCCGGCCGCGCCCAGGTCCGCGGCGGCAGCCCGCGGGCACCGAAGCCCCGCGCCTCCATGGCGGTCGCGAGCGACGAACCACGGCGCACGGCGAGCACGAACAAGGCGAACGCCATGCCCGCCCCTCGCCTGATCCGGCCCTGATCCGCCACCCCCCGCGCCCGTCGGGCCAGTGCCAGCGCGCGCCAGTCCTCGGCGAGCAGCCCGAGCATGCGCATGCCTGCGAGCGCGCCGATGACGAACCGTGCCGGCAGTCGGAGGCGCTGAGCGAGCGCATCAGCGAGATCGGTGGGATCGACCGTCGCGAACAGCGCCACCGCGGGCAGGCCGATCGCGAGCACCCGCAGTCCGGTCGCGACCGCGAGGCCGAGCGACCCCTCCGTCACGTGCATCACGAACCACGAGAACAGCACAGGGCCGCTCGCCTGCCCGTACAGCGCGATCGTCACGGCGCTGAGCGGCGCAGCGATCCACAGCACCGCCGTGCGCGTCCAGAATTCGCGCGGGGTGAGCCCGCAGCAGAGCAGCACCGGCACGGCGAGCACCAGCGCCGTCGCTGCGGACACGACGTCGACGGACAGGATCAGCGGCATGCTGACGATGAGCGCTGCGGTGAGCTTGGCCAGGGCGCTGCGCGGCACGATCGGTCCGAAGCGCCCCGTGCGGACGTCGGGGAGCGCGAGTGTCACGAGCCGACCTCGCATCGCCGCGCATCCAGGGCGCGCAGCACATCCTCGTCATGCGAGATGGCGATCACCGCAGTGCCCTCGTCGCGTACCTCGGCGATGATCGCGACCAGCTCGGCCCAGGTGCGCGCGTCCTGCCCGAACGTCGGCTCATCGAGCACCAGAACCCGCGGGCGCGTGGCGAGCGCCGCGGCGACGGTGAGCCGGCGCTTTTCACCCCCGGACAGCGTGTACGGATTGGCCGCGGCGAGACCGTCCAGCCGCAGCCGGTGCAGCAGGCCCGTCACGCGCGCCTCGACCTCGTCCTCCGGCAGCCGCAGCGCACGCGGCCCCACCGAGAGCTCGTCGCGCACGGTGCTCGTGAGCAGCTGATGCTCGGGGCTCTGCAGCACCGTGCCGATGCGGGTGAGCAGCTCGCGGGACGACCAGGCGAGCGGATCCGCTCCTGCGGCGCCGGCACGCAGGGCGTCGGAGGCGCGCACCCGGCCGGCGATGGCGGGCAGGAGACCGGCGAGGGTGAGGCCGAGCGTGGACTTGCCGGCCCCGTTCGGCCCGGTGATCCCGAGCACCTCCCCCGCGTGCAATGTCAGCGCAACGGGACCCGCGACGGCAACGCCTTTGGCGCGCCCGACGACGAGCCCCTCCGCGACGAGCAGCTCTGCGCCGGGGAGGCTCGTGCGGGGCGGATCTCCTGCATCCTCGTCGGCCACTGGCCGCTCGCGGGCACGGACCAGCCCCTGGGCTCGGGCGGCCACATCGATGCCCGGCACCCACACGCCCATGGCCGACAGCTCCTCGGCCCGTTCGGTGAGCACGGCGTGCGGGGCGCCGTCCGCGATCACCTCGGTGCCTTCTTCCGAGGCGCCGAGCACGATGACGCGATCGATCAGGCCCAGCCACGCCTCGATCCGATGCTCGATGACGACCAGCGTCGCACCGGTGGCCTCGAGCACCGCACCCACGGCCGCGCGCACCTCGGCGACCCCGGCAGGGTCCAGGTTCGCGGTCGGCTCATCCAGCAGGATCGCCCCGGGGCGCATCGCGAGCACCCCGGCGAGCGCGAGCCGCTGCTTCTGCCCGCCGGACAGGGCGGCCGTGGGTCGTTCAGGCGGGACGTCGAGCCCGACCGCGGCGAGCGCAGCGTCGACGCGGGTCCAGATCTCCTCGCGCGGCACGCCGAGGTTCTCGCAGCCGAACGCCACGTCGTCGCCGACGCGCGCGAGGATGGTCTGGGTGTCCGGATCCTGCAGCACCATGCCGACCCGTCCGCGGGCGTGGTCGGCCGGGATGCCGTCGACGAGCAGAGCACCTTCGGCGTCGCCCTCGTCAGCGCCGCCGAGCACACCGCCGAGGCCCTGCAGCAGGGTGGATTTGCCGGATCCGGAGGCGCCGAGCAGCAGCACGCGCTCCCCCGGCTCGATCCGCAGCGAGGTGCCGCGGATCGCCCAGCGGCGGCGCGTGGCGTACCGCCAGCCCCAGCCGTGCGCTTCGAGCTGCGCCGCGCCGACCCCCGTCGTCGGTGGGGTCACACCCGGGCGGCCGCGGTGCGGCCGGCGGCGAAGCGGTTGAGCGCCCCGGTCGCGGCAAGACCCTGCATGATCGCCCAGCCTCCGAGGCCCGCGATGACGGCTCCCGACACCGTCGCCGAGATGAGGGCGATGGTCACGAACAGCGCTCCGGATCCGGGATACCACAGGATGAGGTCGTTCAGTCCGCAGGCGAATCCTGAGGCTGCACCAGCGAGCAACGCCACAGGCAGGCGCCACGCGGCGTAGAGGAACACCAGGAAGACCAGCTCCGCGCCGATGCCCTGCACGAGGCCCGAGACGATCGTGAGCGGGCCCCACTGGTTGCCGACGAGCGATTCGATCACGGCCGCGACGAGCTCGGTGTACAGGGCGGCGCCGGGCTTGCGGATGATGAGCCCGCCGAGGACGCCGGCGAGCAGCCAGGGTCCGGCCAGCAGCTCCTGAAGTCCGGGCAGCACGGGCGTGAGCAGGGCGCTCGGCCCCGTCGAGACGATGTCCCAGAGCAGGAACACGCCCGCGCACGCCACCGCGATCACGCTGGCGACGATGATGTCGACGACGCGCCAGCGCCAGAGTCGGGGGCCCCGGAGGGCGGCGGTGTCTGCGTTCGTCTCGGACGCGCGGACAGATGCATGCATCATCAGAAACTCCTCCCTGCGCCGGCATGATCCGGATCAGGTTCGACGGTCGAAGCGCGGGTCGCTTCCTCTCAGCCCGGCCTCGCCGGACTCCCGTGGTGATCCGGCCATCCTAACCCCACCGCGCGGGCACCGCACGCACGAGACGGGACATGACGGCCGCGAACGATACGGTAGGAGCGTGAACACCGACGACCGTCCTGGGCCCGAGACGGCCGAGTCGGAGGAATCCGCGCCGATGGGGCTGTTCCCCCCGGCCGAGCCGCCCGCCGCAGAGCAGCCGTTGTTCCCGCGGACGCTGTTCTCGCCGGTGGAGGCCTCCCCCGCGGAGACCGCCGGAACTGAGCCTGAGGCCGCGGCCGTCGCCGAGGCGCCCGCCACGGCCCGCCGATCCCGCAGGTCCGCACGCCCCGTGGCACGGAAGGATCCCACCCCCACGGCCGCTCTCGCCTGGGTCGATGTCGACCGGGTCGGCACCGCCGCGACGCACGCCTCGTCCGACGAACCCACCTCCGGCCCGCTCCTCGCCGACGCACCCCGACGCACGCTCGCGCGTCCTGGTGTGCTGCTGCCGATCATCGGGCTCGTGCTCGTCGCCGCCGCGTACGGGACGACCACGGCGGTGTGGCCGCTGAACGCGGTCAAACCCGCCGCGTCGGCCACCACGTTCCGGCCCGCCGCCGCACCCACGGCCGCAGTGGCCTGGCCGGCATCGGGCAGCGCCGCGGTCGGCGTCGCCGGCATCGGCACGATCGCCTCGACCGAGCAGCAGGCCCCGATGGCGAGCATCACGAAGCTCGTGACCGTGCTGGCCTCCTTCGACAAGCTGCCGATGAAGCCCGGCGAGCAGGGCGCGACCTTCGATTTCACCCAGGCGGACAGCGACGACTACTCGAGCTATCTGCGCAACGACGAGTCGGCGCTGGACGTGCCGGCGGGCGGATCGCTCACCCAGTACCAGCTGCTGGAGGGGATCCTGCTCGGATCGGCGAACAACTACGCCGACCGTCTCGCGCGTGATGTGTGGGGCTCCGACGGCGAGTATGCGGCCGCCGCCAACCAGTGGCTGCGCCAGCACGACCTCTCCGAGATCACTGTCACCACGCCCTCGGGCTTCGACTTCGGCAACGTCGCCACCCCCCGCGCGCTGATCCAGCTCGGGACGCTCGCCGTGCAGAACCCGGTGATCGCCGAGATCGTGAAGAAGAAGAGCGTCGATCTGCCGGGCGCCGGCACGGTGCAGAACACGAACGGGCTGATCGATGACGCCGGCATCATCGGCATCAAGACAGGCACGATCGGCGACGGCGACGCCACCAAGTACAACCTGCTCTCCGGCAAGGACGTGACCGACGGATCCACCACGGTGCGGATCTACGCCGACGTGCTCGGCGAACCGAACGACGCGGCCCGGGTCGATGCCTCGCGGCAGCTGTACGCCGACGTCGAGGCCGCGCTGAAGAGCCAGCCGGAGACGGTGGTCAAGGGGACCACGCTCGGAACCGTCGACACCGCCTGGGGCGAGACCACGCAGGTCGTGGCTGCCGAGGGCGCACGGGTCGTGCTGTGGAACGGCGCCTCGGCCTCCGCGACGACGAAGTTCGCGCTGGGCGACGAGTGGAAGGCCGGCGACGCGGCGGGCACGCTCACGCTCAAGGGACCGCTCGACTCGACCACGGTGCCCCTCGCCCTGCGCACGAAGCTCGAAGGTCCGAGCCTGTGGTGGCGTCTCACCCACCCGCTCGTGCTGTTCGGCCTGACGAAGTAGGCGCCCGGGGCGCCCCGCCTCTCCTTTCATTCCGCGAGACTGCAACTGCGCGCCGAGACTGCAGCAATGTGGTGCAGTCTCGCCGCCCAGTTGCAGTCTCGCGGTCAGGGGGCTGACGCGGGGGGCACACGCAGAACCGCCGCCCTCCGAAAGGAGGGCGGCGGTTGCGTTCTTCGGGGAAGCGGATCAGGACCTGTGGTCTCCGAAGTCGATCGACGGGGACTCGGCGGACTCCGTCATGCGCTCGGCGACAGCCACCGGGGCCGAGGTCGAGCCGGGGACCGTGGCCGCGCCGGCCTCGATCTCGGAGGCGATCGACCCGTCCGCCAGCGGGACGGTGACCGTTCCCGTGACGAGCGCCTCGTCGGCGTCGACATCGCTGGCCGCCTGCTCGAACTGGGACTGGTACAGCCGCCAGTACGCGCCCTGCGCGGTGATGAGCTCCTCGTGCGTGCCCTTCTCCACGATGTCGCCGTGCTCCATCACCAGGATGAGGTCGGCGTCGCGGATCGTGGACAGACGGTGCGCGATCACGAAGGAGGTGCGTCCGTGTCGCAGCGCCGCCATCGCGTGCTGCAGCAGCAGCTCCGTGCGGGTGTCGACGGCACTGGTGGCCTCGTCCAGGATCAGGATCGACGGCTGCGCCACGAAGGCGCGCGCGATCGTGATCAGCTGGCGCTCACCGGCCGACACGTTCGAGGCGTCCTCGTCGAGCTTCGTCTCGTAGCCCTCCGGAAGGGAGTGCACGAAGCGGTCCACGTAGGTCGCCTTGGCGGCGTCCGTGACCTCGTCATCCGTCGCCGTCGAACGCCCGTACCGGATGTTCTCCCGGATCGTGCCCGCGAACAACCACGGATCCTGCAGCACCATGCCGGTGCGGGAGCGCAGATCCTCACGGGTCATCCCGGCGATGTCCTGCCCGTCGAGCAGGATCCGTCCGCCGCTGAGCTCGTAGAACCGCATGATGAGGTTCACCAGGGTGGTCTTGCCCGCGCCGGTGGGGCCGACGATCGCGACCGTCTGCCCCGGCTCCACCCGGAACGACAGATCCGTGATGAGCGGACGGTCCTCGGTGTAGGAGAACGCGACGTGCTCGAACTCGATGACGCCCTTGCCGTCGGTGACCGTGGGGGCGTCCTCGGCGTCGGGATCCTGCTCCTCGGCGTCCAGCAGCTCGAACACGCGCTCGGCCGAGGCGGTGCCCGACTGCACGACCGCGGCCATGCCGCCCAGCTCGCTGAGCGGCTGCGTGAACTGCTGCGAGTACTGGATGAACGCCTGCACGTCGCCGAGCCGCAGCTGACCGCTGGCGACCATGAGGCCGCCGAGCACGGCGAGGCCGACGTAGGTCAGGCTCCCGATGAAGGTCATCGCGGGCATGATGATGCCGGACAGGAACTGGGCCTTGAACGCGGCCTGATAGAGCTCCTCGTTCTCCACCTGGAACTTGTCCAGCGCGTCCTTCTCGCGGCCGAACACCTTCACCAGCGCGTGGCCGGAGAACGCCTCCTCGACGCGCGCGTTCAGGCGGCCGACCTTCTTCCACTGGATCCCGAACGCCTTCTGCGAGCGCGGACCGATGACGCCGAAGATCACGCCCATGAGCGGCAGCGCGACCAGAGCCACCAGCGCGAGCTGCCACGAGATCGAGAACATCATGATCAGCACGCCGATCACGGTGAGCACGGACGTGAGCGCTCCGGAGAGCGACTGCTGCATCGTCTGCGTGATGTTGTCGATGTCGTTCGTGACGCGCGAGATCAGCTCACCGCGCTGCACCTTGTCGAAGTACGACAGCGGCAGGCGGTTGATCTTCGCCTCGACGTCTTCGCGCAGGCGCCACATCGTGCGCACCATGATCACGTTGATGACGTAGCCCTGGATCCAGCTCAGCAGGGCGGATCCGACGTAGATCGCGAGCACCGCGGTGATCACCCAGCGTAGCTGCTCGAAGTCGATCCCGTCGCCGACCTTGAACGGGCTGAACGCGGCGACCATGTCGGCGTACTGGTTCTGCTTCGCAGCGCGCAGCTGTTCGACGACCTGCGCCTGATCCGTGCCGTTCGCGAACCCGGGGAAACCGTTCTGCGGCTTGGCCAGCTGCAGCGACGTGAAGCCCTCGTAGATGATGTTCGTCGCGTTGCCGAGCACCTTGGGCGCAGCCACGGCGAGCACGACGCCGAGGGCCCCGAAGATCGAGACCAGCACGAACCACACGGCGCTGGGCTTGAGCAGCCCGATCATCCGCTTGAAGCTGGGGCCGAACTGGTTGGCCTTGCCCGGGGCGGGGCCGTCGAACATGCCGCCGCCCTGCTGGCGCGCCTTCTCGGCCTGCTCGGCCTCCTCCTTCTCGGCCGCCGTCATCTCGACCTGCGGTGCGGATCCGCTTCCGCCGCGCGCAGCGACCATGCGCTCGCGCCGCGACGCCTTCTTGTCGATGTTCTCGCTCATGCGTCCACCCCCAGCTGCGACTCGACGATCTCTCTATAGGTGTCGCTGGTCTCGAGCAGCTGCTCGTGCGTGCCGACCCCGACCATGGTGCCGCCCTCCAGGACGACGATGCGGTCGGCATCCGTGATGGATGAGACGCGCTGCGCGACGACGATCTTGGTGACGTGCGGCAGCTCGCGCCACAGCGCCTGCCGCAGCCGCGCGTCGGTGGTGAGGTCGAGCGCCGAGAACGAGTCGTCGAAGACGAGCACCTCGGGCTGGTGGATGATGGCGCGGGCGATCGCGAGCCGCTGGCGCTGACCGCCGGACACGTTCGTGCCGCCCTGGGCGATCGATGACTCCAGGCCGTCGGGCATCTCCGAGACGAAGTCCTTCGCCTGGGCGATCTCGAGCGCGGCCCACAGGTCGTCGTCGGTCGCGTCTTCCCTGCCGTAGCGCAGGTTGGACGCGATCGTGCCGCTGAACAGGAACGGCCGCTGCGGCACGAGGCCGATGCCCTTCCACAGCGCGTCGACGTCGGCCTGGCGCACATCGACGCCGCCGACCGAGGCGACGCCGCCGGTCACATCGAACAGGCGGGGGATCAGCGAGATCAGCGTGGTCTTGCCGGCGCCGGTGGATCCCACGATCGCGACCGTCTCACCCGGCTGCGCGGCGAAGCTGATGCCGTGCAGCACCGGAGACTCGGCACCCGGATAGGTGAACGACACGTCGTCGAAGGCGACGGATCCCGGAACGGGGAAGGCCGTCACGCCGTTCTCCGGGCGGGTCATGCCCTGCTCAGCGTCGAGCACCTCGCCGACACGCTCGGCGGAGACCGCGGCGCGCGGGATCATCATCGCCATGAAGCTCGACATGATGATGCCCATCATGATCTGGCCGATGTACTGCATGAAGGCGAACAGGGTGCCGACCTCGACCGTGCCGTTGTTCACCTCGACGCCGCCGAACCAGATCACGCCCACGATGGTGACGTTCAGGATCAGCATGAACAGCGGGAACAGCAGCACGAACAGCGATCCGACCTTGCGGCCGATGACCATGATGTCGGTGTTCGCGCCGCGGAAGCGGTCCTCTTCGATGCGCTCGCGCACGAAGGCGCGCACGACGCGCACCCCCGTGAGCTGCTCGCGCATGATGCGGTTGACGTTGTCGAGCTTGCCCTGGTAGCTGCGGAACAGCGGCACCATGCGGCCGATGATCAGGCCGGCGACGATCAGCAGCACGGGCACGGAGACCGCGATCAGCCAGCTCAGGCTGAGGTTGGTCTGCATCGCCATGATGACTCCGCCGATGGCGAGCAGCGGGGCGGTGATGAACATCGTCGAGCCCATCATCGCCAGCATCTGCACCTGCTGCACGTCGTTGGTGTTGCGGGTGATGAGGGATCCGGCGCCGAACAGCGACACCTCGTGCTCGGAGAACCCGCTCACACGCGCGAATACGTCGGCGCGGATGTCGCGGCCCAGGCTCATCGCCGCGCGAGCTGCGAAGAAGGTCGCGATGACGGAGGCGATGATCTGGCCGAACGACACGGCGAGCATGATCCCGCCGTGCGACCAGATGTAGGAGGTGTCGGCGTTGGCGACGCCCTTGTCGATGATGTCGGCGTTGAGACGAGGCAGGTACAGCGCGGCGAACGCGCTGCCGAACTGGAACACCAGCACACCGAGCAGCAGCCACTTGTAACGCTTCAGATAGCGGAAGAGGATCTTTCCGAGCACGGGCGGACTTTCCTTGTGGGAGCGGACTTCCCCGGGGGAAGAAGGATCGGCCGAAAAGCGGCCACGAAACACCCTGCCACGCACCACCGACATTCACATCCCCCTGGAGGATGATCGGCTCCGATCTTCGCTGAGGGCGAAACGAATCCCTGCTCGCCGCCGAGTTTCCGGATCCGGTGAGGAAACCAGGCTGGGGCGTTCAGCGCGCGACGACGAGGTGCGGACGCGGGCCTTCGAACCGGGCGATGGCGATCTTGACCTCCGTCAGCTCCGACTTCACCTCCGACAGCCCCACCTCCACCCCGTGGATCCGGGCGGACAGCTCGTCCTCCACCCCGTCGATCCGGGCGGACAGCTTGTCGTCGACGCGGTCGATCCGGCGCACGATCCAGGCGAAACCCGCGAACATGCCGATCCCGAGCGTGACCAGCACGGCGAAAGCCGCGATCACGACCCCGAGGAGTTCTACGGACATGTACACGCCTCTATTCTGCGCCTCGTCGTTCCCCTTCGCCAGCAACGCTATGCGCGCACGGAGGTCCGTGAAGCGGCTCCCGCGGGATCGGTGCAGAGCTGCCCGCGAAACGAGACTGTGCGGATCCATCCGCCGCTACGGCACGCGGAGTTCGCAGGACCCTCGCATTCGTGCGGACGCAACAGAGATCCTTCGAGCAATCGACATCCCTCGATGGAGCGACGCGGGAATCAAGCAACGCGCACAAGGGCTATGCGGACGAGCAGATCAGCGAGATCAGCATCCAGGGGCAAAGCACGAGCTGCTATTGACCGAGTCAGCCCCAGAGCGGGACCGGCGGCACGTACTCCCTGGCCGCGGCGGCCGCGTCGGGGGCGAGTTCGGCGAGGGTCTGCGGATCCCAGTGCGGGTTGCGGTCCTTGTCGATGAGCTGGGCCCGGATCCCCTCCACGAGGTCGGGGTGGTGGTGCACGAACCAGAGCACGCGGCGGTACTCGCCCGCGAGCGCGTCGCGGAGGGAGTCCATGGCGCGCGCCTCGCGGACGGCTTCCAGGGTGACCGCGAGCGCGGTCGGGGCGAGGGATTCGAGCAGGTCGGCGGCGGCGGCGGGGGTGGGCGCCGACGTTTCGTCGCGGTCGCGTTGCGCGCGTCCCGACTCCGGGAAGGGGGGTGCGAGCTCGCGCAGCCGGGACACGATCTCCGGCACGGTGTCGGCGGAGAACGCGTCGTCGATCCAGGCCTGCTGTGCGGACAGCGGGGAGGGATCCGGGGTCTCGTCGAAGAGCATCACGATCTCGCTCGGCCCGGTCGGATCCGCCCGGTGCGCGAGGGCGTCGCGGAGGGCCTCGAGCCGTTCGGAGGGCACGAAGAAGTCGGCGAACCCGGCATGCAGGGCGTCGGATCCGTCCATGGTCCCGCCCGTGAGTCCGAGGAACTCGCCCAGGCGGCCCGGAGCTCGGGCGAGCAGCCAGGTGCCGCCGACGTCGGGGGTGAACCCGATCCTGACCTCGGGCATCGCGAGCTGGGAGCGCTCGGTGACCACGCGGATCGCAGCGTGTCCGGCGACGCCGATGCCGCCGCCCATCGTGATGCCGTCGGCGATCGCGACGATCGGCTTCGGATACTCCGCGATGGCGGCGTTCATCGCGTACTCCTCGCGGAAGAACTCGACGGTCTCGGCGCTGCGGCCCGCCGTGATCTGCGCGTGCAGCTCGCGCACGTCGCCCCCGGCGCACAGACCGCGCTCCCCCGCGCCGTCGATGTAGACGATCTCGATGTCGTAGTCGTCACGCCAGGCGTCCAGCGCGGCGTGCACCGCCCGGATCATGTCGACGCTCAGCGCGTTCAACGCTCGGGGACGGTTCAGCGTGATCCACCCGAGGGCGCCCTCGGTGCGCACGAGCACCTCGGGCTCGGGCGTCGTGGCGGCAGTGGTTCCCTGGGCGTCTTCGGCGGTGCTCACGAGTGCCACGTTACCGCTCCGCCTCGCCTCGGGCCCGCCCCCGACGTGCCTCCGCGCGCGCGGGCATCTGGCGGAATACACCGGGTCCTCGCGCGTTTCCTCGCGGCATCCGACAAGATAGAGGTGTACTGCTTCATCTATGAGAGGCCTCGGATGACCGACGGACAAGTTCTCGAGTTCTCGCACGTGACGAAACGCTTCGGTGCGTTGACCGCGGTCGACGAGTTGTCCGCGCGGATCGAGCCGGGCGCGGTGACCGCGTTCCTCGGTCCGAACGGCGCAGGAAAGACCACGTCGCTGCGCATGCTGCTCGGGCAGATCAGGCCCACCTCCGGCACCGCGACCATCGGCGGCATCCCGCACGCAGAACTGCGCCACCCGCTGCGCACCATCGGATCCGTGCTCGAAGAGGCGGTGTACCGCCCGCGTCGCACAGCTCCGCGCCAGCTCACCATCGCCGCCAAGGCGAACGGCATCCCGCTCTCGCGCGTCGACGAGGTGCTCGCGCTGGTCGGCCTGCAGAACGAGACCGAGACCCGCATCGGCGCCTACTCGCTCGGCATGCGCCAGCGCCTCAGCATCGCCGGGGCGCTGCTCGGCGATCCGGGTGCGCTGGTGCTCGACGAGCCCGCGAACGGGCTCGACCCCGAGGGCATCCGGTGGATGCGTCTGCTCATGCGCCGCCTCGCCGACGAGGGCAGGACGATCCTGGTCTCCTCGCATGTGCTGAGCGAGATCGAGCAGGTCGCCGACAACGTGCTGGTGCTCGCCAAGGGCCGCGTCGTGTACGCCGACAGCATCGACAAGCTCTCGGATCCCACGACCGGATCCGTCGTCGTCGACGCCGACGACCGCGAGGGGCTCACCACGGCGCTGAAGAACGCCGGGCTGAGCTTCGACGTGCTGCGCTCCGGCCTGACGGTGCACAACACCGACGCCGCCGCCGTGGGCGCTCTCGCCGTGACCGCCGGCATCGCCCTGAGCACGCTGCAGCAGCGCGGGCCGAGCCTCGAGGAGGTCTTCCTCGACCTCGTGCACGGACGCCGCGACGCGATGACCGGTGCGATCCCGATCGTCGCCGGTGCGGGTGGGGCTCCGGCCGCGGGTGAGGCTCCGGCTGACGAGGCCTCGGCGGCCGACGAGGCCGCACCCGCCGTTGCGGAGACCGAGGGCGCCGAGGGCGCGGCCGCTGCGGGCGCCGGCGTCGCCGCGGCAGGAGCCGCTGCGGTGGCCGGTGCCGCCGGACTGTTCGGCACTGCGGCGGAGGCGACGTCCGCCGGTGCGGCAGCGGCCGTCCCGACCACGCGCCGCGAAGCCGCCGAGTTCGCCGCCGCGCAGTCCTCCGACGGCGCCGCCGCCGATGCTGACGATGCTGCCGATGCGACCGAGACCGCTCCCGTCACGGACGCCGACGGATCCGAAGGCGCGGAGTCGAGTTCCGAAGGCGCTGAGTCCAGTTCCGAAGGCGCTGAGTCCAGTTCCGAAGGCGACCAGGAGTCCGAGACCGACGACGGCGAGGCCCAGGATGCGGCAGCCGAGGGGCAGCCGACCGATGGGACCGCCGAGACGCAGGAGCCCGAAGGCGGCGAGGGGTCCGAGGGCGCCGAAGGTGGCGAGGGGTCCGAGGGCGCCGAAGGTGGCGAGGGGTCCGAGGGCGAGCCGGAGCCGAACGCGGAGGACACGGACAACGCCAGCGACGAGCATGCCGAGAACGGACACGACGACGAGCACGACCAGAGCGGATCCGAGACGGAGGGCGCGCCGGAGGCGGACGCGGAGCAGCACGCCGACCAGCACGCCGACGACGGCGCAGAGCAGTCCAAGGACGACCCCGAGCAGCCGGCCGCCGAGAGCTCGGCGATCGCCGCGGGCGTCGCGCTGACCGCTCCCATCGATGCCCCGGAGTACTCCCCGGGCGAGACCGCATCACACGAGGACGGGCAGGGCGCTGACGAGCAGGCGATCACGCACGCTCCCGAGGGCGGCGAGCAGAACGCTGCGCTCGGGTCGTTCGCGACCGCGGCCCTCACCATCCCCGATGCCGCGCGCACGGTGTCGTTCGACGAGCTCATCACGGGCGTTCCGTCCGCGGGCGAGCAGAGCGGGGATGACGCACAGGCCGAGTCCGCGCCCGACGAGCAGCCGTCCGGTGACGAGCACGAGGCCGCACACGATGACGCGGCGACCGCGGCGACGACCGTGATCGGCACGACGCCGGAGACCTCCGCCGACGGCGAGAACCACGAGTTCGCCGCCCCGGAGCCGAGCACCGAGACGACCGAGATCGCCGGCATCGAGATCTTCGCCGCCCTCGCTGAGGGGCGCACGCAGGAGATCCAGGTCATCCTCGATGACTCGCACGACGATGAGGACCTCGCCGGCGAGGAGGTGACGGCGGGCGAGATCGCTCAGGATGAGGATCCGCGCGCCGCCGCTGTCAGCGCATCGCTCGCCGCCGCAGCGCGGGCCTTCTACAGCGACGATGCGCCGTCCTACACTCCCGCTCCGACGACGCAGGAGGAGCAGACCGGCGAGCAGCACGACGGGGATCAGCCCGGCGAGCCCAGCGATCGCGAGCAGGATGCGCACCAGCAGGACACGCACCACGACGGCGACGACCATCACGACAACCCTCACGGGGAGCAGCACGAGCACTGACCCGGGCACACCCCGAGCGGGAGCGGCGATCGTCTGAGGACGGTCGCCGCTTCGGCGTTTCGAGCCCGATCAGGCCGGGCGGACCGCCGGCTTGCGTTTGCGTGCCGGCTTCGGCGCGGGATCCTGCACCGGGATCGACGCGGTCGCGGCGATATCGGTCACCTCGGCGAGCTCGGAGCTGACGTCGAGACGGAGCGCCTGAGCCAGGGCGAGCCCATGCCGCGTGGTCAGGACGAGGCGCTGGAACTCCGCGCCCTCGAGGTCGATCACGACGCTCGGCTTGTGCCGGCGGATGAGCACGAAGTCATCGCCGTTGGCCGACTTCCAGGTGCCCGCGGCGAGCACCAGCGGAACGTGCGTGCCGGGGCTGCCCACGCCGCGGAGCCAGGTCCAGGCGTCGTCCGTGAGCTGCACCTTCACGATCGCGTCGCGCGCGATGTGCAGGTTGTCGCGGCGGAACGAGACGGCGCGCTCGAGCGGAGAGAGCTCCACCTCGAGGCGGGTCTGATCCAGCAGCAGCGTCACCATCTTTACAGTCTGCCAGCGTCGGCCCGGGATCCGCCCGGAAGCACCTCACAGGACGGCAACGATCGCTCTGGCAGGATCCGACAACTCCCGTTCGGGCACCCACCCCGCGAAGATGGAAAACGCCACCCCCGACGGCCGGGAAGCAGCGATTTTCATCCCCACGAAGCACGGATCCGAGGCGCGGATCGGCACGGATCCGAGGCGCGGATCGGCACGGATCCGCTCCGCGGGGTCGGCCCGGATCCGCTCCGCGGGGTCAGGCGGTCGCGCGGGCCGCGGCCTCGGCCGCCCCAGGGAGCGCGGCCTCGATCGCGGTGAGTTCGGCGTCGCCGTGCGCGGCGGTGAGGAACCACGCCTCGTACACGCTCGGCGGCAGCGCCACGCCCTGCTCGCGCATCGCATGGAAGAACGGCGCGTACCGGAACCCCTGCTGCGCCTGCGCCTGGGCGTAGTCGTGCGGGACCTGGGCCGCGAAGGCCAGGCCGAACAGGTTGCCGGCGCGCGGCACGGCGTGCTCGACTCCGGCGACGGACAGCGCGCGATCCAATGCTCCGGACAGACGCGCGGAGGCCGCGTCGATCCTCGCGTACACGTCCGGGGTCGCGAGGCGCAGGGTGGCCAGGCCCGCCGCCACCGAGAGCGGGTTCCCGCTGAGCGTCCCGGCCTGGTACACCGGGCCGACCGGCGCGAGCAGATCCATCACCGCCGCCGAGCCGCCGAGGGCGGCGAGCGGCATCCCCCCGCCGACGACCTTGCCGAACGTGAAGATGTCCGGGAGGTACTGCTCGCCTGCCTCCTGCTGCAGGCCCCAGTATCCCGCCGGATGCACCCGGAAACCGGTGAGCACCTCGTCGAGGATCATCAGCGCCCCGTGCGCGTGCGCGGTGTCGGCGATCAGCCGGTTGAACCCGGGCAGCGGTGCGACCACGCCCATGTTCGCCGCGGCCGCCTCGACGATGACCGCCGCGATCCGGTCGCCGTGCTCGGCGAACACCGCGGCCAGCTCCTCGGGAGAGTTGTAGTCGATGACCAGGGTCTGGGCCGCGATCGGGGCGGGAACTCCGGCGGATCCCGGCAGCGCGAGCGTGGCGACGCCGGATCCCGCCGCCGCCAGCAGCCCGTCGGAGTGCCCGTGGTAGTGCCCCGCGAACTTGACGAGCAGGTCGCGTCCGGTCGCGCCGCGCGCGAGACGGATCGCCGTCATGGTTGCCTCGGTGCCGGTAGAGACCAGGCGTACCCGCTCGACGGGGCGCACCTCGCCGTGTCGGACGCGGTCGGCGATGACGGAGGCGAGCTCGACCTCGCCCTCCGTGGGCGCGCCGAACGACAGCCCCCGGGTCGCGGCCTCCTGCACGGCCGCGACGACCTCGGGGTGCGCGTGACCGAGCAGCGCGGGCCCCCAGGAGGCGACGAGGTCGAGGTAGCGCGTGCCGGCGACGTCGGTGACCGTGGCGCCCCGGGCGCTCGCGAGGAAGCGCGGAGTCCCTCCCACCGATCCGTAGGCGCGCACGGGCGAGTTCACCCCGCCCGGGATCACCGCGCGGGCCGCGTCGAACAGGTCGTCATTGCGATCGGTCATGGATCCATTCTCCCGGAGGATCCTGTGCCCTTCTGCGACGCGAGCGCCGCGTGGGGCTGGGCCGGGATCAGTGACCCGCCGTGAGCCAGCGGGCGGCCTCGGTCGCCCAATAGGTCAGCACGGCGTCAGCGCCGGCACGGCGGATCGACAGCAGCGACTCCAGGATCGTGCGCTCGCGGTCGAGCCAGCCGTTCTGCGCGGCGGCCTCGATCATCGCGTACTCGCCCGACACCTGGTAGGCCCACACGGGCACGTGCACGACGTCGCGCACCTCGCGCAGCACGTCGAGGAACGCCATCGCGGGCTTGACCATGACGATGTCGGCGCCCTCGGCCTCGTCCAGCAGCGCCTCGCGCACGCCCTCGCGCCGGTTCCCGGGGTCGAGCTGGTACGTGCGACGATCGCCCTGCAGCTGCGAGTCCACCGCCTCGCGGAACGGTCCGTAGAAAGCGCTCGCGTACTTCGCGGCATAGCCGAGCAGCAGCACGTCCGTGAAGCCGGCTCCGTCCAGCGCGTGGCGCACCGCGGCGGTCTGGCCGTCCATCATGCCGCTCAGCCCGAGCAGCTGCGATCCGGCGCGCGCCTGGGCGAGCGCCATCGACACGTACCGCTCCACGGTGGCGTCGTTGTCGACGGAGCCGTCTGGGGCGAGCACCCCGCAGTGGCCGTGGTCGGTGAACTCGTCCAAGCACAGATCGGTCTGCACGACGAGCGCGTCGCCGACCTCCGCCGCGAGCGCGGCGGTCGCGACGTTCAGGATCCCGTCCGGATCGTCCGCCCCGGATCCCACCGCATCGCGCACGGCGGGGACGCCGAAGAGCATCACACCGCTCACGCCTGCCTCCGCCGCCTCGACAGCGGCGCGGCGCAGGGAGTCGAGCGAGTGCTGCACGACACCGGGCATGGATCCGATGGGAGCCGGATCCGTCAGTCCTTCGCGCACGAACAGCGGCAGCACGAGGTGTCGCGGCAGCAGATCCGTCTCACGCGCCAGGGCGCGCACGGCCGCGGACTGCCTCAACCGCCGCGGACGCACGTCGGGGAAGCCGGCGGAGGCCCCGAGGCCGCCGCTCACGGCGCGAACTCGTCGGCCGCGTGCGGGAGGGTGAAATGCGACACCGCGTCGATGAGGGCGTCGACCGTCTGCTTGTCGGCGACCACCGTGATCGGCAGGCCCGCCCGCTTGGCGTCCTTCGCGGTGCGCGGCCCGATCGCCGCGAGCAGCGTGGTGTCGGGGATGTCCGGGAACTGCTCGCGCACCTGCTCGGCGACGGATCCGCTGGTCACCAGGATCGCGTTGATCCGCCCATTCTGCACGTCGCGCATGATCCGATCGGTGACGGGGACCCCGACCGTGCGGTAGGCCA
This sequence comes from Microbacterium panaciterrae, assembly GCF_039541635.1. Classification (NCBI taxonomy): domain Bacteria; kingdom Bacillati; phylum Actinomycetota; class Actinomycetes; order Micrococcales; family Microbacteriaceae; genus Microbacterium; species Microbacterium panaciterrae. The sequence goes on from NZ_BAABGP010000018.1 coordinate 312,375, forward strand.
CGACGCTCGACACGTCATGGCCGGCCTTGATCAGCGACTTCGTCAGCACGGGTTTCGCGATCTCGCTGCGCAGGGTGAGGATCCGCTTCGGGGCGGGTTCGAGGCCGATGATCTGCCGCGCCATGCCCTCGGCGGAGTTGTCGTCCTCCGGGACGAGGTCGACGTGGTAGCCGACGGCGGCGAGCGCCGCAGATGTGGTCTCGCCGACGGCCGCGATCTTGGTCGACGGAGGGATCACGGCACGGTGCGCGAACAGCACGTCGACCGTGGTCGCGCTCGTGATCGTGAGCCAGTCGTAGGCACCGGCGGCGAGCTGCGCGAGAGCGTCGTCGAGGGAGGCCTGGTCTGTGGTGGGGGCGAAGTTGATCAGCGGGGCGACCACGGGCACGGCTCCCTGCGCGCGCAGACTCGCGGCGACGCCGTCGCCCCAGGGGCCGCCGCGCGGCACGAGCACGCGCCAGCCGGTGAGCGGCTTGGCTTCTTGCTTCGATTCAGTCATGACCATCGGGTGAAGGGAGCGGGAGGAGATCAGCCGCCCCACGTTCGAGCAGCCGATGGGCAACAGACAACCCGATCCTGCGCGCTGCGCTGATCGGGTCTGCACCATCGGCAGAGTCCGCGCCGTTGCCACTGCCGTTGGGATGAATATACCCCTCGTGCAGAGTCCGCGTGTCCAAGGCCTCTGCGATGTCGAGCCCGATACGCCACCCGTCGTGCGGTGCGTACACCACGGCGCGGATGCGCAGCACGTCGCCTTCGACCACCGCGTGGGCGGCCATCGGCGCCTGGCATCCGGCGTCGAGCCCCTCGAGCACCGCGCGTTCGGCGGTCACCGCGATGCGGGTGGCCTCGTCGTCCAGCGCGGCCAGCGCCTGGAGCAGATCGGCCGGGGCGTCGGCGGCGGTCTCGACGGCGAGCGCGCCCTGGCCCGGGGCCGTCGGCCACTCCGCGAGTCCGAGCAGCTCGCCCTGCAGGTCGCCGAGCGGTCCGCCGTCCGGCCCGCCCGCGCCCAGGCGGCCGAGGCCCGCGGCGGCGAGGATCACGGCGTCCAGCTCGCCGTCCGCGACCCGCTTCAGGCGGGAGTCGACGTTGCCGCGCAGGTCGACGGTGCGCAGCCGCGGGTTGCGCACGTGCACCTGCGCGATGCGACGCGGGGATCCGGTGCCGATCGCGGATCCGCCCTTCAGCTCGTGCAGCGCGATGCCGTCACGGGTGATCGCGACGTCGCGGGCGTCGGCGCGGGCGGGGATCGCGGCGATCGTGAGCTCCGCAGGCACGTGGGTGGGCAGATCCTTCAGGGAGTGCACCAGCAGATCGCATTCGCCGCGCAGCAGCGCCTCGCGCAGCGCCGTGGCGAACACGCCCTGCCCGCCGATCTCGGAGAGCGAGGCACGGTTGGTGTCGCCCTCGCTGGTGATCGGCACCAGCTCGACCCGGCGGCCGGACGCGTGCTCCAGCGCCTTCGCGACCTGCCCGGACTGGGCCTGTGCGAGCGCGCTCCGGCGGGTGCCGAGACGGATCGTGCCGGTGAGGGCACTGCTCGACGCAACGGCTCCGGTCACTGCAAGACCTCGGCGATCTCGTCGAGGCGCAGGCGGCGCCCCGTGTAGAACGGCACCTCCTCCTTCACATAGCGGCGGGCGTCGGTGTAGCGCAGGTCGCGCATGAGGTCGACGAGCTCGGTGAGATCGTCCGCCTCGAGCGGCAGCAGCCACTCGTAGTCGCCGAGCGCGAAGGCCGCGACGGTGTTCGCGAGGACGCCCCGGAAGGCGGCGCCCTTGCGTCCGTGGTCGGCCAGCATGCGGCGGCGCTCCTCCTCCTCGATGAGGTACCACTCGGGAGTGCGCACGAACGGGTACAGGCACAGCCAGCCCTTGGGCTCGACGCCGCGGAGGAAGCCGGGCACGTGCGCGCGGTTGAACTCGGCGTCGCGGTGCACGCCCATCACGTTCCACACCGGCAGCAGGCTGCGCAGCAGCTCGGTGCGGCGCAGGCGCCGCAGTGCCTGCTGCAGCTCCTCCGGGTTCGGACCGTGCAGCCACACCATGAGGTCAGCCTCGGCCTTGAGACCGGAGACGTCGTAGAAGCCGCGCACGGAGATCCCGCCGCTCTCGATCAGGGCGACGATGTCCTCGAGCTCGGTCGCGTCGGTCTCGGTCACCGGAGCGGACGGATCACGGCGCCACACGGCCCACAGGGTGAAGCCCTGCGGGGAGGCGGCGGAGTCGACGGCGGGCACGGGCGATTCAGCGGATTCGGCCATGCCTCCAGTCTGCCCCTTCCAGCTATGCGTGGCTGCCGCGATGACGGACGACGCCCCGCACGAGGATCCGCAAGCCCCAAACCGGAGGGGCGGGTCAGCGGGAGATGCTGCGGGCCAGGGCCCAGACGATCCCGCCGACGACCGCGGCCACGCCGACGGCCAAGCCGACCGCGCCGACCGGGTTTCGACGGGCGTACGCGCGAGCCCGGCCGCCGGCCTTCTGCAGCTGGCGGGGCACGTTGCCCTTCTCCTCGATCGCGAGCAGCGCGGCCTTCAGCTCGGCGCGGGCCGAGGCGACAGGATCCACGATCCCGTTCGCCACCGCCGTGCGGGGCAGTTCGGCGTCAACGGCCATTGCCGGCCTCCTTCACGATGCGGACGTCTGTGGCGACGGCCTGGGCGGGGTTCTCCCGGCGCAGGACCTTGCGGAACTTCAGGATCCCGAGCAGTGCGAACACGGCGACGGCCAGCAGCAGGATCCCGAACGTGATGATCGCTGCCAGCCACACCGGGAACCAGGACGACAGGCCGGCGACGGCGAACACGAGAATGATCGGCACCGTCCAGAACAGGAAGAACAGCGCGACGAGGAACCAGACGCTGCCGATCCCGGCATCCTTCGCCGTGCGCGCGATCCATGTCTTCGCGGCGTCGATCTCGGCCTTGACCAGACGGCTGACGAGATCCGGGAGGTCGCCGAGCAGCGTCAGCAGACTGTCGTCGGCGCGATCCCGGTAGTTCTTGGCCATGTCAGTCGCCGTCGCGCGCGGCACCCTGGGCACCGGCGGACTTCCCCGTGCTCTTGGGCGCGGCGGTCTTCGCGGCGGTCTTCTTCTCGGCGGCCTCGACGGTCTCCGCCACGACGGTCTTGACGTCTTCGGCCGCGGCCTTGCCCGTCGCGATCGTCGAGTCGACGCGCTGGCCGGGTGTGCCGTTCGAGGTGGCCGCCTTGACGACCTTGACTCCCGCGTTCCACAGCGCCTGCGGCACGGCCGCGGCCTGCGCCTTCGCGAAATCCTGCACCTTCGACACCTGCGCCTGCACCGGATCGAGGTGCCAGACCTTGAGCCACTGCTTCTTGATCTGCTCGTAGCGTTCGCGGCCGGCGCGCGTGCCCAGGACGTATCCGGCGCCGAGTCCGACGACGAGTCCGATCTTCCCCTTCATGGGGTCTCCTCACGTTGTGGTCGACCTTGCGGACTCCCAGCGTAACCCTGTATTCCGTTTTCGGCATCTATCGGGGTGCGGGCCCGAGGTCCGCAGGACCGTGCGGCGTCGCGCCCGGGAGGTGCTGCGGAATGACGCGGTCCCGGCGGGGATCACCCCCAGAGCAGGTCGTGGCGGAGACGCTCCGCCTCGGCCTTGGCGTGCGGGACCACCTGGGCGAGACCCGTGCCGCTCAGCCAGGCGCCGGTGGCGGCGACGCCCGGGATCGCGGCGATCGCGGCGGACGCGGCCACCCTCCGCTCTGCCGCGCCGAGCACGGCGGACGGCTGCGCCTGCACGAACCGGGCACGCTGACTGCCGCGCAGCTGCGCCGGGCGCAGGGCCACGCCGAGCAGCGCCGAGGCCTCCGTGAGCGCGAGGGCTGCCGCGGCCTCGTCATCGAGCGCGGCGGTGGCGGGATCCTCGCCCTGGGATCCGAACGACACCCGCACGACGTGCCGGGATCCGGCGGCCGTGCGCAGCCACGCCCACTTCGCGGTGCTGTGCGTGAGGGCCTTCGCCGTGTGCGATCCCGGGACCGTGAGCACACCGGATCCGCGCGGTGCGGAGTCGAGCTCCGGCGCGTCCAGCACGAGGGTCACGATCTCGATCCGCGGCGAGGATCCGGCCGTCACCGCCTCGAGATCGGGCACATGCGGGGCGAGAAGGCGGCGGGCGGTCGCCTCGTCGGTCGCGAGGATGACCGCATCGAAGCGGGATGTCCCTTCGACAGGCTCAGGGACCGGGGAGGCGCCGGGCTCAGGGACCGAGCCGACCCGCACGATCCAGCCGTCGGCGTCGCGCTCCAGGCGCTCGACCGGCGAGGCCGTGCGCACCTCGGATCCGAGCAGCTCGAGCCGCGCGATCAGGCCGTCGACGAGCGCGGACATTCCGCCGGAAAGGCCCTGCACGGCGGCGCCGGGCGCGCGGCCCGCTCCGCCGGTGACCTCCGTGACGGCGCCGGAGAGGGATCCGGTGCGGGTCAGCGCGGCGTTCAGCGTCGGGGCCGCGGCGTCGACGTCGATGTCGTCCGGGTGCGCCGAGTACACGCCCGTGCTGACCGGGGCGACGAGACGGTCGAGCACGCGGTCGCCCATGCGCTTGCGCACGAGCCGGCCCAGGCTGTGGTCGTGGCCGATCGTGAGCGGCGGGCGCAGCCGATCGAGCCAGGCGCGCCAGGTGCCGCTCCATCCGATCACGCGGCGCACGTCCTCCGCGAACGGGTTCGCCGGGATCCCGAGCAGCCCGCCCTTGGGCAGCGGCGCGGCGCCCCCGGGAATGCCGGCGACCCAGGCCCCACCGGGCTCCGGGGAGACCACGAGCCCGCCGAGCCCGAGCTCCTCGATCAGCGCACGCACGTGGCCGCCGCGCACCGCGAAGCTCTCCGCCCCCGCGTCGAAGGTCAGCCCGTCGGCCTCGCCACGCCGCACCGCGCCGCCCGCAGCGTCGGCGGCCTCGAACACGGTCACGTGCGCGCCGATCGCGGCGACCGACTCGGCCGCGACAAGCCCGGCGACGCCGCCGCCGATCACCGCGATGCGCAGCCGCGCCGCCTTCTCGGCGAGCTCGGGGGCGGGGTGCGCCTCTGTCATCGCGCGGCGTCCTGCAGCGGGCCGTCCTGCAGCGGGCCGTCCTGCGGCGCGGCGGCGTCGACCGGCTCTGCAACGACCCCGTGCACGAGCTCGACGATGCGGGTGAGCACGGCGGGATCGGTCTCCGGCGGGACGCCATGACCGAGGTTGAGGATGTGCGCGCGGGCTGCGCGTCCGCGGCGCAGCACATCGCGCACGTGCGCCTCGAGCACCGGCCACGGCGCGCTCAGCAGAGCGGGGTCGATATTGCCCTGCACGGTGACGTCGCCGCCGAGCACCGCGGCGGCCTCGTCGAGCGGCTGCCGCCAGTCGACGCCGACCGCATCCGCGCGACCATCCAGGCGCATGTCGGCGAGGAACGGTCCGGTGCCGACGCCGAAGTGGATCACCGGCGCGCCGATGCCGTCGACGGCGGCCGCGGAGTGCGGGGCGACGAACGCGCGGTAGTCCGCGGGGCTCAGCGATCCCGCCCAGGAGTCGAAGAGCTGCACCGCGCTCGCCCCGGCGGTGTGCTGGGCGTCGAGGAAGGTCCGCGAGACCTGCGCGAGCCAACCTGCGAGGCGGTTCCAGGATCCCGGATCCGTGTGCATCAAGGCCCGTGCCCGCAGATGCTCCTTCGACGGGCCGCCCTCGACGAGATACGCGGCGAGCGTGAACGGCGCGCCGGCGAAGCCGATCAGCGGCGTCGCCTCGCCGAGTTCGGCGACGACGAGCCGCACGGCCTCGACGATCGCGGAGGTGTCCAGGCCGGCCGGATCGATGGCCGTGATCCGATCGACGTCGGCGGCGGTGCGCACCGGATCGGCGAAGACCGGGCCGCGGCCGGGTTCGATGTGCACGTCGACGCCGGCCAGGCGCAGCGGCACCACGATGTCGCTGAAGAAGATGCCCGCGTCGACACCGTGCCGGCGCACCGGCTGCAGCGTGATCTCGGCCGCGAGATCCGGCGTCAGGCAGGCGTCCAGCATGCGCGTGCCGACCCGCAGGTCGCGGTATTCGGGCAGCGAGCGCCCGGCCTGCCGCATGAACCAGACCGGGGTGCGGTCGGGGCGTTCTCCGGCGAGGGCGCGCAGCAGGGGCGTGTCAGTGAGGGGCATGGCTCCATTCTCCCCGACGGTGCTTGTGCCGTCGCCCTGGACGCGACAGGATCCGGGCGGCCGGGACAGGGCGGGCCGCCCCAGCCAGGATCCGTGTCCGCGTGCGACGACGTCCAGGATCCGCAAAGCGCCGTGAGCGTAAACTCACAGCGTGCTGCTCTGCGTCACGGCGAACCACAAGACCGCCCCCTTCGATCTCCTCGAGCGACTCAGCCGCACGCCGGAGGACCTCGCAGGATCGCTGTCTGAGGCCTCCCGCGGCGCCGTCGTCCTTGCGACGTGCAATCGCTTCGAGGCGTATGTCGATGTGGACGGTCCCGCCGACGACCTCGCGATCGCCCAGGTCCTGACCGCGGTCTCGGAGCGCAGCGGCGTCACCGCCGAGACGCTCTCCGCCTCGTCCGCCGTGCACTCCGGCGCCCGGGTCGTGGAGCACCTGTTCGCGGTCGCCTCGGGGCTGGAGTCCGTCGTCTCCGGCGAGGGCGAGATCGCCGGTCAGGTGCGGCGCGCGCTCACCTCGGCGCGCAAGCACGGCTCGACCTCCCCCGAGCTGGAGCGGCTCTTCCAGCGCGCGAGCGAGGCCCAGCGCCGGGTCAAGAAGGACACGGCTCTGGGGCGGGCCGGCCGTTCCCTGGTGCGCCTCGCGCTCGAACTCGCCGACAGCCGGATCGCCGACTGGAGCGCGGCCCGCGTGCTGCTCGTCGGCACCGGATCCTATGCGGCGGTCACTCTCGCCACGCTCCGCGAGCGCGGCGCGCAGGACATCAGCGTGCACTCCCCCTCCGGCCGCGGAGCCGCCTTCGCCGCCAAACACGGGATCGGCGCCGTGCCCGCCTCCGAGTACGCCACGGCCGCGGCGCACGCGTCGATCGTGATCACCTGCACGAGCGCCGAAGAGGTCCTGGACGCCGCGATCCTGCGCGCCGGCCGCGGCCCCGCGCTCGCCCCCGTCGACGCGACGCCTGCCTGCCCGGTGCCCCACGTCGGATCCGGATCCGCCGGCTCGCAGCTCATCATCGATCTCGGGATGCCGCGCAACGTGTCCGCCGACGTCGCGGAGCTCGAGGGCGTCACGCTGCTCGACCTCGAGACGATCCGCCTGCACGCGCCGCTCGAGGAGCTGCAGGCCACCGACGCCGCCCGGTCGATCGTGCGCGAAGCGGCGGCCACGTTCCACGAGGTCGGCGCCCGCGAGAGCGTGACCCCCGCCGTCGTGGCACTGCGGGCGCACATCTTCGAGCTCCTGGAGTCCGAGATCGAGCGCGCCCGTCGCCGCGGCGATGACGGCGGACAGGTGGAGCAGGCGATGCGGCACCTCGCCGGGGTGCTGCTGCACACGCCGACCAGCCGTGCGCACGAGCTCGCAGCGCAGGGCCGCGGGTCCGAATTCATCGACGCGGTCGAGGCGCTGTACGGGCTGACCGCCGAAGCCCCCGCGACCCCGCGCGCCGACGCCGAATCGGCCTGATCCCGGCACCCGGCGCGACCCCGTCGGTACCCTGGTATCCGGGCAATCCCACCCGCTCGTACCGCAGCCGGGATCCGCTGCGCGTGGTCGCGGCCGTCGACGACTGGACCCGCCTCACGCCCGAGGCCCTGCAGGGATGGCGCGACCGGCTGGCCACCCTCCTCGAAGACGAGCGCGGCGAGATCCTCAACTAGGCGCGTCGCCTCCGAGCAGCGCGGCGAGATTGTCGAGAAGCTGCGACCATCCGGGCTCGAGCCCGGCGAGCGCCTCGGCGACCCCCGGACGCGCGCCCTCCGCCTCGATCCGAAGCTCGACCACGGTCGCGGCGCCCTCTTCGCGCAGCTCGACGGTGTGCACGGCGTCGAACAGGGCTTCCCCGGCCTCGTCCAGCGGTGCGAGCGCGAAGGCCAGACGCCGCCCCGGATCGACGTCGAGCACACGCCCTTCGGAGCGGTAGATCGCGCCGCCCGGCTCGGCGAGCGCGACCCGGACGGGAGCGCCCGGGTTCGGCCCGATCTCGAGTCCGCGCACCTCGAAGTGCCGCGGAACCCACCAGCGGGCGGCGAGCTGCGGGTCCGTCCACGCGCGCCACACCGCGTCGATCGGCGCGTCGATGCGCACACTCAGCGAGAGCGCCCGCGGTCGTGCAGGATCCGCCTCGGCCTCCGCGATCGCGTGTTCGTAGGAACCGAGGACCACATCGTCGGGATCCTCCTGAGCCCATGCGCCGAGCCAGGCGGAGAGCAGCGCGAACGCGGCCCGGTCCAGCCGCGCGACGCGGCGGCGACCCAGCTTATGGACGACGATCAGCCCGGCCACCTCGAGCGCCTGCAGGTGCTTCGTGGTCTGCGGCTGCAGGGCGCCGATCGCGTCGGCGACGCCGCCCACGGTGCGCGCGCTCTCGGCGAGCACCTCGACGACCCGGAACCGGGTGGGCTCGCCGAGCGCCGCGAACGCCCGCTGCAGGTCGATCTCGCCGCTCGCGCGACCGCTCGCCGAGGGTCTCATTCGGCGGCGACGAGCGCGGCGAGGTTGTCGAGCTCGTTCGCCCGCCCCGCGAGCAGACGCTGCGTCCAGACCTCGTCGTGCAGCGGCTCGACGTGCATGACGACCCGGGTGCCGCCTTCGGCCGGGTGCAACTCGATCTGGGTGAGCTGCTCATAGGGGTCGTGGCCCGGAACGAAGTCGATGATCGACGCGTAGCCGAGCCGGGTCAGTGCCTCGATCTCGGTGAAGCGCTTGCGGGATTCCGTGGCGAGCGGCATCCCGTTCTGCTCCATGAACGCCACCTGCTCCGGCGCCACGGCGGTCATCGTGTACTCGAGCACCCCGCCCGGTCGCAGGTCGAGAGCGGTCACGTCGGTGCGGAATCCCTCGGGCGCCCACCATCGCGAGATCCCCTCCGGAGTGGTCCAGAGCTCCCAGATCCGCTCCGGCGAGGCGGAGACGTGACGTTCGATGATTTCAGTCATGACGACATGATGCATTCGTCTAGACGAATATGTCAAGGAGTTTTTGGGGACGGATCCGAAAGTCGCGAGGGCGGATCCGAGAGTCGCGAGGGCGGATCCGAGGGATGGATCATGCCGGCCTCACGCGCGTGCGCGCAGTGTTTTCCATCCCCGCCCGCTACTCCGCGCACCGCGGAGATGGATCTCGCCACCCCCACGCGCGTGCGCGCAGCGTTTTCCATCCCCCTCCGCAGGCATCTGACCACGCGAAGATTTACGGCAGCAGCGCGCAATCCGGAACGGCTGCGGCGAGACGAGCGTCGAGGGTCAGCAGCGAGCACTGGGCCGCACGGGCGAGCACGACGTACATGGCGTCGTAGGCGCTGACGTTGTGCCGCAGGGCATGCACGGCGGGCAGCATAGACATCATCGGCACCTGCTCGATACCGAGCGCGTCGAACTCACCGAACGCGCGCAACGCCTGCTCATCGGTGATCTGCCTGCTGAGCGACCATCCTCGTATGACGGAGGCGACTTCCGCCGTGAGGTGCTGCGGCGCCAACAGTTCGTGCCCGTCGATCAGCGCGGCCGCCTTGTACCCTGCTGCGGTTCCGAACAGGATCTCGGCGACCGCAGATGCGTCGACGACGAGCGTCATCGACCGGGGCGCTGCTCGGCGAGCACCTGTACTGCGGGCTCGAGTGTGGCGACGCCGCGGCTCGCGATCCGTTCCAGCAATTCAGCCCGGCTCGGACGCGTCGCCAGGCGGTCGAGTTCGCGCAGCAGATAGTCACTCAGTGAACGGCCCTCAAGCGCGGCCTTCGCCTTGAGCGCACGGCTCGTCTCGTCGGAGACGTTGCGAACCTGGATTGTTGTCATGCAAAGAGCATACGCCACATGCGGACTGCATGCACGTGGTGCACCGTACGGCCTGCCACCGAAGCCGGACTCGGATGTTTCCGCACAGGCGACGCCGATCTGCGATCAAGCGCCGGTCTCGTCGGTGAGAAGCGGGGCGATGGCTGCGCGCACTCGAGGAAGGTCGACGTTGATGGTGGCCCACACCGCGTCGTAATCGGTCGCCTCATAGCGATGCGCGAGCCGATCACGCATGCGCTTGATGCTCGACCAGGGCACGTGCGGGTTCGCGACGATCGTTTCATCACTCAACCGCGCGACGTTCTCCCCGATCTTGATGATGATCGATTCGGCCGCGAGCCCCGGTGTGTTGAGATCGTCAGAGACGTACCACTCGTGGCCTCGATCGGCGAGCCGCATGCCGTCGTCGCACAGCCGCAAGACCTCACGAAGCGACCGTTCGTCCCTATCGCTCACGCGGCCACCGCAGCCCGGAGGATCGGATGATCAGCGGGGAGCCCTCCGTCTGTGACCACGTCGACAGGAACACCGAGCAGCTCTTCGGCGGCGAAGGCGAACTCGGCGATCGTCAGCAGTCCGACGTGCGGCGAGCGGGTGACGAGGATATCGAGGTCGCTCTGCGTGGTGTCCGTGCCCCGGCCGGCTGAGCCGAACACGCGCACGTTGCTCAGCCCGTAGTCCGCAGCGAGCGCCTTGAGTTCGTCACGATGCTGTTCGAGCGCCTCGTGAGGCGAAGGGCGCATGGCCGACCGCAACCTGCCGACCATCGCCGCCGACGGATTCCGCCGCCCAGACTCGTACGCGGCGATGTTCGGCTGGGCGACACCGCTGCGCAGCGCGAGCTGCGATTGGCTGAGCCCAGCTCTCTCGCGCAACTCACGCAGCGTTTCGCTCATATCATGATGATATTGCGCGGCACTTGCCGATCACAAGGAAGTTCTCGCGCTGGAGGGCGATCACCCCTGGCAGACTGGATGCATGGCCCTTCACATCACCGGAGACACCGCCGCCGACGAACTGCTCACGAACAAACCGCTGGCGCTGCTGGTCGGGATGCTGCTCGATCAGCAGGTCGCCATGGAGACCGCGTTCGCCGGTCCGCTCAAGATCGAGCAGCGCACCGGAGCCGTCGACGCTGCCGCGATCGCCGCGTACGATCCCGATGCGTTCCTCGCCGCGTTCACGCAGACGCCGTCGGTGCACCGCTTCCCCGGATCCATGGCTGCGCGCGTGCAGGCGCTGTGCCGGACGCTCGTCGACGACTGGGGCGGCGACGCCGCGAACCTGTGGACGGCGCCCGATACGGCCGGGCAGGATCCGGACGGCGTCGAGGTGCTGCGCCGGCTGAAGGGACTCCCCGGCTTCGGCGAGCAGAAGGCGAAGATCTTCCTCGCCCTCCTCGGCAAGCAGTACGGATTCACCGGGGCGGGCTGGCGCAAGGCGTCCGCACCCTACGGGGAAGACGGATCGTTCCGCTCCGTCGCCGACATCGTCTCGCCGGAGTCGCTCACCCGGGTCCGCGAGCACAAGCGCGCGATGAAGGCCGCCGCGAAGGGCTGACCCGCCCGCACCACGGGAGGGGAGGACGACCGCGGTCGTCCTCCCCTCCTGCTGTCAGCCCTCTTCCGGCTGGAACCGCACGGTCACCGGCTCCGAGGAGGCCGTGTGAGCGAGACGCTGCGTGATCGACGCCGTCTGCGGCACGGTGAGCTTGCGGTCGAGCGTGATCGACCACCGCCCGTCCACGGCGGCCGTCGCGGAAGCCGGAGAGGGCAAGCGCCCCGGGCCGGTGACCGCGACCTCGACAGTGGCACCCGGTGCCCCCACACCGCTGATGGTCACCCGATCCGCAGCGAGCGCCGCCGTCGGCGCCTTCGGCGCGACACCCGCGGCGTCGTCCTGAACCGCGGACAGGTTCTTCATCCACGTGAACGAGGTCGGCGTGATGGTGTTGTCGCCCCACACCTTGCCGTCACGGTCGACGGCGTAGGCGAAGAATCCACCCTTCGCACCCTCCGCCGGCTGCCAGGTGGCGTAGCCGTACGCGGTCGACGACGGCGCCGTGGCCGGGTCGTAGATCCCCTCGGCATCGCCCCAGTGCGTGCGATCCTGCTCCTCCGGGAACGAGAAGCCGGGCAGGAACTGGCACGGCGCGATGTCGTCGGCGAAGGTGTTCCACGTCGCGGGAAGCCGTGCGGCGCCCCGGCCGTACGCCTGCAGCAGCACGAAGGACACCTTGTCCGACACGGCCTCGAACAGCGGGGTGTCGCCGTTCTGGTTGGTGTCGAAGATGAGGATCTTGTCCGTGCCCGAGGTCGGCCCGAGGAGCGCGCCGAGCGCGCGGAAGACCCCGATCGCCCGCGTCAGGTTGTCACCGGTGGGGTACGACTCCACGTCGATGTCGATGCCGTCGAGCCCGTAGGGCGTGACGTACGTGTCGACGAGCTGCTGCGCGTAGTCCCGGTAGGCCTGCTCGGTGAGCGGGATGTTCGCCTTGGCGAGCTTGTCGATCCAGAGCGTGTACACGGCGCGGGTCCCGCGCGCGTGCAGTGCCGGCACGTACTCGTCCCGGAGCGCGCGCCAGTAGTCGGTGCCTGCCGTGGCTCCCGCGTCGAACACCATCGCCACGTCGACCTCGGGCGGGAGGTCGGTCATCCGCGTCACGTTCGGGTCGGGCAGGTTCGAGTTGGCGCTCTGCGGCACCGTGACATCGCGCCAGGTGCGGTAGTACGCCATCGTGAGGGGCGTGGCAGAGCACTGCGAAGTGTTCCCGACCTGCGCCGGTGCATCCGCCGCCGTGGCCGGCGTCGCCCCGAACACGGCGAGACCCGCAAGGATCGCGCTGAGGCCGAATGCTGCTGTCGTCCGTTTCATTGCTGCCTTCTCTCTTCTTCGAGTGGGGTAGCTCCCCCGATCGCGGCGTCGAGCGCCGCGAACTCCGTGATCCCCAGTGCGCTGCCGGCGTTCCACGCGCGCTCCGCCATCGCGCGCAGCGGTCCCCTGATCCCCTCCGCGACCTGCTCCGGCGTCTGCGCGTCCGGCCGGTCCGACCACACCGCGAACGAGACGCCCAGCAGCAGCTCCGGATACGGCAGCGGCAGCTCCTGCCGCACCGTGCCCTGCCCGTCCGCGCCCCACAGCGAAGGGAACAGGCCCGGATGCCACTCGGCCGCCCAGATCCGCTCGGCGGTCGGGTAGCCGTAGCCGGCGTTCTCGCCGAGCACGTAGTAGAACAGCGCGTCGTTGACGTTGACCAGACGATGCCCCGCCGCCACCGCGTCCGCGACCGGCCGCATGGCCGCGTTCCAGTTCGTCCACCAGGTCAGCACGACATCCGGATCCAGGCGTTCGCGCTCACTGCGGAGCAGGCCGTCGTTCCACGCGCGCGCCTCCAAGCCGCGCTCGCGCAGGTGCGCCGCGATCCGGTTCACGAAGGCGGTGAGCAGATCGAACCCGGTCCCCTCGGACCCGTAGCGCTGCCTGGCCGCCTCCGCCAGGGCCGGGTATTCGGCCATGCGGTCGAAGTCGACGAACTCGTCGCCGCCGAGGTTCCAGCGGGTGCTGTGCGCGAAGGCCGGGATCATGTCGTCGATGAGCGCGAGGGCGAAGAGGATCGGATCCTCGCGCGTGATGTCGAGGGCGTGGTCGGTCTCGAGTCCTTCCGTCTCCGGCAGGCGCAGCCCGGGATGCGCGCGCAGCGCGTGCCGCAGGTGCCCCGGCATGTCGAGCGACGGGATCAGGTCGATGTGCAGATCGCGGGCGGTGGCGACGATCTGGGCCGCCTCGGCACGGCTGATCCGCTCGTCCGAGACGATCTCCGCGAACGCCGCCGATTCCAGCCGGAAGCCCTCGTTCTCCGAGAAGTGCCATTGGAAGACGTTGATGCCCACATCGGCGGCCGCGTGCAGCTGCGCCGTGATCCAGTCCGCCGGATAGTGCTTGCGCCCGGCATCGAGGTGCAGTCCGCGCTCGGCCACGGCCGGCGCGGACCGCACGCTCCCCCGCGGGACGCCCCCCTGGGCTCGCAGGTTGTGCAGCAGCTGCCGGGTCGCGCGGAACGCCCCGGCCGCCGATGCCACGGTGACCACGATGTCGTCGGCGACGTCGATCGTGAACGACTCGTCGCTCACGTCCCGGCGCTCCGCGAGCGGGCTCAGCCGCAGCCGCAGCACCGGATCGCCGGCCGCGGCCGCGCCGCGGATCCCGAGCCCGGCCAGCTCCCCCTCGACGCGCGCGGCCTCGCGGGACAGCACGGAATCGCTGGCGACGACCCGCACCCGCACCGGCGCCCAGAGGCCCCCGGCCGCGCGGAAGGACGTGGGCTGCGGGATCGCCGCCCACGTCACCGCCGCCGTCATCCCTTGACGCTCCCCTCTTCGACGCCCTTGAAGAACTGCTTCTGCAGGACGGCGAAGAGGATGATGATCGGCACCAGCGCGATCATCGTGCCCGCCGCGATCACGCGGGGGTTGGATCCGAAGTTCGAGTTCAGATAGTTCATGCCGACCGTGAGCGTGTAGTTCGCCGGATCCGACAGCACCACGAGCGGCCAGAGGAAGTCGTCCCAGGCGCCGATGAAGGCGAACAGGGCGACGACTGAGACCATCCCGCGGATGTTCGGCCAGACGATGTGGCGCAGACGCTGCATCGTGTTGGCGCCGTCGATCGTGGCGGCGTCCAGGGTGTCCGGCGCGATCATCCGGCACGCCGCCGCCATCAGCAGCACGTTGATCGCGGCGATCGCACCCGGCAGGAACACGCCCCACAGGGTGTTCGCCAGTCCCAGCGACTTCACCGTCAGGTACTGGCTGGTCAGCGTGACCTCGCCGGGCAGCAGCAGGGTGGAGAAGAAGATCGCCATCACGATCCCCTTACCGCGGAACTTCAGGCAGCCCAGGGCGTACCCGCCGAGCGTCGCGAACACGACGTTCGTGAGCACGGTGCCGACGCCCACGAGCAGCGAGTGCCAGGCATAGTCGAGCACGGGGATGGTGCGGAACACCTCGGCGTAGTGATCCAGCGTCGGAGCGCTCGGGATCAGGTTCGGCGGGAAGCCGTAGATGTCCTCCGAAGAGCCCTTGAACGAGGTCGACAGCTGCCAGATGAACGGGAACACCATGATCCCGAGCACGGCCACGAGCAGCACGTACTTGCCGATGAGGCCGCCGAGGGACGGCTTCATGATGTCGGCGGATCCACGGGTGCGATAGGCGCGCTCGCGGGGCGGTTTCGTCGTGCGACGCGGGGCCAGGACGGTCATGCGGTCACCTCCGTGCGGGTGCGCGACTCGGTGCGCGATTCGGCGCGCTCGGCGCGCTGGCGGGCACGGATCTCCTGGCGGGCCCGCCGGTTGTTCAGCGCCTCGCGGATCATGTCGCCGTTGTTCGCGATGCCGACGACCGCGAGCGGGATGAGCGTGAGCAGGAACAGGACCAGCGAGATCGCCGACGTGTAGCCGATCTGCCCGTTCAGCCCCTTGCCCATCGACTGGATCAGCATCACGAGGCTCATCGCCTGGCCACCGGGGCCGCCGGTGCCGTTGGAGAGGATGAACAGCTCGGTGAACACGCGCATCGCGCCGACGCAGATCAGCACGGAGACGAGCATCATCGGCCCGCGCACTCCCGGCACGGTCACCGCCCAGAACCGGCGCCAGGCGCCTGCGCCGTCCATGGCCGCCGCTTCATGCAGCTCGCGGCCGACGTTCCCGAGGGCCGCGAGGTAGACCACCATGTAGTAGCCCAGGCCCTTCCACACGGTCAGGCCGATCGCGCAGCCGATCAGCAGCCACCGATCCGAGAGGAACTCGATCGGCCGATCGACGAAACCGAAGAACTTCAGCGCCGTGTTGATGGTGCCGCTGCCCGAGAACAGGAACTCCCACACGATCGCGACGACCACGGCCGAGGCGATCACCGGGAAGTAGAACGTGGTGCGGAAGAACCCGATCCCGGGGATCTTGCGGTGCACGAGCATCGCGAGCAGCAGCGGCAGGAACGTCAGCAGCGGCACGCACACGATGACGTAGACCAGCGAGGTCGTCAGCGCGTACCAGAACCGCTCGTCCTGGAAGAGCCGGCCGAAGTTCTCCAGCCCCACGAACGAGACCGGACGGAGGGGGCGCGCGTCGGTGAACGCGAGCACGATGGTGTTCAGGAACGGCCAGAGTGCGAACACGAACACCCAGGCCACTCCGGGCAGCACGAGCAGGTACGGTGTGTACCAGCGCTGTCTTCTCATGACTTCATCCCCCTCCGTCGCGAGCTCATCGGATCACTTGACGACGTTCTGCTCGCAGAAGGTGACGGCCTTCTGCAGCGCCTCCTTGGGCGAGATGTCGCCCTTCACCGCGAGCGCGATCTGCTGCTTGGCGTAGTTCTCCATCGCCTCGGTGTACTTCGGCGAACCGGTCTGCTTCGCCTTGCCCATCTGGGCGGCGGCGAGCGTGGTCGCCACGGCCTGCTGCGGGTTCTGCGCGGTCTCGGCGAACGCGGACGGGTCGTCGTTGGCCTTCTTCACACCGGGGAAGAAGCCCGAGGCGAGCTTGACGAACGCGACCTGGTTCTCGGCGTTCGTCACGTACTCGGCGAACGCCAGCGCGGTCGCCGAGTTCTTCGACTTCGCGGAGACGCTGATGCCCTGCACGAACAGCGGCGGGGTGCCGAAGTCGGCCGTGGCGACCACGGCGGGCAGCAGGCTCGGCGCGTTGACGGCCACGTCCTTGTCGATGTAGTTCGGTCCGGCCGTGGTCCACGCCACCGTGCCCTTGTTGAAGTTGTTGACGTTCGCGTTGGCCGTGCCGGCGTTCTGCAGCGCCTCGGGCGTGATCGCCCCCGCCTTGTACAGGTCGGCGTAGCGCTGGATGATGGCCTGCGCCTCGGGGGTGTTGAAGACGAACTTGCCGCCCTTGTAGACGTCGAGCGTGCCGCCCTGGTCCGAGACCATGATCTGCAGCGACTTCGGGCTGGGCACATCGGACAGCGACTGCACGCCGACCTTCGCGAGCTTGGCCGCGGCGTCCAGGGTCTCGTCGATCGTCTTCGGCGGAGTGGTCACGCCGCCCTTGGCCAGCAGGTCCTTGTTCCAGTAGTTCAGCTCGGTGCCGAGGTACCAGGGGAACCCGAAGGATCCGTCCAGACCGTCGTACGTGTACGCGCCGACGCCGCCCGCGACGTAGTCGCCGAGGATCGAGGACGCCTTCTTCAGGTCGGCCAGCTGCCCCGCCTGGGCGAGCTGGGCGGCGTACTCGGGCGGCAGGTTCAGGACATCGGGCAGCTCGCCCGACTCGGCCTGCTGCAGCACCTTGTCCTCGTAGCCGTCCGCGGGCTGGTCCATCCACTTGACCGTGGTGCCGGGGTGCGCCTTCTCGAACGCCTTCACGACGTTCTCGAAGTACGGGGTGAACTTGTCGTTCTTCAGCGACCAGGTCTGGAACGTGATCTGTCCCTTGATCTCCCCGCTGGACGATCCCGAGTCCGGAGCCTGTGCACCACCGGTGCAGCCGGTCAGAGCGAGCGCCGCCGTGACGGCGATGCCCAGGGCGAGAGTGGATCGGATCTTCATGGACGTTCTCCTTCGAAGTGGTCCTGGGTCCACCGCCGGCGGCGCTGGTATCCCATCACTAAAACGCTATAGTGTGCCTAGCATGCCATACGGACGGGACGTCGTCCAACAGGCCTGAACGACAGGGATCCGGGAAACCGAAGCCTTTCAGCACTCCTGGAGACAGATGAACCCCACCCGCCGCCCGAACATCGTGTTCGTGCTCACCGACGACCATGCCGCGAACGCGATCGGCTGCTACGGCTCTGCCGTCAACGCGACTCCGGGCATCGATGCCCTCGCCGCGACGGGTGTCCGCTTCGACCGCGCGCTCGTCGAAAACGCGCTGTGCACGCCGAGCCGGGCCGCGTTCCTCACCGGCACGTACAGCCACACGAGCGGCGTGACCACGCTCGCCACGCATCTCACGAACGACCACGAGACGTTCATCACCGCACTCCGGGCGGCCGGCTATCGCACGGCCATGTTCGGCAAATGGCACCTCGGCCACGGGCCCGCGCACGACCCGGCCGGCTTCGACCACTGGGAGGTGCTGCCGGATCAGGGCGAGTACTTCGACCCGGAGTTCTACACGCCACTCGGCCCGGTGCGCCACGAGGGCTACGTCACGGACATCATCACCGACCGCGCGCTGGCCTGGATGGCCGCGCAGGGCGACGAGCCGTACTGCGTGCTGGTCTGGCACAAGGCGCCCCACCGGCCGTGGCTGCCGCACCCCCGGCACGCGGACCTGTTCACGGATCCGATCCCGCTGCCGCCGACCTTCGATGACGACTACGACGGCCGCGGCACCCCCGCCCACCACGCCACCATGCGGATCGCCGACTACCTCACGGACATCGACCTGAAGCAGGATCCGCCGGCCGAGCTCGGCTACGCCGACCGCGCGGTGTGGAAGTACCAGCGCTACATGCAGGACTATCTGCGCTGCGTGGCCGCGGTGGACGAGGGCGTGCAGGCGCTCACCGGCTTCCTCCGCGAGCGCAGCCAGTTCGATGACACCGTCACGATCTACGCCTCGGACCAGGGCTTCTACCTCGGCGAGCACGGCTGGTTCGACAAGCGCTTCATGTACGAGGAGTCGCTGCGGATGCCGCTCGTGCTCAGCTACCCGGCACGGGTCGCCGCCGGCAGCACGGACGCCCTGGTCTCGAACGTCGACATCGCGCAGACGCTGCTCGACTTCGCCGGCGTCGACGCCCCCGAGGGCATGCAGGGGCACAGCCTCGTCGGTCTCGTGACCGAGCCGGATCCGATCCCGGTCCGCGACGCGCACTACTACCGGTTCTACGAGCACGACGACCACATGCACCACGTGTGGGCGCACTACGGCGTGCGCACCGACCGATACAAGCTGATCTACTACTACGCCGACGGAATGGGACTGCCCAACACGGGCGACACGTCCTATCCTCCGGAGTGGGAGCTGTTCGATCTGGAGACGGATCCGTACGAGCTCACCAGCGTGCATCTCGATCCCGCATACGCCGGCATCCGGCGTGAGCTGACCCTGCAGCTGTGGGATCTCCAGCAGGAGCTCGGCGACTCACCCCACCCGCGCCAGCCCGTTCCGGAAGGACGTACCCGATGACCCTCAGTGCTGCCGCCACCCGCGACACCCCCTTGCGGTTCGGCGCGAACTACACCCCGGCGAAGGAGTGGATGCATGCCTGGCTCGACCTCGACCTCGACGATGTGCGCCGCGACTTCGCCGGGCTCGCCGCGCTGGGCCTGGACCACGTGCGGATCTTCCCGCTCTGGCCGATCCTGCAGCCGAACCGCACACTCATCCGCGAGAAGGCGGTCGCCGACGTGCGGGCCGTGATCGACGTGGCCGCCGAGTTCGGGCTCGACGTGAGCGTCGACGTGATCCAGGGGCACCTGTCGAGCTTCGACTTCATCCCGTCGTGGCTGTTCACCTGGCACGACAAGAACATGTTCACGCATCCCATCGCGCTGAGCGGCCAGGTCGCCCTCGTCGAGCGGCTCGGCGACGCCCTGCACGACGCGCCGAACTTCCTCGGCTTCACGCTCGGCAACGAGGTGAACCAGTTCTCCGCCGCGGTTCATCCGCACCCGTGGCCGGTCTCGCCCGACGAAGCGGCTACGTGGCTGACGACTCTGCTGGACGCGGCGGATCGCTCCGCCCCCGGCCTGCCGCACGTGCACAGCGAGTACGACGCCGCCTGGTACATGGACGGGCACGGCTTCGTGCCGACCCACGCCACCCGGATCGGCGCCATGACGACCGTGCACTCGTGGATCTTCAACGGCACCGCGCAGCGCTACGGGGGCCGCTCGGCGGCGAGCGACCGGCACGCCGAGTACATGATCGAGCTGTCTCGAGCGTTCGCGACGGATCCGGACCGGCCGATCTGGCTGCAGGAGGTCGGCGCCCCCTCGAACTGCCTGACCCCGGAGCAGACCCCCGACTTCCTCGAGGCGACCGTGCGCGCCGCGGTGCGCACGGAGAACCTCTGGGGCGTGACCTGGTGGTGCTCGCACGACGTGGGCCGCGAGCTCGCCGACTACCCCGAGCTGGAGTATTCGCTGGGCCTGATCGACCAGGCGGGCGACGCGAAGCCGATCGGGCGGCGCTTCGCGGAGATCATCCCCGAGCTGCGCGCGCGCCGGCCGGTGCCCGCGCGTCCGACCGCGATCGTGATCGAGGTCGACGAGCACGAGGTCCCGGTCAGCCGTGCGGCGATGAGCCCCGGCGGGGCGATCTTCGAGGCCTGGGTGGATGCGTGCGCAGCGGGAGCCGATCCTGCCTTCGTCACCTCGCGCACGGCCGCGAATCCGTCCGCCCTCGCCGCCCGCGGGATCACCGACCTGATCCGGCCCGACCTCGCGTCCGGCGCCGGGACCTACTCCTCCAACAACACGGTCGTCGACCATACCGCCGATTTCTGAGACGGCAGCTTCGAGCCCGGCACTCCGGCGGCCTGGCCGCGACCGCGGGTCTCGCCGTCGGGCGGGCCAATCTGCAGGGAGGCCCCGCCGTTATGCAGGGCCGGCGAGCACGTTGCCCGACGGCAGCCGCGGAATCATGGGCACCACTCCGGCCTGGCCGGGCTCAGGCCCTGCGGAACAGCCCGCCCTCCCTGCACATTGGCCGGGCCGACGTGTCGCTCAGGCGCGGCTGACCCGCTCGGCCTCCTTGGCGGCGACGATCTTGCGCAGGCCGGAGCTGGAGAAGCGGTGATCGCGGCTGTTGAAGTACAGCTCGATGCCCGCCTCCTCGCAGTACGTGCGGCCGGTGAAGTCGCGATCCTCGTACTCGTCGCCGACGATGCGCACGTCGAGCTTGAAGGAGCGCAGGATGTCCTCGAGATCCTGCTCGGTCGAGTAGGGCACGATCTCGTCGACGTACGAGCAGCCGCGCAGCTGGATGTAGCGCTCGACCACCGTCTGGGTGGGAGCGTTCTTCTCCGGACGGTCGAGGGTGGGATCCATCTGCAGCCCGCAGATCAGGTAGTCGCACTGCCGCTTCGCCTCGGCGAGCATCATGATGTGCCCGGCGTGCAGCAGGTCGAAGGTCGAGAACGTGATCCCCACCCGCGGTCCCGGGTTGTAGTCCTGGTGCTTCTTCACGGTCTCGTCCGGCGCCATGTGCGTCTCCTCACTTCAGCGCTCGAACTCTATCGGATCCGCCCTGCCGGACTCTGAGGCCCCTGTCAGCGCCGGGGTGAGGAGGTGCTCTCGCGGATCGTCAGCGTGGGGGCGGGACCACGGCGCGCCGGCAGGGGATCTGCGGCGTCGATCATCTCCAGCAGGAACACCGCCGCCTGCTCGCCGAGGGAGAAGGTGTCGCGGGTGAGGCAGGTGATCGAGGGATGCACGAGCCCGGTCACCACCGAGTCATCGAACGACGCCACCGACAGTGCGGCGGGCACGGACACGCCCATTTCCTGCGCGACCCTCAGCCCGGCGATCGCCATCACGTCGTTGTCGTAGACGATCGCGGTCGGCCGGGCGGCGCGGCTGAGCAGGGTGCGGGTCGCGGACGTCGCCGCGGCGGGCGAGAAGTCCGTGACGAGCGTCTCTCCGGTCACGTCCCGGCGCGCCAGGGAGGCGAGCACGTCGGTGCGGATCCGGGTGTGCTGGAACTCGGCAGGTCCCGACACGTAGGCGATCTCGCGATGCCCGAGCGCCGCGAGGTAGTCGAACAGGGCGTGCGCGGCGGCCTCGTCGTCAAGCCAGATGGAGGGCGGATCCCCGACCGACGCGCGGCTGCCGATCACGACGGCGGGCAGCGGCAACGAACCCAGCAGCGACAACCGGGGGTCGTCGTCGCGTGGATCGATCACGATCACGCCGTCGACCTGGTTGGAACTGCGCCAGCGCCGATAGGTGGCCATCTCCTCCTCGATCGAGGAGACGACCACGAGCTGCAGCGCCATCCCGTGCGCGGCGAGCGCGGACTGCACTCCCGCGATCAGGTCGGTGAAGAAGGCCTCGGTGCCGAGCGTGCGGGCGGGACGGTTCACGGCGAATCCGACCACGCCGGCGCGGGACCCGACCAGCGCGCGAGCTGCCGAGCTCGGCTGCCACTGGTGCTCCTCGGCGATCTCGAGGATACGCCGGCGGGTCAGCTCGCTGACGCCGGGGCGCCCGTTCAGGGCGAAAGACACCGCTCCGGGCGAGACGCCCGCGAGCCGGGCGATGTCCGCGATGGTGGTGCGCTTCGCCTGTGACATAGACTCACCGTACTAGATCGTTTTAGTTGACTCGTCCGCGGGGATTTCCGCGGACGAGTACTCTGATTTTCGCACCGCGAAGGAGCGCCCCCGTGCACGAAGAGACCTCGCTCACCACCGGACGCGTCGCGCGCGTGCTCACCGAGCGCGTGCGGCCCGCGATCCACTCCGCCCGGATCCCTCTGGAGATCACCGCTCACGTCCTCCCCGGCGAGCCGATCCCGGCCTCCGAGGGGATCGCGCTGGACTATGCGCCGTTCGAGGCCGGCCGGCAATGGGGTCGGGCATGGGGCACGACCTGGTTCCGGATCCGCGGTGCGATCCCGGCCGCCTGGGAGGGGCGCCGCGTCGAGGCGCTGATCGATCTCGGCTTCGACGTCAACATGACCGGCTTCCAATGCGAGGCCCTCGCCTACCGGGCCGGCGCCGACGGCGAGCCGGTCCCGGTGAAGAGCATCAACCCGCGCAACCAGTGGGTGCCGATCACGGAGCGCGCCGAGAGCGAGGAGGCGGTCGAGCTGTACCTGGAGGGCGCCTCCAACCCGGTGCTGCTGGACTACCATCCGTTCCTGCCGACGCACGAGGGCGACATCCTCACCTCTTCGCCGGATCTGCTTTACCGCGTGCGGCACATGGATCTCGCGGTGTTCGAGCCCGAGGTGTTCGAGCTGTCCCTCGACCTCGAGGTGCTGTTGGAGCTGCAGGCGGAGCTTCCCGAGACCAGCCCGCGGCGCATGCGGATCCTGCAGGCGCTCGATGACGCGCTCGACGTGCTCGACCTGCAGCGGATCGTCGAGACCGCCGGCGACGCCCGCGCCCAGCTCGTCGACGTGCTCGCCGCGCCCGCCGACGCGAGCGCGCACCGCATCGCCGCGGTCGGGCACGCCCACATCGACTCGGCCTGGCTGTGGCCGCTGCGCGAGACGATCCGCAAGGTCGCCCGCACGACCTCGTCGATGACGACCCTGCTCGAGGAGCAGCCGCAGTTCCGCTACGGCATGTCCAGCGCGCAGCAGTACGCATGGATGAAGGAGCACCGCCCCGAGGTCTGGGAGCGGATCAAGGCCGCCGTCGCCGAGGGACGGTTCCTGCCGCTGGGCGGAATGTGGGTCGAGTCCGACACCGTGATGCCGACCGGCGAGTCCCTGGTGCGGCAGTTCTCGCACGGTCAGCGCTTCTTCGAGCGCGAGTTCGGGATCCGCTCGAAGGGCGTCTGGCTGCCGGACAGCTTCGGCTACTCCCCCGCCCTGCCGCAGCTCATGCGCCGGGCCGGGTTCGAGTGGTTCTTCACGCAGAAGATCTCCTGGAACCAGCGCAACGTCTTCCCGCACCACTCCTTCGACTGGGAGGGCATCGACGGATCGCGCATCTTCACGCACTTCCCGCCGATGGACACCTACAACTCGCAGCTCTCGGGCATGGAGGTCGCCAAGGCCTCCCGCCAGTTCAAGGAGAACCGCGTCGCGACGCGATCGATCGCCCCGGTCGGCTGGGGAGACGGCGGCGGCGGCACCACCCGCGAGATGACCGGAAAGGCCACCCGGCTCGCTTCGCTGGAGGGATCGGCCCAGGTCGAGTGGATCCACCCCGACGAGTTCTTCGACGCGGCGCGCGCCGAATTGCCGAACCCCGCCGTCTGGGTCGGCGAGCTCTACCTCGAGCTGCACCGCGGCACGCTCACCAGCCAGCACGCCACGAAGGCCACGCACCGCCGCGCCGAGCAGGCGCTGCTCGAAGCCGAGCTGTGGGCCACGACCGCCGCGGTACGGCTCGGCACCGCGTATCCGCACGACGAGCTCGACGCGCTGTGGCAGCAGGTGCTGCTGCACGAGTTCCACGACATCCTCCCCGGGACCTCGATCGCCTGGGTGCATCGCGAGGCCGTGGCCGTGCTGACGCAGGTCGCCGAGGCCGCGAACGCCCTGGCCGCCACGGCACGCCAGGCGCTGGCCGGATCCGGGGATCTCGAGATCGTGTTCCGTCCGGTGCACACTCCGGTCGGCGGCGCGGGCGCCCTCGGCGCAGCCACCCCCACCCCGGGGTCGTCGAGCGAGGACGGCGCAGCCGACCTCACCCCGGGGTCGTTGAGCGAGGACGGCGCAGCCGACCGAGACGAAACGCGCCTCTCCGAGGAGGACGGCGGCTTCCGCCTCACGAACGACGCGGTCACGATCCTGATCTCCCGCGACGGACTGATCGTCTCGGCGATCGACCTCGTCACCGGCCGCGACGCGATCCCCGCCGGATCCCCCGCGAACCTGTTCCAGCTGCACCAGGACTTCCCGAACATGTGGGACGCGTGGGACATCGACAAGTACTACCGCAACCGCGTGGACGACCTCGTGGACATCTCTTCGATCTCGGCGTCCGTGGTGGACGGGGTCGCGCAGGTCGTCGTGGAGCGATCCTTCTCCCAGTCGCAGATCCGCCAGACGATCTCGCTCGCCCCAGGATCGCGCACGGTGCTGCTGCGCAACCGGATCGACTGGAACGAGGCCGAGAAGCTGCTCAAGCTCGCCTTCCCGCTCGACGTGTTCGCCCGGGAGACCCTCGCCGAGACGCAGTTCGGCTTCCAGCGCCGGGTGACGCACGTGAACACGAGCTGGGAGGCGGCGAAGTTCGAGACCTCGATGCACCGGTTCGTGCTCGCGACGGAGGACGACGGCTTCGGCGTCGCGCTCGTGAACGACTCGGTCTACGGCTATGACACCAGCCGCGAGGCGTCCGGCGACGACGCCACCACGACGATCCGGCTCTCCCTGCTGCGCGCTCCGCGGTTCCCGGATCCGGACACCGACCACGGCGTGCACGAGATCACGGTCGGTTTCGTGGTGGGCGCGGACGCCGCACTCGCCACCGCCGAGGGGCAGCGCCTGAATGCGCCGGAGACCATCGTCCGCGGCGCGCACGGCACGGATCCGCTCGTCTCGATCGAGGGCGACGGCATCGTCGTCTCGTCGGTCAAGCTCGCCGACGACCGCTCCGGAGACGTCATCGTGCGCGTGTATGAGGCGCTCGGACGCCGCGCGACGGGCACGCTGTCGGTCGGGTTCGAGCACGGCGGGATCCGCGAGGTCTCGCTCATCGAGGACGAGCTGGCGGATCCGCGCACCGGCGGCGCGCTGTCGCTGCGCCCCTTCGAGGTGCGCACCCTCCGCATCCCCCGGGTGTGACATCCCGGGGCCGTTGAACGAGCAGCGACGAAGGAGCAGCGAGACGAAACGCGGTGATCCCGCGGAGAACGGTCCTCGCTCAACGACCCGGCGACTCACCCCAGAACGCGGGCGAAGGCGTCGCGGCTGATGCCCTGCTCGAGGATCCGCGCGGACCATTCGCGGGCGCTGTGCAGGCTGTGGTCGCGGTAGTTGCCGCACTCCACGGCGCTGACCCCGGGCACGTCGCTCCACTCGGCCTTCTCGGCGATGAAGCGCAGGCTGTCGGTGATCGCCGTGACGAGCGCGGGCACTTCCGGGCGGCCCCACATGATCAGGTGGAACCCGGTGCGGCAGCCGAACGGCGAGATGTCGATGACGCCGTCCACACGGTCCCGCAGCAGCGAGGCGAGTAGGTGCTCGATCGTGTGCAGCCCTGCGGTGGGGATCTCGCCCTCGTTCGGCTGCACGAACCGCACGTCGAAGTTCGAGATCTCGTCCCCGCGCGGCCCCTGCTCGACGCCGATCAGCCGCACGTACGGCGCCTTGACGGCGGTGTGGTCCAGGGTGAAGCTCTCGACCTCGGCCATGGCGGATCTCCTTCGGTGGCGGGTTCTCGGGACGGACCGGATCCGGCCCGCGATCGAGGCTACTCCGCCGGCCGCGGCGACGTCCCCGCCTCCGCAACACGATGACGGATCCGGATCCTCAGGGCGCGGCAGACGAGTAGACCGGGACGGATCCTGTCCCTGATCGGCTTCCGAGCACGATCGCGACGATCCCGAGGAATGCGACCGCGGCCTGACGCGCCAGGCCGAATGCATCGAACACAACCATGAGCGGCGCGATATTGGCTCCCGATCCCATCAATGGTGTCCAGAACGGCGACATAGGTACGGCAGTCATGATCGCGACAGCGCACAGCACCCAGAGAGGCGTCCAGTTCCACGGTCGCGGGACGACACCGACACGGCCGATCTGAATGGCCGCGATGAGAGCGAGCATGAGCTTCACCGACAATGTCACCGGGACGACGAGCTGAAGTGGTGGGACGGAGTTGCTCAGCGGCATCTGATATTGAGGTGGGTCGACCACGGCGGCGACGAGCGGCTGGGTCAGCATCACGACGACGAGTCCGATCGCCGCCCCTGTGCCGAGCGGTCGACGCGCCGTCACACTACCGGCTCGCCCAATCCCGACAACCAAGACGAGCACGCCGAGCGCGAAGAGCGGATCGACTGCCCTGACCAGCGCGAGAAGCGCGCCCGTGCTGGCCAGTGCCGCGACCGGAGAGGCGACCAGAAGCGCGCCGCCAAGCACCCACGTGCGCTGGCGTTCTCGTGCGGCCGATCCGACGTCGACTGTGACCATGCCCCGACCCTAGCCGCAACCACGCCGCGAGAGGGTCGGGCGAATCGGCATGCTCCGTCTTGATCAGCCTCGCCCGTAGCGGGCGACGATCTCCTCGGTGAGCGGGGGCCAGATCCGCTTGTGCTCCTCGCCGAACGGGACGCCGGACAGGAACGCGGCGGCGATGTCGTGCGACCGGTCGATGAACAGGAGGCTGCCCAGGGCCCCGAAGTGGCCCGCGGTCTCGGGCGAGAGCGTGTCGCTCAGCCAGTGCGGGGTCTTGGCGCCCTTGAGCTCGAAGCCGAGGCCCCACTGGTTGTCCGCATACGCGCCGTAGCCGGGCACGATGCCGTGCAGCCCCGGGTGGGAGACGGCGAGCGCGAGATCGCGCAGCGCGGCGGGGATCAGCGTGGGCCGCAGCACCTCGCGGCCGAAGGTCAGCAGATCCTCGATCGAGGAGCGCGCACCTGCCGACGGCCGACCGGTGACGTCCGTCTGAGCCATGCCGAGCGGAAGGGTGACCTCGCGCCGCATCCAATCCGCGAAGTCCATCCCTACGGCGTCCGCCACGTGCGCAGCGAGCACGTCGAACCCGACGTTGGAGTAGATGCGCCGCTCGCCCGGGGCCTTCTGCGGCTCGGATCCCTCCATCGGCAGCCCGCTCGTGTGATCGAGCAGGTCGAGCACGGTCGCACCGGCGGGGCCGGCCGGGTCGTCCAGGTCGATGAGTGCATGGTCGATCGCGACCAGCACGCCCCACGCGGTCAGCGGCTTGGTCACGGAGGCCAGCGGCAGCACGGCCCGCGGATCGCCCTGCACCGCGAGGGTCTCCTCGGGGCCGGTGACCCCGACGAGGGCGGTGTGCGGGAAGCCGTCGGTCGCGGCGAAGGTCGTGGTCTCCACGGAGCCATCGTCCCACGAGCCGTCATCGGATCAAGATGTCACACATCCGCCCCGGCCGGTGTCTTCATGTGCGAAGGCGCGAGAAGCGCGCCGCAGAAGGAGCAGATCATGACGACCCAGACCCGCATCCCGGCGACCGAGGTGACCGGACTCTACGGCGCCGTGGTGAAGTTCGCCACGAAGAAGATGTTCGGCCGGGTGCCTGACTCGATCGGGGTGCTCTGGCACCACCGCCCTGTGTTCACCGACATGATGAACTTCGGCCGCAAGACCGAGAAGTGGCACGAGCTCGACAAGAGCCTGTCGACTCTTGCCACGATGTCGGCGGCAGCGACCGTCGGCTGCAGCTTCTGCCTCGATTATTCCTACTCATTGAATATGCCGATTCGCGCGTGTCCTCCAGCGTGACATGGCCGAGGTGGCCGGCAACACGCGGAATAATGTGCTTCGGACCAGGGACGCGGTTGTGCAGCAACGTGCATGCCAGCCTGGCCGGTATGCACCACATTGGTTTTGTCGATGAGATTCGACAGCGGACATCGGTGAGTTTCGACAGCGGTCGCGACGTCGCCAGGCCCGAGATGTTGGTGAGTATCGGCAGCACTCATTAGGACGAACGGTCTCGTTGGCGGCGTTTAATCCTCGGACCTCGTCACACAGGCGCAGCGACAACGACGCTCACGAGCGTCAGGGAACTCGGAAGCGCTCCGGGACCAAGGGCCAAGAAGGTGCCGTTCGGCGCTTCGGTGACAACCATCCAGCCGTTCGAGGACGAAGCGAGGACCTGGCCCGTTTGGGGTGTTTCGTCGATCGATACCGGGATGGTCTCCGGTGCTGTGAGAACGTCGGGCGGAGGACCCCCGAAGTTCAATCCCCAGGGCACGATCGTCATCTCGTCCGCGGCGCCGAACTCGAGCGTATGAACCTCGAAGCGAGGCGTCGTCGCTGCTCCCTTTTCCCAGACGTATTTCGTCTGAGAGATGGGTGTTGGGCTGCCGTATGTCGTCGTTCCCCAGTCGACGTCCGGGGCCATCGTTGATAGCCGATACAGCGGCGGAAGGGCCCCGCTCGCGAGGAACTCAGCGAGCATCGCCTTTCGCCGCGCGGCCTCTTCCGCCGACACGGGAACACCCATCATCGGCTCTTCATTGCTGGTCATGGCGTCACCTTTCGTCGGCGCTTGAGGCTTCTCTGGGATTACCCGACGAACAGGCTCATTGACGGATACCCGATCGTGCATTCGGCCCAATCGGTCGTGACGGATCCGGCCACGTATGCGTCCGCCCATCCACTACCGGTGTTCGCTGGGCCGCCGCCCGTAGCCTCGATTCCTGGCCACCAGCCACTGAAGGTAAGCGAACCTCCGCCTGCCGAGCCGCTATACACGATGGATGTCGAGTAGTACCAGATCGCCCCTGTCGATGAGACCAAACGAAACTGGAAATAGGCCCTGCCGCTGCCCAGGGTCCACCCGCTGATGCTGGCAGTTCCGCAGTCGCCGACGACCGGGTTCGCGTTTGGTGTGACCGAACCATTCCCCGCCTTCGATCCATGGTCAAGGACGCCGCAGATATTCACGTTGTGCTCGATCGCATACTTGAGACCAGCAGGCTTGAGCGTGGAGCAGTCGATCGTCATTGGGGCCGATACGGTGACCGTTGGCGGCGACGTCGGAGGCGCATCGGATCCGGTGGTCGTCGCGGCACTCGCCGGACCTGCTAGGCCGAAGGTGAGAATGACTGCGGACAGGGCGGCTGCTGCGACCAGCAACGCCCTCTTGCGAAGGAGCATCTCTTTGGGTTCCCTTGCTGTAGCCGAGGTCGGGTGTCGCAGCCGTTGCGCCTTTGCTATTCGCCGGTCTACACCCTCATTGATGACGTTGGCAAGAATCTCGGCACCCTCGCCACGGGTTCAGGCTCAGCAGCTCAGGGACCTGTTGAACGCGGTCTCTCGATCCAGCACCGCGGTGCTTTCGAAATTGATCGACATCCAATCCGCGTGACCGGCGGGTGTTGTCAAAGTTCACCGATATCCGCTGTCGAAATTCACCGACAAACCAACCACATCGACCGCCATCGCGTCCCGCGGACTTCGAACAGCGCGAAGGTGGCGGGATGCTCCGAGGCAACCAGAGCGATCTCCTTGCTCTCCTTTCGGCTAACCCGGAATCGGGCTCGAACGCGACCACCGCGATGCGCATGACAGTTCTGAAGTGCTTGCTTGCTTCAGTGGGGTGGCGGGTGCACCTCCGAGGTTCGTCGCGTTCGAGTTAAGTAGTCAGGCGTCGTCTTCGATCCCGATGACGCCGGTGTCCTGGTCGGCGCGGCCGTCGTCGTTCATGTCCGCCGCACGGGCCTTGCGGGCATCCCATCTCAGCAGCACGGATGCCGCGGTGGCGGCGACGAGTGTACCTGCGAGGACGGCGATCTTGGCTCCGCCGGTGTGGGTGCCGTCCGGGAACGAGAGCTCTGCGATCAGCAGGGACACGGTGAAGCCGATCCCGGTGAGCAGGCCGATGGGGAGGAGGTCGCGGATGCCGATCGCGTCGGGCAGGCGCAGCGGGGTGAGGCGTGTGAGGAGCGCGGTCATGCCGAGTACCCCGACGAGTTTTCCGATCACGAGTCCGATGACGATCGCGAGGACGACCGGTTGTGCGAGCACAGCGAGGGGCCTGTCGTCGCTGATCAGGGAGACGCCGGCGGAGAAGAACGCGAAGACGGGCAGTGCGATGCCGGAGGAGAACGGGCGTACCGCGTCGTCGAACCGGTGGGTGCGCGGCTGGGACTCGCCATGCACGGGCCGCGCGGGAACGGCGAGTCCGAGGAGGACACCGGCGATCGTCGCGTGGATGCCGGAGGCGTGCATGAAGCCCCACGCGACGGCTGCGAGGGGTAGGAGGAGCCACCAGCGGGGGCGGCGGGAGCGGACGATGAGTCCGAAGAGGGCGACGGCGACGATCGCGCAGGCCAGCGCGATCAGGTTGATGCCGGACGTGTAGAAGATCGCGATGACCACGATCGCGAGGAGGTCGTCGACGACGGCGAGCGTGAGAAGGAACGTCCTCAGTGCTTTCGGCAGGCCCCGGCCGAAGATGGCCAGCACGGCCAGCGCGAAGGCGATGTCGGTGGCGGTCGGGATGGCCCATCCGTGCAGCGCGTCCCGATCACCGCTGAGGAGGATCACCCCGGCAAAGAGCAGTGCGGGCACTGCCATCCCGCCGACCGCGGCGAGGACCGGGACGGCGGCCTCCCTCGGGCGCCGCAGGCTTCCTGCGACGAGCTCGTGCTTGAGTTCGACGCCGACCACGAAGAAGAACACCGCCAAGAGAGCGTCAGCCGCCCATGCGGACAGCGGCAGGCTCAGGTGCAGCGATGCCGGACCGATCGTGACCTCAGACAGGGCCGTGTAGGCGCCGTGCCACGGGGAGTTCGCCCACAGTAGGGCGAAAGCCGCGGCGCCGAGGAGCAGGATCCCGCCGGTGGTCTCTTTCGTCGCCCAGCTGCGCAGACGGCGGCGGGCGTTGCGAGCGTGCGCGAAGTGGGTCACGGGTCTCCTCTGGTCGTGACGCCGGCGGGTGCGCCGGCGTCGGTGTCGACCAGACTTCCCGACGCGCCTCGTCCAGCCTACGCGAGCGTGTGGCGTTCGGGACCCGGCTTCGGGTCAGGCTGCGGAGGGGTCGTTTCCGCCGCCGAGCATGCGTCGATACTCGCGGTCCTGCTGCTTCTCGATGTCCTGTCCGCGACGGAGCAGCTTGGTGGTGTAGATCGTCCCGTACGACACCGAGCGGGACACGACGGTCGCGATCGCGCTCGTCAGCATCACGGGAAGCACCAGCGAGACGTCTCCGGTCATCTCGACGACGGAGGCGAACGCGGTCAGCGGCGCTCGGGTGCCGGAGGCGAACACCCCGCCCATGCCGATCGCCGCGTACACGGCCGGGTCTCCGGCCGCCTCGCCGAACAGCTGGTGCGCGAGGACGCCGTAGGCGGTGCCGAGCATGAGCCCGATGAACAGGGATGGGGCGAACACCCCGCCGGATCCGCCGATGCCGAGGCTGAGGGAAGTGGCGAGGATCTTCGCGAACGCGAAGAACAGCAGCATCCAGAGGCCGTAGTCGCCGTGGAGCGCTTGGAACATCACGGGGTAGCCGACGCCGAACATCTGCGGCACGGCGAGCAGCAGCAGGCCGAGCAGCAGTCCGCCCACGGCGGGACGTGCCCATTCCGGACGGTTGCCCCAGAGTTTGTCGCACAGATCCTCGACGGCGTACAGGACGTATCGGAAGAGCTGCCCCACCAGAGCAGCGATCACGGCGAGGACGGCGACGAGCAGATAATCGACGGAATGCCCCAACGCCGCGTCATGCGGAAAGCCGCTGAGGAAGGCGTCCGCACCGAGGATCGGCCGGACGACGGCGTCCGCGACCATGGCGGACAGCATGATCGCGAACAGCGACCCTGCGGAAATCTCTCGGAGGATGATCTCCGCCCCGAAGAACACTCCGGTGATCGGCGCGTTGAAGGTCGCGGAGATGCCACCGGCCGCCCCGCAGGCGACCAGGATCCGCAGCCGCCCGACCGGTTGGCGGGTGCCCTGCCCGAGAGCGGAGGCCAGCGCCGCCCCGATCTGCACGATCGGGCCCTCCCGGCCGACGGACCCGCCGGTGCCGATCGTCAACGCGGAGGCCAGCGCCTTCACGACGGCCACACGCGGACGAATACGACCACCGCCCTCGGCGACCGCGATCATCACCTCGGGCACGCCATGGCCACGCGCCTCCCGCGCCCACCGGTAGACGAGCGGCCCGTAGATCAGCCCGCCGATCACCGGAATGAGCACGTAGAAGCCGAGACCCAACCACGGCAGGTGTGCACTGGGCACACGGCCGTCCTGACCGAACTCCGCGCTCCCGGTCGTTGCCCACGTGATTCCGAGCACGAGCGCGCGGAAGGCCAAGGCGCCGAGCCCCGCGCCCACTCCGATGATGAGGGCCAGGGTGAGCAGGCCGTACCGGTTCTTCCGGAACCAGGTCGCCACACGCGCTACACTTGCTGTCACACAAGCATTGTATGCATGCAAGTATCGCGACCGGGGAGTATGACGACATGCAGAGCAGGCCAGCTGAGGCGGCGGACGGGGACCTTCCGGAGACCGATGCGACGGTGACGGCATCGCGAGCCCTGCTGGGGATCATCGCCCGATCGATGGTCCCGGCACTGGAGAGTGTTTCGCTTCCCCAGTTCCGCGTCCTCGTCGTGCTCTCCTCGTCAGGGCCGCTGCGCATGGGCGTGCTCGCGGAGAAGCTCGGCGTGACGATCTCCACGTTCACGCGCACCGCGGACCGCCTCGTCACGGGCGGCTGGGCGCGCCGCGAGTCGAACCCCGCCAATCGGCGTGAGGTGCTGCTCGCACTCACGGACGCGGGCCGGGGGCTGGTGAACACGGTCACGGAGCATCGTCGCCTGCTGATCGAGGACGTCCTCGAGCGCATGGCCCCTGCAGACCGGGAACATCTCGGCGTCGCCCTGCGGGCGTTCACGAACGCGGCCGGGGAGCCCGCCGCAGCCGACCTGCTCGTCCTCGGTCTCTGATGCCGCCCCAGGTCTTCATGGAGCTCGTGCCGCCGACCGGTGGAGCGGCGGGCATGACGGGGTCGATGTGGATGCCGACCATGCCGCTGACCGTTTCGCGACTGTTCGCGGTCCATCCGCAGCCGATCCCTGTGCTGCCGCTGCTCGGAATCGGCCTGCTGCTGGTCTATGGCGCGGGCGTGGTGGCACTCCGGCGTCGTGGTGACGCCTGGCCCATGACACGCACAGTGTGCTGGATCGTCGGCGTGTTCACGCTCGAGTTGATGACCGCCACCGGGTTCGACGGTTACGGCATGGAGCTGTTCAGCGTGCACATGGTGCAGCACATGACCCTCAGCATGGTCACACCGATCTTCCTCGCCCTCGGCGCGCCGGTGACCCTGCTGCTCCGAACCCTCAGCGGGGGAGGCCGATCGCGTCGAAGGGTCCGGTCCGCGCTCTTGCGGATCCTGCATTCCCGGCCCGCGGCGGTCCTCGCGAACCCGATCGTGACGGGCCTCCTGTTCCTGTTCAGTCTGTACGGGCTCTACTTCACGCCCGTGTTCACTGCGCTGATGAGCACGATGTGGGGGCACAACCTGATGCTCATCCATTTCCTGCTGATCGGGATGCTCTACTTCTGGGGCGTTCTCGGGATCGACCCCTCGCCGAGACGGGGCGGAGGGCCGATGGGGCAGGCCGCCGGGACCGTCGGCCGCATCGCGGAGATGGCGATCCCGGTGCCATTCCACGCCTTCTTCGGAGTCGTGCTGATGATGGCGAGCACCGTCGTGGTGACCTACTACGCCGCACCGACGCGCTCGCTCGGCGTCACCGCCCTCGGAGACCAGCAGACTGCCGGGGGGATCGCCTGGGGGTTCACCGAACTGCCCACGCTCCTGGTGCTGTCCGTCCTCTTCCTGCAGTGGCAGCGCAGCGATGCACGGCACACCGCGGCAGCGGAGCGCAAGGCTGAACGCGACGGCGACGCCGATCTCGCCGCCTACAACGCACATCTTGAACACCTGGCCGCGCTCGACGCGAGGCGACGGTCGTGACCGGAGGAGCTGTCGCGTACGCCTTCGTGCTGGGGATGATCGGTCTGCTGAACCCCTGCGGATTCCCCTTGCTCCCCGTGTACCTGACCGCCTTCATCGACACGACGCAGGACGGCTGGACCCGCCGATCCCTTGCGGCCATGCGCGCCGGGGCCGCGCTGACGATCGGCTTCCTCGCCGTCTTCGGCGTGGCGGCGGCCGCCATCGCCTCCATCCACGGGCTGATCGACGCCAGCGCCCCGTGGGTCATGCTCGTGGTCAGCACAGCGATCATCGTGCTCGGCGTCCTGGGCCTGTGCGGAAAGATGATCTCGGTCCTGTCCGTGCCCCGCTTTCGTGCCGGCACCGCGTTCTTCGCGATGGTCGGGTTCGGGATCGCCTACGCGATCGGATCGCTCAGCTGCTCGCTGCCCGTCTTCATCGCCGCGGTCGGCGGGGCGCTGACGACAGGGACAACGCCGGCGATCGTTGCGACGGTGACCGCCTACGGGCTGGGGA
This sequence comes from Microbacterium panaciterrae, assembly GCF_039541635.1. Lineage (NCBI taxonomy): Bacteria > Bacillati > Actinomycetota > Actinomycetes > Micrococcales > Microbacteriaceae > Microbacterium > Microbacterium panaciterrae. Next base: position 347,125 of record NZ_BAABGP010000018.1, read on the forward strand.
TGGGCCTGTTCGCGATCGTCGCCGCGCTCATCGTGTCCTGTGCCGATGCCGCCGCGCTGCGCGCGCTGCGCCCCGCCGCGGCCTACATCCCCCGAGCGGCCGGCGGCGTGTGCGTCGCGATCGGTCTCTACCTGCTCGCGTTCTGGGCGGGCCGGCTCGGTGCCCCCGACCTCGCCGCACCGATCACCCGCGTGCTCGACGGCTTCCAAAGCGCGGCTTCACAGACGCTCGAGCAGGCGTGGCTGCCCCTCGGCGCAGCACTCGTCGCCGTGGTCCTGACAGTCCTCGTGAGCGCAGCGATCCGAGAGCACGCGCGCAGCCCCGCGGCAGCGCCCGCGGAGAACAGCGAAGAGAGGGAAACACATGGCATCGCCGAATGAGCACGAACGCACCCCGGGGGTGCGGGGCTGGGTGGTGCTCTGGATCCTGTCCGGCCTTCTCATCGTGACCGTCGTGCTGCTGGTCGCGGCCTCAACAGGCTGGTCCCAGCCCACCCCGGCCACACCGGCACAATCGCTGCCGAAGGGACTCAACCAGCAGACCGCGGACCTGCTCGGAGTGACCCCGGGTCCGACCGACCCTGCAACGGCGCCGCGCTATCGGCTCACCGACCAGAACGGCCGCGCCTTCGACGAACGAGGCCTTCGGGGCAGAGCTGTGGTGCTGACCTTCAACGACGATCGGTGTGCCGATCAGTGCGCGATGCTCGCCACGGACATCATCGCCGCCGACCGGGATCTGCCCCCGTCCGAACGATCCGACATCGCATTCGTGTCGATCAACGCCAACCCCTACTACCCGAAGCCGTCGGACGTGAAGAACTGGTCCGATCAGCACGGGCTGGGCAGCCTGCCGAACTGGTACTTCCTCACCGGAACCCCGGCCCGGCTGGCCGATGCCGCGAAAGCGTACGACGTCCCGATCCAGCTCGACCCGGCCACCCGCTCGGTCGCGCACGGCAGCCAGATCTTCATCATCGACCCCACCGGGCACATCGTTCAGCACGCCGCATTCGGCGTCGAGTCCGCCGACACCGACCCCTTCGGTCATGGCCTCGCGGTCCTCGCGAACGACGCGCTGCCGGCTTCACAGCAGGGACATGTCGCCGGAGTCGACCTGAAGGTGGCGATCCCGGGAGGCACCGAGATCGGAGACACCCCGGATCCGGTGACGGGCCCCGCCGTGACAGGCACGCTCACCACCAGCGCAACGACGAGAGGGCTCTTCACCGTCCTCGACTTTTGGTCATCGACCTGCACGGCCTGCAACATCCAGCTCCCGGACGACCAGACCGAAGCCGACAAGCTCGGCGGGGCGGTCGCGTTCCTGGGCATCGACGTCGCCGATGATCCGGCCACCGGACAAGCGGCCGTGACCACGAACCGCATCAGGTTCCCCATCCTGCGCGATCCTCGCGGAACGCAATCGGCACGATTCAGAGTCAGCGAACTGCCGTACACGATCATCCTCTCCCCGACCGGCAAGGTCCTGGTCCGCCACCCGGGCCTGTTCACCGCAGAAGAGCTCGACTACACCCTCCACAGCCTGAACCCGGCACTCCTCGATGCCGGGTGAACCGAAAGGAACCGCACATGACTGAGACCATCCTCGTGATCGGCGCCACCGGCTACCTCGGGCGCCACCTCGTCTCCGAGCTGCATGCCCGCGGGTATCGCATCACGGCACTCGCGCGAAACAGGGAACGAGCGCTCGGGCCGGGGCCCTTCGGGTCCCCGGCTCTTGCCGGACTGGTCGACGAGTGGGTCATCGGCGACGTGACGAACCCCGCCATCACCGACGGCATCTGCGACGACGTGGACCGCGTCGTCTCCTCGCTCGGCGTGACCAGGCAGAAGTCCGATCCCTGGGACATCGACTTCACGGCGAACCTGGCCGTGCTCCGCGACGCGGAACGGTCCGCCGTCCGATCCTTCGGCTACGTCAGTGTGCTGCACTCCGAGACCGGCACCTCGCTCACCATGAGAGCCAAGACCGCCTTCGCAGAGACCGCATCGCGCAGCAGGATCCCCACGCAGATCTTCAAACCCAGTGGCTACTTCTCCGACCTCACCGATCTGCTCACCATGGCCCGGGCGGGGATGTCCCTGCATCTCGGCACCGGCGAGACCCGCCTGAACCCCATCCACGGCGCCGACCTTGCACACTTCATCGTCGACCGTGTCCCTGACGCCCCCGGCCAATGGGATGTTGGCGGCCCCGACATCCTCACCTTCCGGCAGGTCGAAGAGCTGGCATTCGCCGCGGTCGGCAAGAAGCCCCACAGCGTCGGCGTTCCCGCCCCTGTGCTGCGCTCCGCCGAATGGATCGCAGACCGCATGAGTCCACGCGTCGGTAACCTCACCCGCTTCTTCAGCGAAGGGCTCGTCACCGACGCGGTGGGCCTCCCCACCGGGACCCACCGCATCGCCGACTACTTCCGCGAACAGGCAGCGCCCGCATCGGCAGACAGCGCATCAGATCATCACGGTCCACCGTCGGCACCCCGCGCGAGCGGAGCCGACCCGGTTGGCTGAGGTGCCTGCCCTGAACTTGCCGAGCTCTCGGCGGCGAACATGGGGCGGCCTGAAATCGCTGGCCATCGCGAGAGTCCTTGTCACCGGAGTTTTGGATTCTCAGCCACACCGATGCACACACCACGTACTCTGAGCCGGTTCAGGTTCGCGTGAGCCCATCGAAGGACAACCCGTGAGAACAAGCATCCCCAGTCCGCCGCCATCGTGGGCGCAGTTCCCGATCGGCCCGCTGACCGTTCACGCGTACGCGCTGTGCATCATCGCGGGGATCATCGTGGCGACGCTCATCCTGAGCCGGCGCCTGAAGCGGCGCGGCATCGAACCAGGGTTCGCGGTGGACATCGCCCTGTGGTCCGTGCCCCTCGGCATTGTCTGCGCGCGTTTCTACCATGTGTTCACGCACGTGGGGGACTACTTCGCGCCCGGCGACAACCTTTGGAACGTGTTCGCGATCTGGGATGGCGGCAACGCCCTCTACGGATCACTGATCGGCGGGACGGTCGGGATCTGGATCGCCTGCCGGCGGGCCAAGGTGCGATTCTGGAGCCTGACCGATGCCCTCGCTCCCGCCCTGCTCGTCGCACAGTCGCTCGGTCGGCTCGGCAACTACTTCAACCACGAACTGTTCGGCCTCCCGACAACGCTCCCGTGGGGACTGCAGATCGAGTCCACCAACCCGAAGTTCCCTCCCGGGATGCCCGCCGGGACCCTGTTCCAGCCGCTGTTCCTCTACGAGATCATCTGGAACCTGCTCGGGTTCGCCCTGATCCTGTACCTCGAGCGCCGCTTCACCCTGCAATGGGGCAAAGTGCTGGCCGCCTACCTGATCTGGTACGGAGCGGGCCGCAGCTACCTCGAATCGATCCGCATCGACCCCTCCAGCATCAGCTTCCTGGGTGTCCCCGCCAACGTGTGGGCATCGTTCGCCGCCGTCGCGCTCGGCATCATGCTGTTCGCCATCCAGGCCCGACGGCACCCCGGCGCCGAGCCGTCAGCGTTCACCGGTCCGTCCCGCGTGGCGCTGCGACCGAGTCAGGCGACAGAGGAGGCGGCCTCGATTTCGGACATCGACGAGGAACGCCTCAAGACCAGTACGCCGCGGTGAACCCGCGGGAGCGCGCCGAGCCGCTCAGCAGCACCGTTGATTGTGTTAGACCATCGGTTTAGACTGATGGTCTAAAGCGTCCGAAGAGAGGATGCATCATGAGGATCTTGATCGTGGGCGCGGGGATCGCCGGCCCGACGCTGGCGTTCTGGCTAAACAGGTCGGGTCACGAGGTCACCATCGTGGAACATGCCGCAGAGTTGCGCACCGGCGGCTACCTGATCGACTTCTGGGGCGCCGGCTTCGACGTGGCGGAGCAGATGGGCATCGTCCCCGAACTCCGCACGCGCGGCTACGTCTTCACCGAGGCGCGGGCGATCGACCGGAACGGTCGCAAGATCGCGTCGTTCAACCCTGAGGCCGTGATCGAGTCGAACAAACGGTATCTGAGCATCCCGCGTGCCGACCTCGCCTCGGTCATCTACGACGCGCTCGGCAACGAGGTGGAGCTGGTGCTCGGCGACACGGTGCAGGAGCTCGCCGACGATGGCGAGCGCGTTCGGGTCGCCTTCGGGAGCGGGAGCACCCGCGACTTCGATCTCGTCGTCGGTGCTGACGGCCTGCATTCGCAGGTGCGCAGGATCGCGTTCGGCCCCGATGAGCAGTTCGAGAAGTATCTCGGCCTGGTGGTTGCCGCGTTCGACGCGGAGCGGTATCCCCGACGTGACGAGCTCATCGCCCTGATGTACGCCGAGATCGGGGGACAGGCGATCCGCCTCTCGTTTCGCGATGACGCCACCCTGCTCCTGTTCACTCTTCGTCATGACGGGGACGTGCCGATCGAGCGCGCTGCGCAGGAGCGCCTGCTGCGCGAGAAGGCGAGCGGCATGGGCTGGGAGGTTCCCGAGATGCTGGCGGTCATGCCCCACGCGAAGAACTTCTACTTCGACTCGGCCAGCCAGATCCGCATGCCCGCGTGGTCGACCGGTCGTATCGCCTTGGTCGGTGATGCCGCTGCGGGTCCGTCCTTCCTGGCGGGGCAGGGATCGGCGCTGGCCGTGGTGGAGGCGTACACGCTGGCATCCGAACTCGCACGCACCCGCGACCACCGCGAGGCGTTCGCCCGCTACGAGGCTCGGCTGGCCCCACTGGTGCGTTCCAAACAGGATGCCGCCCAGGGATTGGGATTGGCGTTCGCCCCGAAGAACGCGTTCCAGCTCTTGGTCAGGAACACGGTGCTGAAGACGATGGGGCTCCCCAAGGTCGCCAGCATCGCAATGGGCCGGAGCTTCCACGATCGCGTCGAGCTCCCGCCGTTTCCCGACCAGGCTCCGGCACACTGAGAGCATGGTCCGACCCCGCTTCGCGAAATTATCTGCCACCCAGCAGCAGTCGATCGTGCAGGCGGCCCTCGACGAGTTCGCGACGCGCGGTTTTCACGACGCCTCGCTCAACCGGGTGATCGATGCCGCCGGAATCTCCAAGGGGTCGATGTACTACTACTTCGACGGCAAAGAGGATCTGTACGGATACGTCGCACAGCTCGGCCTGGCCGGACTCTTCGAGAAGGTCGGCCCGCTGCCCGATCTCGATGTGGGAGATGCAGACGCCTTCTGGGCCATCCTGAGCGACTACTACCTCCGGCTGATGAGAGCGCTGGTCGCGTCCCCGCAGTTGGCGGCCATGCTGCGCGGCTGGGCCAACGCGGCGAAAGGCCCCTCGGCGCAGAAGGCTCAGGAGGATCTCGAGCAGTCCTCCCTCCCCTGGATCGCAGAAGTGCTCGCCACGGGGCAACGTGTGGGTGCCGTGCGCGACGATGTCCCGCCCGCATTGCTGATCGCGGTCGCCATGGGTATGGGCGAGGCGATGGACATCTGGCTCATGTCCCAGCCAGACGATGATGCCGCGCTTCCTGGCCTGATCGCGGCGCTGATGAGCATGATCAGGGGCGCTGTGGCTCCCCATGACCCATCCAGCATCGCCAGCCAGCCATTCCCGGCCTCATCCAGAACCACTGAACCAGACCGCAGATAGTGCCGGGAGATAGCGGATCATCCGCGTGTGGCCATGGTGGACCGGGAGCAGGCTCCAAGATTCCGCATGCGCGCGCTGACGTGGGTGGACGCGGTCTTCGCAGCAGCCCAGCCTGCCGCCCGCGGCACGGCACTGTGCGAAGGGGCGGTGCGGTGTTCGCAGTCGTCGGCGGAGATCGCGGCTGATAGCGCCGCCTCGGCCTCGCGGTAGCGGTCGCGATCCGGTCTTGGTCCTCGACGGGTGCTGCGGGATGGTGCGCTCCGAGGGCGGATGCCCGCCGTGCCCATACGATCTTCTCTTCGCTGTCGCTGATCTGTGTTGATGATCGTGGTGGCATCAACCTGACCGACAGCGCATCGTGATTGGTAGTACGGCTAACGGCAGCCGCACTCATCCGATGAGAGGTCTTGTTGTGGATGATGAATTGTCTGTTCTGGTCGAAGGAGTGTTGACGGGGGCCGCGCAAGTCGGACTCGCGCCGAACTCCTTGTTGTATTACCGAGAGTGCTGTCGAGCAGTGGTCCGGTTCTGCCGGGCGCAGGGAAGAGAGCACTTGGACGCAGACCTCGTTGAGCGTTTCCTACGGGCGATGGACGTGCGCCTCAGCGGAGGTGAGATCGGGCCCGTGATGCGCTCGTCGCTGGAGAAATCGGTGCGGGCGATGCTGGAGTTTCAGCTGAGCGGGGAGGTTCGCTGGCGGCGGCGACCGGCCCGTTCGGGTGTCACGCCGTTCTACGAGACGGTGCTCGAAGACTTTGCCGCTTCGTCACGACAGGACTTGTCAGTGGGATCGACGCGGCTCGCGGTCGGTGAAGCCCGCCAGTTCCTGCGCTTCCTCGACAGGTCAGGTAAGCCGTTGGGCGACTTGGCGGTTGATGATGTTCGTGGATATCTCATCGACGTGCGTCCTCGACATACTTCCGGCATGGGTAACCCCGTCTGGGCGATCAGGCGGTTCCTCCGGTTCACGAACAGCCAGGGACTAACTGGTGTCGACGCTGAGGGGCTGCTCGGGAAAGTCGGGCCACGGCGGGTGCGGGTGCTGCCCTGCTTCACGATGGATGAGACAACCCGCATCCTCGCCGCGATCGACACCAGCGCCCCACACGGGAAACGTGACTATGCGATGGTCGCCCTGGCGCTGTCGACCGGGCTTCGGGGGGTCGACATCGTCGAGCTGCGCCGGGATGCGATCGACTGGCACCGTGACGAGATTCGCCTCGTTCAACGGAAGACATCCGAAGCGCTGACGCTGCCACTATCAGCTCCTGCGGGCAACGCCATCGCCGACTGGCTACTCAACGGTCGACCGGAATCCACCGCGCCAGAGGTCTTCGTGCGGCTGAAGGCTCCGTTCGTGCGGCTCACCGGACCGACCGGTGCCTTGCTGATGGCGAGATGGCTCGACAAAGCCGGCGTCATTCATCGCGCCGGGGACGGCAAGACGTTCCATGCGCTGCGGCGCACGACCGGTACTCGCCTCGTCGAGTCCGGCGCCCAGCTCGAGCTGACCGCACAGATCCTCGGACACAGCCGCATCGACTCCTCTCGGCGCTACATCGCGTTGGCCGACGCCTCACTTCGAGAATGCTGTCTGCCTCTGGACAGCTGGGCCTGCACCAGGGAGGGACTGCGGTGATCTCATTCACGAGCGCATTCGCACCGCAAATCGAGGCGATGCTCAACTGGCGCGAGTCCCTCGGCTACTCCCGGACAACCTGGATCTATCCGCTCCTCAGTTTCGACCGGTTCTGCACCGCCCGCCATCCAGGCGAGGCCATACTGACCCGCGATCTGGCGACAGAATGGTGTCGGGAAGGCACGCGCGTCGACTACCCCGCCTACAAGGCGCACGCGATCCGCGCGTTCGGCACGTATTTGCGCCTTGCCGGCGCGGACGCATTCGTGCTTCCCGCCGAGTGGATCAGCCCTCGCTCCCCGAAATTGCCGCACCTATTTACCGATGACGAGCTCACGGCGTTCTTCGCCGCGACTGATTGTGTTCCTCACTCGGCGCTCAGCCCGTTCCGCGAATACACGCTGCCCGTTCTGTTTCGCCTCATCCTCGGATGCGGGCTGCGACCACAGGAAGCTCGCCTGCTTCGTCGCGAGGAGGTCAGCCTAGACTCGGCGATCCTGACTATCGAACGGTCTAAGCGCAACAAGGACCGTCGTGTTCCCGTGGGCGACGACTTGACCGGTCTGCTGGAGCGGTTCGATCAACTCGCCGAGCTCCGCGCTCCCGGACGCGAATACTTCTTCGAACAGCGGCCGGGCAAGCCTTATCCGGGCCGTTGGGTCTGGGCGTCTTACCAGCGCTGCCGCGTCCTCGCCGGCGGAATCGCTCCAGGCTCATCGCCGTACACGCTGAGGCACAACTACGCCACGCGAACCCTGACCAAATGGATTGAGCAAGGCCGCGATCTGAATCGGCCTGGGATCGTCGGAGGGCATGATCTAACCGAGGAGTAGATTCATGCCCGCTTTGA